>SXXK01000372.1 GCA_005791255.1 Planctomyces sp.
GGGTGCGGTGGTGCTGGCGGCAGGGGCTCTGGCGGCTCAGTGGCTGTTCCTGTACTGGCTGTACAGGACTCGGACGTTTCTGCGTCTGTGAGTGTGGGGTGCGTCTGTGAGTGTGGTGATGAGTGTCGCCGGGCGTTTCAGGTGGACTGCAGCAGTCCGGCGGCCAGCCTGAGGGCTCCTGTGGCAGCATTGTGGACGACGGAGACGACGGGAGTGTAGCGCTGATCGCTGCCGAGATGTGTGACGACGGCCTGCAGCAGAGCGGGTTGTTGGGTGAGGACGGCGCCGGTGGCTGCCAGCGGCAGCTTTTGAGGCAGCTGCAGTCGATCGGCCACGGTGCGGACCATGAGTGCGAGGTCCTGTCCGGCGGTGGAGACGATCCGGCTGGCGACGGGGTCGTCGTTATGGGCGTGAGTGAAGGCGAGGGGTGCGAGTTCAGCGATGAGTGCGCGGGGAATTTCGGCTGAGTAGATGCGGGCGACGAGTTCCGGGGCGGTGCTGATCTGCAGTTGTTCGCAGACGGCCGGTGAGAGCGGTGTTTGTGGTCCGCGACCGTCAGCGGCGAAGACGACTGCTTTGAGGACGGCGGAGCCGATAGCCCAGGCGCTGCCTTCATCACCCATCAGCCAGCCCCAGCCGCCGGCGCGGGCGGATTCACCGCTGGAATTGCAGCCCCAGGCGAGTGAGCCGGTACCGGCTATGAGTGCGACACCAGTTCCGGTTCCGGAACCGGCTGACAGCAGGGGCACAGCGTCATTGACGACTCGGACTTTGTGTGCGAGTCGGGCTTCTTCGGCCCATCGCAGGATGACACCACGATCGGAATCTCGATCAGCCCCGGCGAGTCCGAGGCAGGCGGCGGCGACGGTGCAGCGGGGTATTGCGGCCAGTTCGAAGGCGGAATGGACAGCGAGATCAAGGTTCTGCATGGCCAGCACGGGTCCGACAGCGCGCTGGTTGGACGGGCCCGCGTATGCAGTGGCGAGGATCTGATCGGGATCTGCGGCGCGGGCCAGCAATGCGACGGTTTTGGTACCGCCACCATCGATACCCAGCAGCAGGTTTTGGCTTTCGAGCATGGGAGGGTGTTCACATTCCGGTGCGGGTTTTGAGCAGGACATCGATGTGTGTGTGGCTGAGGAACTGGGATTCAGCGAGCAGCAGCCAGCGATACAGGCGACCGCTGAGGCTGTTCGCGCGAACAGGAACCTGCAGAGTGATGGCGAGAGGCATGTCGCGACCGGCGGAGTGCAGCGGAGTGAATCCGGTAACCTGCTGATCCAGCAGCTGATTGGTTTTGAGCAGGCCGGAGAACCACGCCGGAAAATCCTCGTTGTGCAGGTGAATGGCAGATTCGACGAGCTGGAGTGTGGCGTCGTTGCGGTTTTGTTTCAGCTGGCGGGCCTGGGCCAGCGAGCTGGTGGCTTCTGCGGGCAGTCCGTTGCAGATTTCAGCGAGCGCCCGGACCTCCCAGCCGTCGGCGACGGCGGGCCACTGCCGGGTGAGCTGCTGAGCACTGAAGAGAGCCAGATGGTGTGAGCGAAAATCGTGGGTTTGGATCAGCAGGCGCGGTATTGTTACGAGATATTCTTCCAGGGAAAGTGTGTTCTGCTGTGCTGCTTCCGTGCTTGGCAGCTGAGAATTCAGGAGCGTCAGCATAGGCAGCTGGGCTGTGTAGGCATAGGCCGGCTGAATTCGTGCGAATTCCGTGCGGGCTTCTGCTGGTCTGTCGAGCAGCTGGAGCGCGACGCAGCGATTGAACTGCAGGGTCATGTCACAATCGGCTGCATTGAGCGGAGTCTGCAGCAGTTGCAGTGCCTGAGCGGGCTGATTCTGCCGCAGCAGCAGCGATGCTCGAATGGCAGTGACACCGGCGGAGGGTGTACCGAGAAGCTGCTGCCAGCCGAGGGTCAGGCTGGCGACGTCGAGGCAACCCAGTTCCAGAGCATCGCAGCACAGGCTGGTCAGCAGCGGAGCGAAGTGATTTTTTGGTGCGGGGGAGTTGCGGGTCAGGTCCCACAGGGACTTGCACAGGGCGGCGATGAATTGCCGGTGCAGCGGTGTGGTGGCTGACGAGAACGTGAGGGTGCGAGCCGCCTGTGCCCTGGTCAGCAGGCGGGCTGGCGGACCGCCTGCCGCAGTGTTCGGCGCCGGCAGCAGGAAGGGGACGGGCAGTTTCAGGTCAGAGTACTGCGCCATCAGGGCCTGCAGGTCGATGCTGTAGAAGCGATTGGAGGTTTGGCCGGGGGATTCAATAAACAGCCGGCGATCGTTATCGGCGAAATGCGGCCTGCCACGATTGTCGGCCTCAATTGGCAGTCTGAGCAGGGTGGTGCCGTCAGAGGTATGAATCAGCCGGATGCACTGTTCACTGACGAAACGTGCGGCCAGCAGTTCTCCGGAATCGGAGAAACTGCAGTAGGCAGGTCCGGGCGGTAACGAATGAGTGATCCTGCGGCTGCTGATGTCGTAGAGAAAGCGGCTGGATCCTGAAGCCGACTGTTCGTTTTGTGCGTCGAAGGAAACCAGCAGAAAGCGTTCATCCGGTGAAAAAATCGCATCACTCCTGCTGAGGAAGACAGCCACGATCTGATCGAGGTCGCAGTCGTAGAGGACCGAATCGTCCTTGCGATCGCAGAAAACCAGTCGTCCCGTGCGACTGGGGACTTTCAGGACGGTTAATTTGCTCGGCAGACTGCGCAGAGCGAACGGGTCATCAGTCGGGAAGTACAGGAGGCGTCCGGCGGGGCTGTTGAAAAAGACGCGTGAGCCATCCTGGGTGAGCTGGAGCGAGGCCTGCGACAGGGGCAGTCTGATGCGGGACTTTGTGTTAAGCCGCAGATCTCCCTGCTGTGTGAAGTGAGGCTGAATGTTCCAGAGTTTTCTGGCGAAGAAATCGAGGCTGACCAATTTGTCGGTGTTCCAGGCAACGGACGAAACGTACGGTAAGCAGGAATTCCGTCTGTCGGGCAGCGGGGCGGTCAGAGTGGTGCCAGTCTGCAGATTCAGTACAAGACCAGGTACCCCGAGCACGTTGGCGACTATCAGGGGCAGATTTTTTGCGGGAACGACTGAGGGAGCCACGGGGAGCCAGGGGCCAGCATCGTCAAAGTGCTGGAACAGCTGGGGGTCTTTCAGCTGGGCCTGGAAGATCTTTTCCCCGTGGTACAATGTGGCCAGTTCCGTACTGTTTTCGGACCACAGGAGTGATTTGCCGTCCGGTATGTATGGCCATGGGCAGGTCAGGGTGTACTGATCTTCGATCCGGATGGCGATCAGCTGTGTCTGATGTCCCGTGCTGGACCAGGTTCCGGCAGCCAGCCAGCGACCATCGGGTGAGAAGCGGCAGTGAGTCAGTCCGATGCCTTTGTGGATGGTTTTGTGCGGCCGCAGTGAGGGCCAGTGCAGCAGTTCGACTTCCAGCAGTTCGTCATGCAGTGCCAGTAAATGGCCGTCAGGGTGCCAGTCGAATCCTGACACACCGCTGCGGGGGATGTGGCGGACGACCTTTCCGGAATGCAGATTGAGGAACTGGATCTCGTGGTAATTCACACAGCAGACAGCGACAATCGGTTGTTCCTTGTCCGGGTGTGGTCGCAGGACGATGTTCGTGACCGGTCCGGTGCAGGGGTACGACTGCAGCCGACGTCCGGTACTGAGTTCGATGCGGTGAATGGAGCCATCACTGTCGGCAGTGACGCACTGCTGATGGTTTGGCAGGAATGTGATGGCAGTGGCCTGCAGGCCGGGGATGGTCCAGCGCAGTGCCGGCTGTCCGGATGTCAGATCCCAGCAGTCCAGTTGTGGAACGGGTGCGGTCGCCGGGTCTGATCCGGCAGGTTTGGTGTCCGGGTCGGGGCTGCTGACCAGCAGGCAGCAGCCGTCGGCGGAGATTTCGAAATCGAATGGTGATACGCCGAGGGTGATCTGTGCCTGCAGTGAGCCGTCGCTGCCATCACGCACTTCGAGTGTCTTATCCGGGGCCTGCACGACGATGCGGGTGCGGTTGCGGGCAACGACAAAGTGGTAGAGTGAACTTTTGTCAATGTGGGGCAGGGGTTGGGGCAGTACCATTTCCGGGGTGCCGAGGATTGTGGCGATACTGTCCCGAATCCGGCTTTTGGATTCTGTCGGATCCGGTGTCTGCTCGGCCAGCCCGACGGCGTTTGCGATTTTTTTCAGAGCGAGGGTTTGCTGTTCGGGAAGCTGTGATTTGGCGATTTCGCTGGCTTCTGCCAGCTGTTTGCCAATTTCACTTTCCAGTCCGATTTCGCGCAGGTAGCTGCTGTAGATGGCGATGGAGCTGGTGGCGACAAGCAGGATGGCGGCGAGTGTTGTGACGGCGGAGACCAGTTTGTGTCGATTGATCAGTCGCCACAGCATTTCGGGTGCGGACATCGGGCGAGCGAGGATGGGTTTTCCTTCGAGGAATCTCTGCAGGTCAACGGCCATGGCCTTTGCGGATTCGTAGCGATCTTCGGGCAGAACGGCCATGGCTTTCCGGGTGATCACGACGAGGTCGCGGGGGATGGCGGGATCGTGGGAGCGGAGGTGCGGGCAGCTTCCGGCGCGAATCTGCTGGGGCAGGCTGCGGGCGCTGTGTTCATGGAATGCGGGAATGAGGGCCAGCATTTCGTAGAGTGTGACGCCGAGTGAGTAGACATCGGAGAGCGTTGTGGCGCGGCCGTCGCACTGTTCGGGGGACATGTATCGGAGAGTACCGGGGGCCTGTCCGGGGACGGACAGCGAGTTGTGCTGGGGTCGTTTGGCGAGACCGAAGTCGGTCAGCCAGATTTTCTGTGTATCGTCGATGAGGAAGTTGGAGGGTTTCAGGTCGCGGTGGAGGACATTGTTCTGGTGGGCGAAGTGTACGGCGGTGGCGGCCTGCTGCATCCATGCGGCGATTTTTCTGAAACTGCGTTCCGGGATGGTGCTGCAGCTTTGCGGGCGGCGGGGAGCGGTTGTGGCGGGCTGTGACGGGGCGGACGTCGGTGCAGCGTCTGAGGTCTGTTCCCCGTCGCGCTGTCGTTTCCAGGCTTCGATGATCAGGGACAGTGGGCAGCCCTCGATGAACTGCATCAGGTAGTAGGGTTGGGCGGCCCTGGGGAACACGTCGTGAACGGGGACGATGTGTTCGTGTGTCAGGTTGGAGGCGATGCGAGCTTCTTCGAGGAAGCGTTCGCGGGACAGTTCCCAGTCGAACATCTGCTGGTGCAGAACTTTGATGGCGACGGTTCGTTCCAGGCTGAGCTGTCTTGCTTTCCAGACGGAGCCCATGCCTCCTGAGCCGATGAATTCGAGGATTTTGAGGTCGGGTGTGAGTGTCTGAATTTCCTGGACGAGTGGCTGCATGCGGCGGCTGTTGCTGCCGGCCTGTTCGAGCATTTGCAGGAATTTGAGCTGAGATTTGAGCTGGCCTGCGATTTTCGGGTACCGCTGAGTGTATTCGGAGATTTTCGGTTGTTCACCCCTGCGCAGCTTCTGCATAAATTCTTCGGCGATCTGGTCGACCAGCAGGTCGCCGGATGAAGAGGTTGCAGACATGATGGCGGACCTTTGGTGAGGACTAGTACACATGAAGCAGACACCCCTGCAGCCTACGCTGTGTGCTGAGAAATACAAGTTTCCGCAGGGTTTGGGCGGGCGACGGTTCGCACCACGATCCGGGGATATTCCGATTTTTCCGTCGCTTTGTCGTCTGCTGCGGGATTTTGAGCGGCTGCGGGATTGTGAAATCAGCGATCTGTTGCCAGCATATTCCGTCGCAGCAGCATGGACATGGCAGATTCAGCGATCAGTAGGGGTGACCAGTGCAGAACAAATGGGCCGGTGTGGAGGGGGATGATGAAAATGAGCTGTTTGAATCTGCACTGCAGGGTGATTCTGAGGCCTTTGCGGCGCTGCTGCAGAAGTATCGTCCGCAGCTGAAGCTTTATCTGAACGGCAGAATCTGTGGTGTTTTGCGTCAGCGGATTGACAGTTCGGACGTGATCCAGGAGGTGGCGATGCACGGTGTGGGGTCGGCCGCTTCTGTTGATTACCTGCGGACACAGAGTCCGCTGCGATGTTTGCAGTTACTGGCCGGTCATCGACTGTACGAGATCTTTCGATACCATCTGGAGAGAGAGAAGCGCGACCCGCGGCGTGAGAGGTCTCTGGATGACGGGAATTCATCAACCATGGCACTGGCCCGCCTGCTGGCTGATTCCATGCTGTCCCCGGCTCAGAATCTGCTGCAGGCTGAAAGAATACTGATGGTGCATCAGGCACTGGATTCCATGGATGCGGACGGCAGGCAGATTCTGACGTGGGTGCACTACGAATCGTTAACTCGCAGCTCACTTGGGGAGCGACTGGGTATTAACGAAGAGGCGGCGCGTAAACGCTACAGCCGGGCTCTGAAGCAATTTGGTGACATCATGCAGAAACTGGGTTACGAATGCCCGGATGACGAACTTCAGTTTTAGTGCTGGCAGGGTGGGGAGCAGCGAGCAGTGGCAGAAGAACCGGTGGTGCGCATGGGTGAAACGCAGGCCGGGGTGACTCGTCCCAGCGTCGCACCGATCTATCAGACCACGGCCTTTGATGTGCCGGATCTGGACGTATTGCAGCAGTTGTATGCGGGTCAGGTGACCGGCGATATTTATACTCGGGACAGCAATCCCGGAATGCGGGCTCTGGCACAGTCGATTGCTGCGCTGGAGGGAACAGAAGCGGGGGCGGTGTTTGCATCCGGAATGGGAGCCCTTGGCAGTATTTTTCTGACGCTGCTGTCTGCGGGTGATCATGTGCTGACGGCACAGTCGCTGTATGGGAAAACGCTGCAGCTGGCGTCCCGGATGCAGCGATTCGATGTGGCAGTTTCGGCCTTTGATGTCTGCAGTCCGCAGCAGCTGACAGCGCAGCTGCGTCCCGGCACCAGATTTGTACTTGTGGAGACAGTTGCCAATCCATTGCTGGAGGTTGCTGACATTGAGGCTTTGGTGGCCGCTGCCGGTTCCGTGCCGCTGATTGTGGACTCCACCTTTACAACTCCTGAGCTGATCCGTCCCTGCAGTCTGGGTGCTGCGGCGGTGATTCACAGTGCTTCGAAGTATCTGAATGGTCACGGAGACGTGATGCTGGGGGTGGCTGCCGGCAGTCAGCAGTTGATGAGCAGGCTGAATGAGACGGCCAGTATTTTCGGGCAGAATGCCAATCCGTTCGAATGCTGGCTGACACAGCGGGGCCTGCGGACGCTGCCGCTGCGGATGCAGCAACTGTGTCGCACCACCTGTGGCCTGGCACAGTATCTCAGTTCGCACCCGGCGGTGCAGCGGGTTTATCATCCGTCACTGCCCCGGCATCCTTCGCACAGGCTGGCGTCCCGGCTTTATCCGCGGGGCACGGGTGGTATCATAGCGATTGAGCTGCAGACGAACGGCAGGGACGGCATGGAACTGGTGAATCGATTCATGCGGGCCGTGCCGCAGCTGCCATTTTCGCCCACTCTTGCGGATGCTCGCACCACACTGTCTTATCCGGCGCTGACGTCTCACCGATTTCTGTCGGCGGAAGCGCGTGCCGAAGCCGGGATCAGTGATGCGCTGCTGAGGATTTCCGTGGGACTGGAACCCCTGGAACTGCTGCAGCAGGAATTTGACAGCGGTCTGAATTCACTGCTGACCTGATGTCTCGTTTTTCGGCAGCAGTCGCAGCAGCAGCTGGTGATAGCTGTCAATGCACGCGTCCCAGCTGCAGAGCCGGCGAATCTGCTGTGTGGCCTCGTGTGCCATGCGAGCGGCTTTGTGAGGCTGAGTGATCTGCATCAGCAGACCGGTCGCCAGACGCTCTGCATTGCCGGGCTCGAACAGTCGCCCGGTCAGTTGATCGTCAACCAGATCGAGGCAGCCGTCGACGGCTGACGCGATGACAGGAGTGCCGACGGCCTGAGCTTCCTGAATGACGTTGGGCAGTCCTTCCCAGCGGGAGGCCAGTACCAGCACGTCAGCCATGCGGATCAGGCTGGCGGCATCCGGGCGCCAGCCGGTGAAATGTACCACGTCTTCCAGTTCGTACATGCGTACGCGGTGTTCCAGCACACTGCGGAGCGGTCCGTCGCCGACGAACAGCAGCCGGATCTGCCGGGGCAGCACAGGCTGCTGAGCCTGCAGGATGCGAAAGGCCTGCAGCAGAGTTTCCGGATCCTTCTGCGGTTCCAGCCGACCGACACTGAGAATGATGAAGTTGCTGTCATCCCAGGCAAACTGGCGGCGATCGGCTGGCGGCAGCTGTGACAGCAGCTGCCAGTCCACGCCGTTGCGGATCACGGAGATCTGCGAATCCGGCAGTCGGCTGATGCGGCGATGGGCCGTGGCCACGTGTTCGCTGACTGCCACGCAGTGGGTTGTCCAGCGGGCCGTCAAACGCTCGGTCAGCAGCACGGACAGGCGGCGATCCGCCACTCGAATTCCCGACACCTGCACTGGAACGCCGGTCAGCCGACAGGCAATCCGGCTGGCCACATTGGCCTGATGCAGAAAAGAAAGCACGATATCCGGACGCTGTTTTCGCAGGCTGGCGGCGAGGCGAAATGGGGCGCGCAGGTCTGCGAATCCGCCGCAGTTCAGGTATTCCACAGGAATCTCGCGATCCAGCAGTTCCTGACCCAGCGGCCCCGGGCCGCGCAGGCAGATGACTCGCACATTCCAGCCGGAAAAGACCAGCCCATGGGCGAGGCGGACAAATGCCTTCTCGGCACCGCCGATGTCCAGCTCGGTGATGACCATGCAGAGTGCGGGATGGCGGGAGTTTTTGTGGGGCACGTAATGGGTGGGCCGACTGCTGACAGGCGAAAAATTTCAGGACGGACTGCGATCTGAATCCGTGCGGCACTATGATAACGCGGCCGGTGTCCACTGTCAGCACCGCGAACCAGTATGCCCAACCTCTTTAGCTTTTCCCGTATGGCAACTCCTGATCCGGACCTGTTGTCCACCTGGCAGTTCGAACTGCCGGAGCATTTGATCGCCAGTCGCCCGGCGGCCTCACGAGATGACTCCCGCCTGATGATTTTGAATCGCAGACTGGGCACCATAGAGCACGCGTGGATTCGCGATCTGCCGGACAGGCTGAATTCTGAAGATCTGCTGGTCTTCAATAATACTCAGGTGATTCCGGCCCGACTTTTCGGCTATCGCCAGCAGACGGGGGGGCGGTGGGAAGGTCTGTATGTGGAGTCTGACGCCAGCGGCAACTGGATTCTGCTCTGCGAAACTCGAGGGAAACTGCAGCCCGGGGAGCGAATTCAGGTGGTTCCGGCGGATTGCTGGCAGCGGGACGACCTGCATCCGCAGTCAGCAGGCAGCTATTCCCGGCTGACGCTGACTCTGGTCAGCCGTACGGCCGATGGCAGCTGGCTGGCACAGCCCGACGATTCGCGCCCCGCGGTCCAGCTGCTGGAAGAAAATGGTTCACTGCCTTTGCCACCGTACATGGGGCGGAAGATTGCGGATGAAGCGGATCGCGAACGTTATCAGACCACCTACGCCAGTGAGCCGGGGGCGGTTGCCGCCCCGACGGCCGGACTGCACTTCACACCGCAGCTGCTGCAGAGATGCGGTGAACGGGGAGTCCGTCAGACCGAACTGACGCTGCATGTTGGTCCCGGCACATTTCGCCCGGTAACTGCAGAGCGACTGTCAGAACACGTCATGCATGAGGAGTGGTGTCGTCTGCCTGCAGCCGCAGCAGCTGCAATTCGCGGCAAATCAGCAGCGGGGCGTCTGGTGGCAGTGGGCACCACCTCGGTCCGCACACTGGAAGCCGCGGCGGCAGCCACCGGAGCACAGTTTCCGACAGCGTGGGAGGGACGCACAGCGCTGTTTATTCGGCCGGGGTATGAATTCCGGGCCGTCCAGGGACTGCTGACAAACTTTCACCTGCCCGGTTCCACACTGCTGGCTCTGGTGGCAGCATTTGCCGGTTTTGATCTGGTCATGGATGGTTATCTGCGGGCAATAGAGAAACAG
Organism: Planctomyces sp.; assembly: GCA_005791255.1. Lineage (GTDB taxonomy): Bacteria > Planctomycetota > Planctomycetia > Planctomycetales > Planctomycetaceae > SXXK01. Next base: position 10,011 of record SXXK01000372.1, read on the forward strand.
TATCGATTTTACAGCTACGGAGATGCGATGCTGATACTGTGACGTTCTGATCAGCGGCTGATTGCGGGAAATCGGGAATGAACAGGTTGCGACGGATTACAGTCTGGGTTGTTTGTGCAGTGCTGGTGGCCGGCAATTCGCTGGGTGCGGCTGAGCAGAACCAGAAACGAGCAGCCGGGCAGGTACGGGATATCGCACTGCAGGACGGCAGGCTGCAGGGGGTGGTGATCAATCGTCAGGCTGATCCGCTGCCAGGCCGGCGGATCCGGCTGTACTCCGGAACGACGCCGGTGGCGGAAGTTGTGACGGATGCCGCAGGCCGTTTCCAGGTGCATGGTCTGAGGAACGGGCTGCATGGAATCGGGCCGGGAAATTCGGGTACACTCGTCCGGTTCTGGGATCAGCAGCGGGCGCCGCAAACGGCATCCACGAAGCTGGTGCTGGTGCTGGATCAGGCAATCGTGCGCGGGCAGCCGGTGGACGAGGGCTGCGGTGAGATTTGTGCCGCCGGCTGCGGTGAGGGCTGTGGCGAGGGCTGTGGCGAGGGCTGTGTCCCCGGCTCGGTGACCGGGCGTCGCAATCTGGCTGTGGCGGCATTGCTGCTGGCGGCGGGTGGTACAGCAGCTGTGATTGCTGTGTCGCAGGACGATGATGCTGCTGCCCCGGCCAGCCCCTGATCGTATGTGCAGTTAAGTCTGTTCAGGGCGCAGTGTTTTTCTATGACGCCGATGCTTGCATCGGCGTTTTTTTACGCGCGTCGGGAAAATCCTGCCTGATCGATACAACCGGGCTCAACGGCAAAGGCCGAGCAATCCGATAAACAGGATTAATTGTTGTTGTCGTTGCAGGCTGACATCAGCGACCGTCGGCGATCGGGCGCGGCTCTGCGGAATTTCCGCCGGGCAGGTGGCATTGCAATACATCAGCATGATACGGGAAGCCTGCCCACTATAAGGAATACGACGGTGAAGCGTCAGGGCATTGTTGCAGCAGGGGCTATCGGAGTAGCGACCTCGATTTGTGTGCTGTTCAGTCAGCACATGCGACTGGGGGCGTCCGAAGAGGGTCAGCGTTCCTTTCGGGAGGCTGTGCGGAAAAGCCCCAAATCGGAGCTGGTAGAGCAGGAGGACGGAGTCCGTCTGAACTACTTTGATTCGAGCTGGGAGAAGGTGCTGCAGAATCTTGCTGAAAGCCAGCAGCTGACTCTGGTGATGAAGCGGGTTCCACCGGGGCGGTTTGCCCGTCGCGACAAGGCGCGCTATGACCTGAGTTCGGCCATCCGCATTCTGAATACGGAGCTGGAGCCGCAGGGATTTCGGCTGCTGCATCAGAATGGTTTTCTGATTGTGCTGGATCTGGATGAGGCGCGGACGGAATATGCCCGTCCGCGGCTGACGGAAGAGTCGTCTCGTCGTCGCACGGCAGCGGCGGAGGCTGCTGATGAATCAGCTGAGACCGGCGAGTCTCGAGCAGCGTCCGGTGCGGCATCGCCGCAGCGCCGCGCCGTGGCTCCGGGCCCGGCAGCGAAAAGCGGACGTGTGCAGCCTGCGGGTGGCCGTCAGTCTGCAGCAGCGGGCAGTCGGATTCGCCCGGTTTCCGGTACAACTCAGGGGCTGCTGCAGGAAGCTGCCGCGGCCAGCGTGGGGCAGGAAACACTGATGCTGAAGGACAGCAACGCAGCGGATGTCGCGCGAACGCTGTTTGTGGTGTTTCGGGATCGGGCTGAACTGGAAAAGCCTGGTCTGAATGGTCTGCCGGGCTTCGTGGTTCGCAGCAATCCGTCAGACGGCAGTGGTGCTGAACCTGCAGTGATGTTTCGTGTTGGTATTAACCAGTATGAAAATTCGCTGATCGTGGAAGCTCCGGCGCAGCGTATTTCCCACCTGAGGAAGCTGGTGACGGATCTGGATCGTCCAGCGGATCCGACAGGTGAGTCCGCCGTAAAGGTGGTACCGAACGAGAACATTCCTGCGAAGACGACCGAGCAGTTGAATCAGCAGATTCATCAGCTGGTGTCGCTGGCGGACGAGCAGCGTCAGGAAGCGCCGGCGGATGAACCGCGTTCCCGTACTCTGGCCGGTGACGGTGACGAGGGACCGGCGATCAACCTGCGTGGCGACGTCACCATTCAGGCTCTGGAGGATCTCAAGCTGCTGCTGCTGAAAGGCAACGCGGCGGACGTGGAGCGTGTGGAGAAGATCATCCAGCAGCTGGAAAAGGTGAGCGTGGGGTCTCTGCCCAGCGTGCACCTGCTGACGCTGGAGAACGTGGATTCGGAAGCTCTGGCCACGCTGATGACGGACGTTTACGAGCAGCTGGCCGAGCTGCGGCAGCGGACGACCGGCAACAACCAGAAAACGGCTGCCTTCCTGCCCGTGGTGCAGCCCAACGCCCTGCTGATCATCTCGTCGGAAGTGGAACGTGAATCGATTCTGGAGCTGGCAGTCAGCCTCGACAAACCGCTGACACCGGATCTGGAATTTGAGGTATTTCCGCTGAAGAGCGCCATTGCCTCGCAGGTGGTGACCTCGCTGGGCACATTTTACGCAGACCGCCCTGGTCTGGGTACGTCACTGCGGACCTTTGCTGATGTCCGCACAAACTCGGTGGTGGTCCAGGCCAGGCCCAATGAGCTGGAGGAAGTGCGTCGGCTGATTGAGCGCATTGATCGGGATGAGCCTTCGTCGGCTTCCCGCATGAAGGTCATTCAGCTGAAGAATGCGGTAGCGGAAGAGCTGAGTACGACGATCAATCAGGCACTTCAGGCGGTGATTTCGCCGCCGCAGCAGAATGCCACGCAGGGCGGAGCCGGCTTCGGAAATACTCAGGGATCCCAGGAGCTGCGTGACAACAAGTCCGTGGCCGTGGAATTCCTGTCGTCCGCCGGCGGGGTTGAGGAGCTGATTCGGTCGGGTATCCTGGCGGACGTGCGAGTCAGCTTTGACGCCCGTTCGAACAGCCTGATCCTCACCGCTCCGGAAGCCAGCATGGGTCTGCTGGAGGCGCTGGTGCGTGAGCTGGATCAGGCACCGGGTGCGGTCTCTGAGATCAAAGTGTTTACGCTGCAGAATGCTGATGCCCAGCAGTCAGTTGACCTGCTGACCACTCTGTTCGAAAGCACCAACACGGAAGATGCACTGGGCATCCAGCTGGCCGGCACAGAAGGCTCTTCCAGCAGTCTGATCCCGCTGCGATTTTCCGCCGACATCCGCACCAACACGGTGCTGGCAATCGGCAGTGCGGAATCGCTGAGCGTGGTGGAAGCGGTGCTGCTGAGACTGGATTCGGATGATACTCGTCAGCGAACCACCACTGTGATCCCGCTGCGAAATGCTCCCGCGGATCTGGTGTCCCAGTCGCTGCTGGATTTCCTTGAACAGCAGCAGGCTCTGCAGACCAGCTCGGAAGACCTGATCAGCAATATCGAACGTATTCGTCAGGAAGTTCTGGTGGCTCCCGACACCAACAGCAACTCGCTGATCGTCAGTGCGTCCCCGCAGTACTTCAATCAGGTGATTCAGATCATCGACCAGCTGGACGCTCAGCCACCGGAAGTGGTGATTCAGGCGCTGCTGGTGGAAGTCAGCCTGGATGCGACGGATGAATTCGGGATTGAGCTGGGCTTCCAGGATCCGCTGCTGTACCGTCGCAGCCTGACTGCCACGACGTCCACCACCGGCAATCCCGGTCTGAATTTCAATCAGACCAACGTGGCCCTCGGAAATAACTCAGCCGCCAACACATCCGGCAATGTGGGAACTCAGGGACTGGCCAACTTCTCACTGGGTCGACAGAACAGTGACCTCGGATTCGGCGGATTTGTGTTTTCGGCCCAGTCGGATGCCGTGAGTGTGCTGCTGCGGGCACTGGCATCCCGCCGTACGGTACAGGTGCTGAGTCGCCCGCAGGTCCGCACCACTCACAACAACGAAGCATACGTCACTGTGGGACAGCTGGTCCCGGTGGTGAATGGCGTGACGCAGAACAGTCTGGGCACTGCCAACCCGAACGTGCAGCAGCAGCAGGTGGGGATTACTCTGCGAGTCACTCCGCGAATCACTCCGGACGGCGTGATTGCCATGAGTGTGTATGCTGACAAGAGCTCGCTGGCCGGGCAGGGTGTGCCGATCTTTACCAGTGCGGCCACCGGTACGATTGAATCGCCGATCATCAATCAGTCGCAGGCTGTGACGACGGTCAACGTTCCGAACGGCCAGACCATTGTCATCGGCGGTATGATCACGAAGAAGGACGAGACTCTGGAACGCAAAGTGCCCTGGCTGGGAGACCTGCCGATTGTGGGCCGGGCCTTCCGCTACGATGGTACGACGTCGGCCCGCACCGAGCTGCTGATCTTCCTCACGCCGCGAATCGTACTCAGCGACCTTGATTCGGAACTGGTCAAACAGGTTGAGTCAGAGCGGATGCACTTCATTGAGTCGGATGCGGAGGCCATTCACGGTCCGTTGTACAGCGTCCCGGGTGCTGCCGGGGCGGCTGACGGCGAGATTCGCGAAGGCGATGTGCTGACTCCGGACAGCCCGGTGGAACAGTTGCTGGAGCCTGGCAAAACACAGGTGCCACCAGTCCCTCAGCCCGATCCGGGACCGCGTCCCAGGACTCCCTGAGCAGACAGTTGATTTCAGCGGAAGATGACCATGACTGACATTGCGGAACTCCCTCAGTGGCGACCACGAACGGCAGCAGGACTGCGAAATGCAGTGCAGTTCCTGCTGCTGGCGGTCATGCTTTCGGCCGTCGGCTGTTCGCCCACCGGGTTGTTCTTCAAAAGTTCTGCGTCGCTGTTTCGGGATCCCGGTCGGCTGATCGGTCGCCCGTCCTATGAACGTGACGTCGTGAAAGTCGTAGCGCTGTGGGAAGCTGCTCACGGCAAGGGGATGGATGGAAAGAACTGTCGCGGATTTGCCGGTCAGATTCTGTTTTTCGGGCCGAAGGTCGAGACAGGTGTGCGAGTGCACGGGACGGTGCGGATCACCCTGTATGATGGTTACGATCCGGAGGCCGAAGAGGAGCCTGAGCCACTGCATCAGTTTGAATTCACTCCGGAAGCCTGGGATGTGCACCGGGGTGAGGGGACCCTGGGGCATTCCTACAGTGTGTTCGTACCCTATGTGAATAAACACCGCAATCAGGTCAATTGTGCTTTGCGAGTGGATCTGGTGCAGGATGATGGTCAGGTGGTGTCGTCGCGTGAGACCGAGATTTTGCTGCCGGGTCGCGACACAAAGAACGCCGCGGCTGCGCGGACACGTGGCTTTATTCAGGAGCGTCGCATTCCGGACGTTGATGCCCTGGAAGCTGCGGCAGCGACGACCGACGAACCGGGTGCTCAGACGCCCCTGCCGACGGCCCGCAGCTCACAGCTGAAGTCGGTTTCGATTCCGCTGCCGCGGCACTAGTCGGGAAAACTGCTCTTTCCCCGTTTACCCCGGCCAGACTATGCTGTCGCCCGCGCTGCGGCAGAATCTGCCGGTCGGAACCTGAATCCGACGGATTCTGCCGGAGTGGCATACGGGTTGCTTCACAGGGAACTGATCGCGAGTCAGGGCTCGGCAGCTCGCTGAAATGCTCGAAAAAACGGATGTTTTACGAGTTCAGCGACTGGCGTTTGTAAGTCTTACAGCCTGCTCAGATCGGTCCTTGTAACAATTGCAACCGAAAACTCTGGCATGGAAGCCGCCTATGAAAACGTTGCTGCTGCTGCTGGTCCTGTTTCCGGCAGTGTCTCTCGCTGACGAACCCGTACCGCCGGTCCAGTTGCTGGATTTCACGGCCAGCTACTGCAAGCCCTGCCAGCAGATGCTGCCCATTCTGAAACGCATGGAAAACGATGGTTTTCCCATTCGCCAGGTGGACATTTCCGAACAGCCTGAGGTTTCGCGGCAGTATCGTGTGCAGGCTGTGCCAACGCTGATTTTGCTGGTGAACGGGCAGGAAACTGAGCGATTTGTGGGTCTGACGGACGAAGCTGTGCTGCGGCGAGTCATGAACGCGGCTGCCAGGGGTCTGGCCAAACAGCAGCAGGCTGAGGCTGTCCCGGCCGAGCCCGAAAAGAAATCGGAAGAATCGTCGGGCGGAAAATCGCTGGGAGAAATCTTCGGGAAAATGTTTCCGCGGTGGGGACGCGCAGAGCGGGACCCCATCATTCGCGGCCAGTCGCCGGAAGTGAACCCGGCAGCCACAGGTCTGGAGCTGGCTGAAGCGGCGACGGTGCGAGTCACTGTCGAGGGCAGCACGGAGGACGAGGGAGCGAAGGTTCGTGAAACCGGAACCGGGACCATTATCCACAGCACCGCCACCGAATCCGTGATCCTGACCTGCTCGCACTTCTTCCAGGGGCTCAATGTCAAAAGCACGCGGACTTACGTGGAAGCTTTTGTTGAGGGACAGGTGCTGAGACTGCCTGCTGAGGTGGTGCTGGGGAACCATCGCCTCGATCTGGCGATCCTGCGAATTCGGCCGCAGCGAATTCTGCCAGCCGTCAATCTCGCGGCCACGCCTGCTCAACTGACCAGCGGGCAGGAGCTGGTGAGTTATGGATGTGACGAGGGCGCGACGCCGACACAGTTGAAAGTGACACTCGTTGACAGAGATCGCTACGAAGGTCCCGGCAACCTGATCTGCTCAAAAGCGCCGGCCAGCGGCCGATCCGGCGGCGGGCTTTATGATGCTGCCGGTCAGCTTGCGGGGGTCTGCAGCTGTGCAAATCGGAATCACGCCGAAGGGTTGTACATGTCCCGCGGGGCGCTGGATGAACTGCTGGCCAGCGACCGCCTGACATGGCTGAAAGATCTGCTGGATCGGCAGCAGCCGGTGAAAGTTGCCGAGGCTGAGCCAAAGGCGGAAGCGGGTGATGAGTTCCAGGAGCTGCTGGACGAGCCATTTCAGGAACAGCCGGAACAGGAGTTGGCGGAGCAGGGCGACGAAGTGGCTGACTTTCTGCAGGACTCAGATTTTCCGGCGGTGACCGGCACGGAGGCTGCGGGTGCGGGTGCGGCGACTGATCCGGTTCCGGCTGCGGCTGCGACTGCTGTGGCTGCCGCCGCAGGTCCGGAGGTGACGGTGATCATTGACGATCGCCAGCCGGGGACGCAGAAGAAAGTGATTGTGATTCCGCGGGCCTCACCCTGGCTGATGGAAATGCTGACCGGTGACAGGGCGGAATCCGCAGCGGAAGCTCCGGCGCCCGCGGTGCGGCGAACGGCTGCGAAAAAGCCTGCGGAAGCGGTTCCGCCCGCCGAGGCTCGCTATGCACGATAGTCCACGTGGAATCGGACGAACCTGTCCGGCTGCTCGTGTGTCTTTTGTGCTGTCAGTCCCTGTAATCCGCAAAATCCCGCAAATCCGAGTTTTCGGTCTCTGGCAGTCCGGCTGATCGCGGATTTTCGGAACTGGTTCCCCGGAAAACTCTGTACTTGTTTCCGGGTGAAATCCGAGTATACTGGGCCTGACGATGTCGGTTGGAGAGATGGCAGAGTGGCCGAATGCGCATCATTGCTAATGATGTGACTCCAGAAATGGGGTCCGAGGGTTCGAATCCCTCTCTCTCCGTTTTTATCGCTGTTACCAGACTTGTGGCCCGCACCTGAGTGCGGGCTTTTTCATTGTCCGACAGCTGAAACGATGGCCCAGTCTGATTCCGGGTTGCCCGATTCTCTGCCCTTTTCTGCCCGCCTGCAGGCTCGCCTTGAAAGTCTGGCGACTCGGCAGCAGCTGCGAGGCCGGTCTGTGCTGCAGCGGACATCGGCCGTGCACTGCCACGATGGCCGGCAGCAGATGATCAGCTTTGCCACCAACGACTATCTCGGTTTGTCCTGTGAGCCGCGGGTCTGTCAGGCCTTTGCCGACACGGCACTGCAGCAGGCGGGATCGGGAGCCAGCCCGCTGGTTGCAGGTCGCAGCCACTGGCAGGAACGGCTGGAAACGCGTCTGGCCGAGCTGGAAGGTTGTGAATCCGTCGTGCTGTTTGCTTCGGGTTATGCCGCCAACCTCGGGACACTGATGGCTTTGGCCGGCGGCCAGGATGCGGTCTTTTGCGATCGCGAAAACCATGCCAGTCTGGTCGACGGCTGCCGCGCTTCGGACGCGCGTTTTCTGGTGTATGATCGGCAGCAGCCCGAACGATTGCAGCGCAGTCTGGCTCGTCGCAGACGCGATTTCGACCAGGTGTTTTTGGTGACGGATACCGTGTTCAGCATGGATGGATCGCTGGCGGATCTGCCGCTGCTGGCGGAGCTGGCGCGAACGTGGCAGGCAGTGCTGGTGGTGGACGAGGCGCATGCGACGGGTGTGTTCGGAGCGGAGGGCCACGGAGTCTGTGAGCTGCAGGGAGTGCGGCAGGAGGTGGCGGTGTGTCTGGGCACGCTGAGCAAGGCCGTGGGGTGTCTGGGCGGCTTTGCGGCGGGCAGTCAGCAGCTGTCGGACTGGCTCTGGAACTCGGCTCGCAGTCAGTTCTTTTCGACAGCTCTGCCGCCGGCGGTCTGTGCCGCGGCGCTGGAGGCACTGCAGATCCTGCAGCACGATACAGCCCGGCGACAGCGGCTGCAGCAGCGTGCCAGTCAGCTGCGGGGATTGCTGCTGGAGGGCGGGCTGGCGCTGGCAGGTTACCGCGGGACCGCGGCCGCTGCAGCCAGCCTGAATCCTGCAGGCAGTCCGATCGTGGGTGTGCTGCTGGGTGACGAACAGTCTGCCCTGCAGGCTTCAGCGCGGCTGCGGGAGGCCGGATTTTTGATTCCGGCGATTCGCCCGCCCACCGTCGCTGAGGGCACCTCGCGGCTCAGGCTGTCAGTCTGCAGTGAGCACACCGAGCAGCAGATTGCAGACGCCGCCGCCGCCGTGCTGAAAGCCTGTGGCCGCCACGCCGTAATCACTCGATCACAAAGCTCTGACCATACTGCGGGATGACGGGCGGTTCGTCCGAACAGTCGGCGGCAATATCCGCCAGGGCCCTGGCCGCTTCGGCTTCGCCGTGCACGATGTAGGTTTCACCGGTTCCGCCGCGTCGCTGCAGCGCGCCGAACCACCAGCGAAAGTCATCGGCATCGGCATGAGCCGACAGTCCGTTGACCACCTCCACCCGGGCTCGCAGGGGAATCCGCCGGCCGAAGATACTGACTTCCGGACGACGTTCCACCAGTCGGCGGCCCAGTGTGTGTTCGGCCTGAAACCCGATGATCATCACGGTGTTGTGTTCGTCGTCGAGTGCGTGTTTCAGGTGATGCACGATCCGCCCGTTCTCGCACATCCCTCCGGCGGCAATGATCACCATGGGGCCCGGGGTGCGGTTCAGGGCCATGCTTTCGTCCTGGGTTCTGACGTACGTGAGCCCGGGGAAGCTGAAGACGTCATCGTCCTGCTGCAGAGAGGTTTGCACATCGCTGTCCATGTCAGCGGTGTGCAGCCGATGGACGTCGGTCAGGCGCGTCGCGAGGGGGCTGTCGATAAACACGGGCACCCGACACAACTGATCGCGATTGCGGAGCTCATTCAGCAGATAGGCCAGCATCTGAGTGCGTCCGAGACTGAATGCGGGAATGATGACCCGGCCACCGACTTCCGCGGCGCGACAGATGATCCGCTGCAGTTCGGCACTGACGTTTGATGTGTCGGGGTGCTGCCGATTGGCATAGGTGGATTCGCAGATCAGCACATCACAGCGCTCGATGGTTTCCGGATCCATCAGCACCGGCTGGTGGCGACGGCCGAGGTCGCCGGTGAAGACCACGCGGCGAATCTGGCCCTGATCCTGCAGTTCCAGTTCGCTGATGGCAGCGCCGAGAATGTGGCCGGCATGCAGAAATCGCAGTCGCACACCGGGCACGATGTCCTGCCAGTCGTGCATGGGCTGGGGTTCAAAGAGTTTGGCGACGTGCCGTGCGTCGTCTTCGGTGTACAGCGGTCCCGGGACGTGGTCGCGGCTGCGATATCGTTTGCGCTGTTCGTAAGCGGCGTCTTCTTCCTGGATGCGGGCGCTGTCGCGGAGCATGATGGCGGCGATGTCGGCGGTGGGGGCAGTGCAGGCGATCGGGCCTCGGAAGCCGGCTTTCCAGAGTCCGGGCAGGTTACCGCAGTGGTCGATGTGAGCATGGGACAGGACGACGGCATCGAGTTTTCGGGGCAGGCAGCGGAACAGTTCGTTGCGTTGACGGCATTCGTCTTCGCGTCCCTGAAACAGTCCGCAATCGAGCAGGATGCGAGCTTCGGAGGTTTCCAGCAGGTGCTGGCTTCCCGTGACCTCGCCTGCGGCCCCCAGAAATGTCAACTTCATGATCTGAATTTCCTCAATTAGGGTGTATGCAGAACCGGCCACCGTGTCAGGCTCTGATATGTGAACACGTGATCAGTTTTTGTGAAGATGGTCGTTTTTTTCAACATTTCCGCGAACATCCGGGGTGCGACGCGCGTAGAGAAGGTGGAAGAGCTGTGTTATCGCTGAAGTTTTGCAGTCGTTATTCTCGAATATCGCGGACTTTTCCCTGCTGGGACAGGCAAAAAAAGCTGATATTTTGGCAAAATTGCGGTGGATTTTGGCGAAGAATTGTTCAACGGGGGTTGTGTTCACTGGTAAGCTGGGTGTTTATCGGGGCGTTAGTCCGGCTTGAGCCCGGTGTGGGCGTGGTGTGAGCTTCAGCGTTTGTTCAGGAATTGAAGTCACGTGCAGTGCGTGGAGCTGGTATGAATCGGCGATTGTTAAATTCCGCAGTGTCATTTTCTTTTGTGGTGCTGGTGTTGCCGGCACTGGCATTGCAGTCGCTGCATGGCGTCCTGTTGGCTGACGAGGTTGTGGCGGGCAAGCCGGCGGCTGCAGCGGGTGCGGAAGTTTCGCTGGGTGAGTTTATTGATCAGCAGATCCGGCAGGGCTGGACGGACAACGAGATCGAGGCGTCTCCGCTGGCATCTGATGAAGAGTGGGTTCGTCGGGTGTATCTGGATCTGGTTGGTCGCATTCCGACTCTGACTGAGGCTCGTGAATTCCTGGCCGACAAGAATCCTCGCAAGCGTGCCATGCTGGTGGATGCGCTGCTTGAGAACGAAGACTACGTGCGGAATTTCACGACGATTTGGGCGAACAATTCGATTGGCCGTGGTGCACCGCAGCGTGTCAGTCGGACGGGGATGGAAAAGTTCTATCGTGAGGCGTTTGCGAAGAATCGTCCGTGGAATGAGATTGTGGTGGACATTCTGACGGCTTCCGGTCATTACGAAGAGAACGGCGCGGTCAACTACATACTGGCTCAGATGCAGATGCCGGACGATGCAGTCCAGCTCACCGCCATGACGACTCGCCTGTTTCTCGGCCTGCAGGTCCAGTGTACTCAGTGTCACAACCATCCGTTCAACAAGTGGCAGCAGGATCAGTTTTGGGAGTTCAACAGTTTTTTCCGTCAGGTTGACAAGCGTGATCATCGCAAGCTGGATCCGAAGACGGGCCAGCAGGTCGATGATTACTCAGAGGTTGTCTGGAAGGAATTCACTGGTCCGGTGTATTACGAGAAGCGCAGCGGGATGATGCAGGTGGCTTTCCCGCGTTTTCAGGGCCATGAGGTGGATCCGGGTGTGGGAGTGGACCGTCGTGCTGAGCTGGCGAAGCTGATTACGGAGCCGGCGGGCGACGAGCCTGCTCAGCTGGCTCAGGCCATGGTGAACCGCACCTGGAGTCATTTCTTTGGCTACGGGTTTACTCGCCCTGTCGACGACATGGGTCCTCACAATCCCGCCAGTCATCCTGAGCTTTTGAAGCGGCTGTCTCGGGAGTTTGTAGCGGCAAACTATGACGTGAAGCAGTTGATTCGCTGGATCGTCTCATCCGAAGCTTATCAGCTCAGCAGTCAGTATGGTGAAAAGAACCGGATTGACGATCCGGCGGCGGGAGAGATGCCGCTGTTCAGTCACATGTACCTGAAGTCGATGCAGGCCGAGCAGTTGTATGATTCGCTGATTGTAGCCAGCAATGCTCATCAGTCGGGCAATGGCAGCTGGAGTGCTCAGGAGGAGCAGCGACGGCGCTGGATGCAGCAGTTTGTGGTGGCATTTGACAACGACGAAAACGACGAGTCGACGACCTTCAACGGCACGATTCCTCAGGCTCTGATGATGATGAACAGCGAGTTGATTGATAAGGCCTGCAGTGTGGAGCGTGGCAGTTTTCTGTTTGAGCAGATGAGCAGTCCAGGCGCAGAGACTCAGAAGATCAACGATCTCTACATGGCTGCCCTGACTCGCAGGCCGACTCGGGCTGAAATGACAAAAATGCAGAAGGCTCTGGCTCGTTATGGAGCTGCGAAGCTGAATGGATATCAGGACATGTTCTGGGCACTGCTGAATTCGAACGAGTTCATCTTTATTCACTGAGCATTGGTCTGTCGCGGACTTGTCGAAACTTAAGGTGTTTCTTTTACCTTTCCGGGATTAGCAAGAGGTGTTTGAATGTCACTCTGGAACAACTACGGAATGAATCGTCGCCATTTCATGCAGCACATGGCGACGGCCGCCGCGACGATCCCGGCCATGAACTTTCTGTCGCATGTTCAGGCGAATGCCGACGTGCTGAAAAGCAGTCAGAAGTCCTGTATTCTGATGTGGATGGGTGGTGGTCCTCCGACGATCGACATTTGGGACCTGAAGCCGGGTTCGAAGAACGGCGGCGAGTTTCAGCCGATCGACACAGCCGCCCCGGGCGTGCAGATTTCCGAGCACATGCCGGAGACGGCAAAGGTGTTCGGCGACCTGTCCCTGGTCCGCTCCATGAGTACTCGGGAAGCCGACCATGGTCGTGGTCGTTACTACATGCAGACTTCTTATGTGCCCAACCCGACGGTGGTGCATCCGACGTTTGGTTCGGTGGTCAGCTACGAGATTGGCCGCAACCGCAAGGCTCTGGAAATCCCCGCATTTGTGTCTGTTGACGGTGGTGCCGGCCAGGCCGGTTTCCTCGGCATGACTCATGCCCCGTTCGTGGTGGACAACACGGGTCGAATTCGGAACGAGCCTTCAGAGGAAAGTCGTCAGCGTCTGGGTGCTCGCCTGACGATGCTGGATGAAATTGAAGCGGGCTTTATGAATTCCCGTCGCGGCGAGCTCCCGAAGGCTCATCAGGACGTCTACCGCAACGCCGTGAACCTGATGACATCTCGTCAGATGGCGGCATTTGACGTGGCGAAATCTGATCCGATGCTGGGTCTGGATGCTGAGTCCGATGCGATTCGTGATGCCTATGGTCGCAACGGTTTTGGTCAGGGCCTGCTGATGGCTCGCCGCCTGGTGCAGGTGGGCGTGCCGTTTGTTGAAGTGAACATGGGTGGCTGGGACCTGCATGCCGGCGTCTTCGATACTCTGAAGAACCAGCGTCTGCCGCAGCTTGACAAGGGTATTTCCGCGATCACAGCCGACCTGAAGGCTCGTGGAATGCTGGACAACACGGTGCTGGTGTGGATGGGTGAATTCGGGCGTACGCCGCGGATCAATCAGGATGTGGGCCGTGACCACTGGGCGGCATCATGGAGTGTGATGCTGGGTGGTGGTGGTCTGAAGAATGGTCAGGCGGTTGGTGCGACTGACAAGGACGGTGTGCAGATTGCGGACGGCAGCAAGGCGTATCTGCCGGGCGACATCTGGGCAACTGTGGCGCATGCGATGGGGATTCCGATCAACACGGTGCACACATCGAAGCGTGGTCGTCCGATGAAGCTGGCCAACGGTGGCACACCGATTCAGGAACTGATTGGCTGAGATGTCCGGGTGACAGCGTCAGCAGGATGGCTGTCGCCTTTTGAAGGAATTCGGGCATGCCCGGTCCCTGTTGGGGCCGGGCATTTGTCTGGAACCAGCGAGCGGTGAATGACTGGCGCATCAGCTGACGAGAGCGAATCGTCCGGGGCGGGAACAGGCGGACCGAACGAAGAGTTCGTGCGTCTGTTCACCACGGTCCAGCGTCCGCTGTACATGACGATTCTGCCGATGGTGCATTCGCCGGCGGATGCTGAGGAAGTGCTGCAGGAAGCGAACGTGGTGATTCTGAGCAAGTGGGCTCAGTTTCATGCCGGCACAAACTTTCTGGCGTGGGCTCGCGCGATCGCTCGCCTGGAAGTTCTGCGATTTCGCAGACGCAGTTTTCATCGTGTGCAGCTGCTGGATGATGATGTGATGGAGTTGATTGCGGAGAAGCTGGAGGCTGAGCAGCTGGATCTGGATGAGCACCGCGAGGCTTTGGTGCAATGTGTTGGTCGACTGCGGCAGGCGGATCAGGATTTGATTCGTCGGCGTTATGCTGCGGGTTCCAGTGGCGACCGAGTGGCGGGTGAGCTGGGGCGTCCGGCGAATTCCGTGTATCAGTCTTTGGGTCGAATTCGGCGGATGCTGGTGGAGTGTGTGCGACGGCGGCTGGCGGGCGGGGGTGCGACATGACAA
>SXXK01000373.1 GCA_005791255.1 Planctomyces sp.
GCGACTGAATCTTGCCGTCGCGGGACTTGGAGCCATGGCCGCAGCGCTGATTGCCGTCACCTGTGACAGCCTGTTCGACAGCATCGGCTGGTATGTTCTGTCACAGCCATCACTGGCCGGGCTCTGGATACAGCTCTACGAGACTCCATGGGTTCCGTGGACACATTTCGACAATTCCATCGTGATGGGCAGTTTTGTGACCGGGCTGGCACTGCTGCTGCCCGTGCACTTTATTTCCCGACCCCTGTTCGCAAAGTACGCCTGCACCCTCGCCCAGTACGCACGAAACACATGGCTGGTCCGAGTGATGCTGGGGGCTGAAGCAGTCGAGCGAATCAGCCTCGTTGAATAACGCCCCCCCGTCGCAAAACGCTGCACGTACCGAACATCGAACACCGAAAACCGTCAGGTGAATTGGCATGCGCTGGAAATGGATTGTCCCTCGACTGCTGATCGCTTTCTCCATCTGGGCCTTCATTCACTGGGGCATGGACCCTCTGCTGCGCTGGACCGCCGTTTCTGCTCTGCAGTCAGTGACCGGTGCTCGAGTCGATATTCGTCGCGTCGTGACCACGTTCTTTCCGCCCTCCATCGACATCCAGCAGACCGCCGTGGCCAGCGCACGACGCCGAGGTCGCAATCTGTTCGAATTTGATCGAATGAGTCTGCAGCTTGAGAATCGCTCACTGTCGCAGCGCCGCTTCGTCATCTCGGATGGACGTATCGAAAACCTGCAGTTCGACACCTGGCGCAGTGATGACGGACAACTTGAAAAACCGGCCACACCCGTGGTTGAAGAACCTTCGTGGGCCTCGGAAAAACTGAAGGAACTGGGTGATGAGTGGCTGACTCAGCTGAGCGAACAGGCCCGCGCCCAACTGGATCCCAACACCCTGGAAACCTGGCGACTGGGTTCCGAGGTCTACGAGAAGTGGGATGTGCGATTTGAGGACCTGACGGATCGTGCCAGGGACCTGGAACCTCGAGTCCGCTCGCTCAGCGAACAGTTCAAACTGGCTAAGGAAGGCTCCACAGTTGACCAGATCGAGAAGTATCTCGAAGTCGCACGTGAAGCGGACCTTGTCCTGCAGGATGCCCGGCGTCTGCAGAATGATCTCAAACAGATGGCCCCCGAAGTTCGCACGGACTTCGAATCCATCAATCAGGCACGCCTGAATGATCAGCAGATGATTCAGCAGAAGATTGCCCTGCTGAAACCTGATGGTCGCCGCATCTCACAGGCACTCCTGGGACGCGATGTCTACCTGCGAGTTCAGGAGATGCTCACGTGGTTCGAACTGTTCCGCAGTTATCAGTCGGAACTGACGCAGCAGGTACAGCCTCCCCGCAACCCCGGCCGCACGTGGCCCGTACTGCCCGTCAGCCCGGGTCCCGCGTTTCACGCTCGCAAACTCAGCCTTTCCGGTAACATGTCCATCGATCGGGATCTGGTCCCGTGGCAGGCAGTGCTCAGCGATATCACCAGCGACCCCCGACTGCTGGGCAAACCTGCTGTGCTGGAAGCGTCCGCTGCCGGACCACGGCCACTGCAGCTGAAATACACAGTGGATGCCACCACTGATGTTCTCCGCTCTGAACTGACTGCCGAACTCCGCGATCCGCAGGGCTTTGCTCTCGCCGCCGGACGACGTCAGAAAGCCCGCTTCGAAGCCGGACTCAGCAATCTGACATGGACTGCCGAGGTGGCACTGACCGGCAATGATATGTCCGGATTTATTCAATTGGTGTCCGATATCGACGGACTCAGCTTCGAAGCCTCTGACGATGTCCGACCGGAAATCCTTGAAGCTGCCAATGAAGCCCTGCATGACATTCAATCGCTCGATGTCGTACTCGCCCTCACCGGTACACTGCAGAAGCCGGACATCGTGCTGAGCACGGAACTTGGTGACCAGATTGCGTCCGGTATCCAGACCGCCGTCATGCATCAGCTGGATAAAGCCCGCACGCGACTGCTGGAGGAAGCCGACCGCCAGGCCACCGCACAACTCGCCCGACTCAGAACCCGCTTCGGTGAGGAATACAACCGCCTCGCAAAGGAAAACGAGCAACTCATCACTCAGGTGCAGGAAGTCACGCAGTTGCTGGCCGCGCTGCGTTCCGGAAAAGTTGATCCCCGAGCCGTCATTCAGCAGGTGTCCAACTCAAAACTGCTGAAGGAAAGGGATCGTGAATCCGTACAGCGAGTCGTGAACGGAGTCAACGGCGTCATGCAGGGGCAGCTGCCGCAGGAATTGCTGCAAAAACTGCCCATTCCCAGGTCCACCGATTCCGAATCCGCAACCCTGATGATTCCCGGCATGCTGCCAGGTTCTCTGCCGGGACTGCTGCCCGGACTGATGCAGGGCATTCAGCAGGCCACAGCCGAGGCCGAACAAAAGACCGCTCCCGCACGCAGCATTATCAATTCCGTGATGCAGCCGCCTGCAAAGGCTGCTACGGCAGAAAAAGCACGGACAATCATCAACTCGCGGCTGCCGGGACTGCTGCCCGCTCTTACCACCAAACCCGCTCCGGTTTCTGACTCTGCTGCCCGCTCGGAAATCTCCGCGCCCGAATCAGCCGACAGCGATCAGAATCAGTTGCCCCTGATCATTCCTGGATTCAAACCGCGACGCTGATGCTGCACTGCAGGCGACGGAATCCCGCCTGCGTGCCCGTATTGACCAGGATGGGCAGAGAACTCACTCACCGGGCCGCTGCCGATTTCGTCGGAGTCAGCTCGCCGCGTGCCAAAGGCAATGTTCCCGCAAACAACCCCTGAATGATCCGCGTCATGTGCGGCAGATTCAGTCGCGTGTACTCGTCGGTCAGCTGATGATAGTCCTGATGCAGAGATCCGGCGGAAAAGCTGTGAGCGATGACGCCCTTCTGCACGAAGGAGTAGTTATCGCTGCGAGCATACAGCATCTCACTCACATCCTCGCGGTGAAACACCTCGACCCCGGCACGCTTCGCCCCTGCCGCCAGCTGCGGACCCAGGCTGCTGCGAGTCCAGCCGGTCCCCCACATTTTCTCCGCGGCACCCTCTTCAGGACGCCCGATCATCTCAATATTAATATTGGCAACTGTCTTCTCCAGCGGCCACAACGGCTGTTCACAGTATGCCTTTGACCCCAGCAGCCCCTTCTCTTCTCCCCAGAACGTCATGAACACCACCGATCGCGCCGGACGCGGCTGCAGACGACCAAAGGCCTCCGCCAGAGTCACCACAGCCGTCACCCCCGTCGCGTTGTCATCAGCACCGTTGAAGATCACATCACCCTGGCGATCACCGGCTGCACGACCGATGTGGTCCAGATGAGCCGTAATGATGATGGCTTCCGCTGACAGACCCGGGTCCGCACCACGCAGCACGGCCGCCACGTTGCGTACCTGCTCTGACTGTCGCCGCCGCGGAGGTACCGACAACTGCAGCTCACCAGCCAGATCGGCATCCGCCGGAATCAGGACCACCGGCAACGATAACTGCTGCGGCAAGGCCACCGCTTCAGTTCGCAGTCGCTGTACTGCCGCAGAGAGAACTCCGCTGTCGGTCGTGCGAATGAGCACAGCCGCGGCGCCACGAGCTGCCAGCGGGGCGACTCGGCGAGCCACACCCAGGCCTGCTACTGCAGGATTCTCGACTGCCGCCGGAGGCAATGGGGGCTCGTCCACCACCACAATTGCACCACGCAGCTCCCTCCCCGCCGCATCGGCCGATACTGGACCGCGCAGTTCCACCGC
>SXXK01000374.1 GCA_005791255.1 Planctomyces sp.
GCCATTTTCGGGTAAGCGTTCACTCCCAACTCCACCTCAACTTCCAGAAGAAACGGTTCCAGCGGGTCGTGCCAGAAACGCTGCAGCTTGTCCAGTGCCCGGGCAGGATCCGTCAGCAGATCCGACTGCAGTCCATATGCTCTGGCAACTTCGCTGAACTTCGGCGTGGAGTACCCCCAGACGGTACCAGCATAGCGACCGCCGAAGTAGGTATCCTGAAATTGCCGGGTCATACCATGACTGCGGTTGTTCATAACCACGATCTTTACCGGCAGCCGATGGTGCACGACGGACTGCAGTTCCTGAATATTCAACTGAAAGCCCCCGTCGCCAGCAATCACAACAACGGTTGCGGGCGGGTCAACGCTCAATGCGGCTCCAATGGCTGCGGGCAGGGCAAAGCCCATGGCCCCCATGCCGCCGGATGTCAAAAACCGGCAGCCCGGACTGATTTCCAGAGACTGGGCTGCCCACATTTGATGCAGCCCGACATCCACACACCACGCCGCGGGCCGACGATCTGCCGACAGCTGATGCATGAAGATGTTCGGATTGATTCCGGTACAGTCACGCAGTTCTGCCGTATCGGGCCACTGATCACGCAGCTGCTGGATCCTCTGCAGCCACTCGGCTTTCGCCGGACAGACGATCCGATCGGCTGCCGCTGCCAGAAACTGATGCAGATCAGCCACCAGTCCTGTACAGCCGGTGACCCGGTTATTGATTTCCCCCGGCTCGGCATCGACGTGGAAAATCCGACGTCCTGCGGCAAACGACTGAGTATCGGCCCCAGTTTGTCGAATATCCAGACGACTGCCGAGGACGACCAGCAAATCAGACTCGGCAATCGCCAGATTCGCCCAGCGGTTGCCGTACGTGCCTATCATCCCCACAGACTGCGGGTGCTGCGTCCCCAGCAGATCACACGCGAGGAGCGACCAGACGACCGGCAATCCGGATCCTTGACAAAACCGGCGAAACAACTGCTCAGCCGACGCCGCTCTGACACCGCTGCCAGCCAGAATCAGCGGGCGTGCGGCGACAGAAATTGCCGACTGCAATTCTGCTGCAAATTCAGACAGGCGATCGACTTCGGTCGTGGCAGCGAGGTTTGACGGTCGTTTCCAGACCCGCAGCGGCTGGTGCACTGTGGATCGAAATACGTCCATCGGAATGTCCAGCAGCACAGCCCCGGGGCGGCCGCTGACAGCCAAATCGAAAGCCCGCACCAGAGCATCGGGCACTTCCGCTGCGTCTGTTATCCGGCAGGCCCACTTTGTGATGGGTGCCGCCATCGTGACGACATCGGTCTCCTGAAATCCCAGCTGCCGAATCTTCCGTTCACCTCGCTGCTCGTGCCGATTCACCTGCCCGGTAATAAACACAGCCGGCGATGAATCAAAATACGCGCTGCCGACTCCTGTGAGCAGATTGATGGCACCAGGACCGCTGGTCCCAAAAGCCACGCCCGGAATACCTGTCATACGACCGACGGCGTCTGCCGCAAAGGCCGCAGCCTGCTCGTGGTACACGTTCACCAGCTGCAGTCGGCCGTCCCGCTGAACAGCATCCAGCAGATGCATGATCATCCCGCCGGACAGTTCGAATGCACTGCGCACCCCAGCCTGCACAAGGAATTCCGTCAGGTACTCAGAGACGTTCATGTCAGCATCCGAAAGCAGCCAATGAAACGGCAGGACTATAAAGAGCGGTCAGTTCGCTGCAATGCAGCCAGGTTCCAGCCGAACAGCAGCAACCAATTCAGCCAGCCCCTCAGCAAGCATCCGTTGCCCGCGCCACCCGGCGAGCTGCAGCAGTCGCTGCACACACACCTGCATCCGCATCACCTGGTCAGGTCGATACGGTACTTCACCAAACCCCAGTTCTGCCTGCGGATTCACAAGATCTCGCACCATTTCGATGACCTGACGCAGCGGCAGTTCCACTCCGGACGCAACGTTGAAGATTCCGGTCGCTGAACGGGCAGCCACGGCTTCAAAAGCCGCGGCCGCGTCGTCCACGTGCAGAAAATCCCAGGTCTGCTCACAGGCTGTCAGGCTGGGTCGCTGACCGGCCAACAGCTGCCGAATCAGGCTGGGCAGCAGCCAGTCCGGGTTGTCCCCAGGTCCATAGGTCGAAAAAATTCGCAGCCACGCATGCCGCAGACCAGCCAGTTCACAGATTCGCTGCGTCAGCACACAGGCCGACAGTTTGGCCGCTCCATACAGGGTCGTCGGAGTCGCACACTCTGACTCTGTTATCAGCACACGCTTCGGACCATACTCCGCCTGACTGCCGGCCCCGATAAAATGCCGCACACCGCAGTCCGCACACACACTCGCCAGTTCACAGGCAAACTGCACGTTGCCCAGCTGCACTGCCGCATCGTTCCGATGCACATTGCCGACGCCCGCCCAGCCCAGGTGAAATACCGCCGCCGGTTGCCACTCACGCAGCTCGGCAGCGAAACCGGCAACTGCGTCGCCTCCGGAAACGATCGCCCGCAGGCGTGGTTCCAGCCCGTGCAGTCGCTGCCCGAGGGAACTTCCCCGCTGCAGCACAGCCACATCCCAGCCCAGTGCCAGCAGGCGTCGCACCACTGCCGCGCCGATAAATCCCGAGGCACCGGTAACAAATGCCCGCTTCATGACGCCGCCTGCATAAATGCGTCGAGCTGTCGGTTTACCAAACCCGCAGGATCACCTGCCTTCGCATACTGCGTGTACCACTCGGCAGTACGAAACAGCGACTGTTCAAAATCCCAGACGGGCCGCCAGCCCAGCACGTGTCGAGCTTTATCGGTACACAGATGCAGCAGCCCGGCTTCGTGCACTGCGGGACCGGTCTGCAGATTCCGCCAGGTGCCGGGGATGTGCCTCAGCAGTGTCTCGACAACATCACGAACGGGCCTGCTGGATTCCACCGCCGGCCCAAAATTGTAACCGTCGCAAAGTTCGGCAGCAGCAGCATCAACAACCGTCCGCACATCCAGCCGACTGGCCAGCAGCAAGTAACCCGCCAGCGGATCCAGTACATGCTGCCACGGCCGTGTTGCAGCCGGATTTCGCACGTCCACCGGCTGCCCCGACTGCAGCGCCCGAATGCAGTCAGGCACAATCCGATCCAGAGCCCAGTCACCGCCGCCAATCACATTCCCGGCCCGCGCAGAAGCCAGACGAATGCGAGCATCCTGCCAGTAGGATCTTCGCCAGGCCGACACGGCCAGCTCAGCCATGCCCTTGCTGCTGCTGTACGGGTCAGCCCCTCCCATCGGATCCACTTCCCGATACCCGTAACACCACTCACGGTTCTCGTAGCACTTGTCTGTCGTCACCACGACCACGGCACAGGGCTGGTTCCACTGCCGCAGAGCCTCCAGCAGGTAGACCGTCCCCAGAACATTTGTTTCATAGGTTTCAACCGGGTTCTGATAGGAATATCTGACAAGCGGCTGCGCTGCAAGGTGGAAGACAAACTCGGGCTGAAAATCGGCTACATGCTTTTCTAATGCCGCAGCATCTCGCACATCGGCCCGCACATCCTGCAGCCGATCGCTTAAATTGAGCGAATCAAACAGCGACGGAGTGGTCGGTGGCTGCAGAGCATAGCCTCGCAC
>SXXK01000375.1 GCA_005791255.1 Planctomyces sp.
GCAAAACGCCGCGGGCCGGGGAGTGGTGTCTCCACCTGATGCAGCGTCGGCTGATCAAGTCGATCGACCGACAGCCGAGTCGATCCGCTGTAAGACGGCCCGGCCTGCGGCGACTGAATCACCAGACCTGCCTTCACGGCCCCGGCGTTCTGTACCTTCACCAGAGCAGCCGTGAAACCAGCCTGCTGCAGCACCACGTGGCCCCGCCCGCGCTCAACACGCACCCGCGATTCCGGGTTGATACTGACCACTGCCAGCACATGCGGATCCAGCAGACGGTGAATGGAACCGGCATCCTCCGCCTGAATCGCCGACTGCAGCTCGCTCAAAGCCAGTCCGGGCAGCGGCTGCCCCAGAAACTCAAGCGCCTGCAACAGCCGCGACACATTCGAAGCCAGCGGCTGCCCGGATTCCTGAGCCAATGCAACGGTCGACAACAGCCAGCACCCAAGCACCAAAGTTGTTCGCATCGGTTGTCTCCCACGCGTCGTCACCCACAACAGCCACGCTCCCCTTCCTTACGCGCATCCCGACCGCCTGCGCAATTGCCCTCAGCCTGCCAACAGAACCATCGCCCCGACGCGAAAGTGGTGCTGCATTAGCCCCACGCGCAGCCACCCGGAGGCGAAGAAAACACAAACCGCCAAACTGCCAACTGCCAGCCCCCGCTTACCCAGCCGAACAGCTCTCGGGCTAAAGCCCCACCGACATATTGTCCCCCAAAAACCCAAAACCCCGAACAACTTTCATTCGTGTCCATTCGTGTCCATTCGTGGTTCCAAAACCACACCCCGGCGTTTCATCCGTCGCCGCGCCCGCCTGCAAAACACGTCTCCGGCTAAAGCCCCACCGACATATTGTCACCCACAAACCCAAAACCCCGGACAACCTCCATTCGTGCCGATTCGTGTCCATTCGTGGTTCCAAAACCACCCCCCACGTCCATTCGTGGTTCAACCACCCCCCAGGTCCATTCGTGGTTCCCTCCCCCGGCCGATCACAGCTTCGCTCGGCCCGCCGCTGCCTGCGGCTGTGACACCCGGCCAAGCTGCGGTTTGGCCGCGCGCCAAAACGCCGGACGCCGCTCCGCCGGAGCTGCTGCGGGACGCGTTTCCGCCTCGACAGCCACACTCACCGGTCGCACCTGCGAATTTGCATCGGCCTGCGGCCGCAACACCGGCCCCGTTGTGACGGCCGCTGCTGACGAAGTCGCCTCAGCAGCACCGTCTGCGGCCGCCGGCTGAACCCCGTCGGCAGGTACGGCACTCCGCTCATGCACCCGCATGTCCTTGTATTCCAGCAGTGAACCTTTTTCAAAATGCAGGTTCTTCAGCGCAATCGCATACTCAGCCCGCGCACGAAAGAACTGCGACTCCGCCGCAGACATGCGACGCACCGCATCAATCCGGCGGTCATCCGTCGAATCGTCCCGCGCGTCAATCGCTTCATGATACCGCCGCGCCGCCAGATACTGGTCCAGCGAATCCTGCAGTGACTGCCACGTACGCTCGCGATCCGTCCACGCTCCCGACAGACTGCTCAGCACTTCCCGCTGCTGCTCACGCTGAACCGTTCGCTCGCGCATCAGATTCAGCTCGGCGTGCGACACCGCCGCATGCGCTTTCCGAAAACCCAGCGGCACACTGAACTCCACACCCACCGCCCATTCCTGATGGTCGCCCGTCCCCAGATTGCCCAGTGACGTGTCAGGCGCCCCTCCGGTGGCTGTTCCCCCGCCCGCAAAAGTGTCTCCAAAGCCACGCACACGGTACCGACCCACCGCATCCAGCTGCGGCTTCAGATAATTCTTCGCCGCCACCAGCTCCAGTTCACGCTTCTTCACCGCCAGGTTCTGCCGCTGCAGTTCCGGACGCCGCTGCAATGCCTCCTCGGTGGTCATGTCCCAGCTGAACAAAAACTCGGCCATCGTCGGCTCGTCCGCCGGACGAATCACCTCGCCGTCCGCTGCCGGCAGCCCCGTCAGCAGTCGCAGCCGCCGCTCTGCCGCCAGCACTCCCCCCCCCGACTGCAATGTTCCGCCCGCAGAACCATTGCGAACTTCCGTCCCGTTCAGCAGCCTGCCGTACAGCGCGTCCTTCACCTCGTTGCGCAGCTGCAGCACCTGCTGACGGACCCAGGCCTCGTCCACAGCGTTAATACTGCTGGGCCCGCCCCGCTGCTGTTCGGCCTGCCGCACCAGCTCATATTTCTCGTGATACAGCTTCGCCACTGCATCGTGGGACTTTCGCAGTGCGTCGTAATTTCGCCATGCTGAATACAAGTCCCAGTATGCGTTCTCCACGTTGCTGACATAGTCTCGCAGCGAACCCTGAAAGTCGGCATTCGTCATGTCGCCGTTGACCTGCGCAATCAGGATCCCGTTGTAACTGCCCGGCTGCGACTGCGGACCCGCGATCCGATTGAATTCCAACCCGCTGCCCTGCAGCAGTGACTGACGAACCTCACCCTCAACCGCCGTGTTCCAGCCACTGCGGAAGGTGTTCGCCGGAGCATTGTTGCTGTCGAAATCCGCCAGACTGCGAACGGCCACCTGAGACCCCGCGACCGTCCGCTTCGATAACTCCATCCTGTAATCGTGATAATCCTGCAGAAAACTGTTCGTCCCGCCCGCGTAGAAACTGTTGTTGTAAAGACGATCATTCCTGTTGAAATTGGCCGTGGCTGACAACTGAGCATCAAAGGCACTTAATGCCGCCTCACGACCAAACCGCGGATCCACCTGCTGCAGCTGCCGATTCACCGTCGACATCGCCGCATCCGGCGACCTCAGCACCACGCCACCAATATCCCGCAGTACCCCCGATGTCCGCAACCCTCTGGCCATCACGTCACTCAAAGCCTCATCACGCCAGCACTCGCCCTTTTCCAGATCCTGTACCGAAA
>SXXK01000043.1 GCA_005791255.1 Planctomyces sp.
CGCCGGCAAGACCGAATTAGCCATCATGGAGCTGATTGACAAATGCCTCAAGTGCAAGGCGGAACTAGGGTTCTATGTGTACATCGCCCCGTTCCTCAAGCAGGCCAAAGCCATCGCCTGGGCGAGACTCAAGCAGAAACTAGCGCCCATGCGGCAGACGGCGGCCATCGATATCAACGAGGCGGACCTAGAACATACAGGGACGCGAAGTCAGCCGGGGCGGCTGCAGCCAGGGCCATTCCTGACGTGATCGGGTCACCGGTAACGCCGGTTTCCGTGTGAGCCGCAGTAACGACATCGCTGGCGAAGGTGGAAACTTTCAGGTAGTTCTGCAGGAACGCTGTGGTGACACCATTGTACAGAATGTCCTGCCCGCTGATGAAAATGCGACCACCGGCATTCAGATACTCTGAAATTGCTGTCTGCTCGGCCGCGGACAGTCCTGCATTTGTGCTGCTGTAATCGTAACCGGTGTTCCAGATCACAGTCTGATATTTCTTCAGATCCGTCGATGTCGGCAGAGCTCCGGCACTGGCCACATTCCACGCGTCATAGCTGAGCGAGCCGGCGGACAGAGCCGCATTGAAGAATCGCTCGTAGGTGGCTCCCTGGTCATCATCAACGAACAGTATCGGTGCCGGAGCATTGGTGGTAAAGCTGTAGATGGCGGAAGCAGCCACGTTCCCCGCAGCATCCGTCGATTCCACCTGATAGTACCAGACAGTGGACGGAGTCAGTCCGCCGATGGAAATGGCCTGAGTCGTTCCGGCGGCACTTCCGGATTTCACAAGATTCAACGCGCCTGCACTGGTGCCGTAGCGAACCTTACCGGTTGCTGATTCACTGGTGCTCCAGCTGATCACGGCACTGACGGTGGCCGGAGTCGCCGAGACACCTGCGATGGATGGTGCAACCCCGTCCACAGTGGCCGTATCTGTCAGGCTCAGCGCTGCGTAGTTGCTGGTGATCACGTCTCCATGAGCCACCTGCAGAATGGAATCAGCTGCCGCTGCTCCACTGCCCAACTGCACAGTTCCGGAAAACAACCCGGAATTCACGGCAGTTTCCGTGAGCACAATCGACAAGGGAGCCGTTTCGGTGGTGCTGCTGACAGTGACGGTCACGGTGTCGGCAACAGTGGGACTGAGGTTGGCGGCTGCACTGCTGAGTGTGATTCCGGCCGTCTGAGTCGGACCGTAGACCGGTCGATCAAGATCGAGAAACGACGAGCGACGAATGGCTTCGAATACATCCAGTCGTCCGCCAGTGACGGTCTTTCCGGCCAGGGACGCAGTGGGCACGGCACTGCTGAGCAATGCCAGACGAATGGATGCTGCGGAAACACGACCGGACTGAGCCGAGGCATACAGGGCCGCCGCACCTGTGACGTGCGGAGTTGCCATGGAGGTGCCGCTGTAGCTGGCGTAGGTACTGACCGGTACACTTGACACAATTGAAGAACCCGGTGCACCGATGTCTACAGAGGTTGCCCCGTAGCTTGAGAAGCTGGAAATCGCTCCGGTGCTGGTGATTGAAGCCACAGCAATCACCGAGTCGTACGAGGCAGCGGTCTGCGTCGAGGTACCAACCGTTGTGTTGTAGTTCGATGGGTAGGAAGCCGTCGTGTCATTATTCGCAGTGGCATTGCCAGCCGCAGCGATGAACAGAATGTCCTGCTTCGCCGAACGAATGATGGCGTCATGCAGCGACTGCGAATATCCACCGCCACCCCACGAATTGTTGGTGGCCACGAGATTAATGCCGTGCCGAGTCTTCAGGTCGGTGAGGTAGTCCAGCGCTTTGACAGCATTCAGCGTTGTCCCTCCGGTCGGGCCCAGAAACTTACAGGAGATCATTGAGACCGCCCAGTTTACACCCACGACACCACTGGCATTGCCACCAATGCCTCCGATCGTGCCGGCAACATGGGTGCCATGTGCATCCTGGCCAGCGTCATAAACCGTTTTGTCGTTGGAGACAAAGTCCCATCCGCTGGTGTCGTCAATGTACCCATTACCGTCATTGTCGATGCCGTCGTTGGCCACTTCACCGGGGTTTGTCCAGACATTTGGAGCAAGATCCGGGTGATCGATCTGCACGCCCTCATCAATCACACCCACCACAATGCTGCGAGATCCGGTCAGATTGGTATTCCACGCTGCTTCTGCGTTGGACCCATACTGATTTGTGGTTCCGGCGGGACCAGAGGCACCTGGCGAGTCACTGCCATACATACCCCACAGGCTGCCGTTGGTGTAGTAAGTGTCATCGCTGACAGCGGATGGCTTATAGATGTAGTTGGGTTCAACGAATTTCACTCGGGCATTGGCTTTGAGGCGTGCCATGGCTGCCTCCATCGTCATGCCATTCCCGACCCGCACCCGCTCCATCACACCAAAACCGGCGGTCTGCATCGACTTTGTCTGGATGGTCTCAGCGACCTGCAGGCCCATCCCTGCCCGAGCAGCATTACGTCCGGCCGTTGTAGTGCCAGCATTGTACTGCACAAGCAATTCACCCGCCACAAATTCGGGCCCGCCCTTGCCCGCCAAAAGCACGCGGGTTTCCAGAACTTCCGGTGCTGCTGGACTTCCGTTCTGACTGAGTCGGCTTCGCCTGCTGTTCCGTTTACGCATCTGACTTGCGTCCTTCCAATCGGCCCGTGACAGCCGATAAAGATCCCCCCGAATACAACTCTGCGACTCGACTGATATTCAAGTCTTGCGGGGGAAAGGCCGGAACCCAGGAACAACAGGCCAGGACTTTGCCCGATTTTTATGTTTTTCTGAAAAATCAGCAAATCGCAAGGTGCTTTTCCAGCCGCGAAAGGCGCGAAAAAACTGCCTGATCAGGGGTGCAGGCGGATTCCCGGGTCTCCCCTGCAGCCGCAAGCCACGGATTTGCTGCCTGGTTATTCCAGGTAGATCAATTCTTTCTTGTTGAAGAGTGCGTGACACAGCTGCGCCAGCACGGCGTCATGATCAGTCGCAGACTCGGAGGGCACTCCCAGTTCAACCGCTGCCGCTTTCAGAAACTCATCCGCGGCGGCCGCTTCCGCAGGCAGCGGTAATCGGGCAAAGGCCTGCAGCCACGCCGTTTCCACGCGGCGATCAGGCGGTTGCTGAGCCTTCAGGCTCTGAGCCCACACCATGGCCTGCTGATGCACAAACTCACTGTTCAGCAAAATGAGAGCCTGAGCGGGGACGTTGGACTGACTGCGACGACCCACTGCCGTTGCCGGTTGCGGTGTGTCAAAAGTGATCATAAACGGATTGAGAAAATTGCGGTTCACAGCCTGATACACGCTGCGTCGACCAGCCCCGTCCAGCGGACCAGACTGCCCCGGACGCCCCCGTCCCTGCATGAAGGGCGTCAGATACACAGGTACCGGCGGGCCATACATCCCAGCATCCAGACGACCGGAAATTGACAGCATCGCATCTCGTATCACTTCACTTTCCAGCCGTCGTACTTCCGCCCGATGCCACAAACGATTGGCTGGATCACGCTCTTCGGAAGCCGGATCGCGAACGCTGCTTTGAGCATAGGTGCGAGTCAGCACCAGGCGACGAATCAGCCGTTTCAGCGACCAGCCGTCCCGCCGAAACTCATCGGCCAGCAAATCCAGCAGCTCAGGATGCGTCGGCTTTTCGCCCAGCACTCCAAAGTTGTCTGAACTGCCGACCAGACCGCGTCCAAACAGGTGCTGCCAGACTCGATTGACCACGACCCTCGCCGGATACGGGTTGCTGTCAGCCAGGACGCGTTCGGCAAGTTCCAGTCGTCCACTGGCCGCCGGGTTGCTCAGAGGCGTACCGGCATCCAGAGCCGTCAACAGTCTGCGTGAGGCCAGCTTGCCCAGACTGCGGTGATTGCCACGCACGAAAATCCGCTCGTCCTCGCCCGTGCCTTCGCACATCACCAGCACCGGCTCGCCACCCGGATCCACACCTGACAGTTCCCGCCAGCGATTCAGCACCGCCGCCAGTTCACCAGCGGCCGGATCCCCGGCCAGGCCCAGCGAAACCGCCGTCGCCGTCCATGCCGGATCACGTACTGCCGCTTCCGCCCAGGTCTGCAGCATCTGAACACGATCAGAGGCGAGGGTCACCGCCTGATCGGCCGCAGTCGAAAGTTCAATCGGCACCCCAGGATTCACTCCCGGTGCCACCAGCCGAACTTCACGCACTGCAAACCAGCCATCA
The DNA here is from genome assembly GCA_005791255.1 of Planctomyces sp. Classification (GTDB taxonomy): domain Bacteria; phylum Planctomycetota; class Planctomycetia; order Planctomycetales; family Planctomycetaceae; genus SXXK01. Next base: position 4,206 of record SXXK01000043.1, read on the forward strand.
CCCTCATCAAGAAATTCGAGGTGTGCCCGATGCCCTGTATAACGCCCCAGATCACCGGCAATTCGAATCCACTGAAACCGCCCGTCGGTATTGATGGATTGCCGCAGCCCACCAAACAACAGCTCGGTAAATTCGTTCATTACATAACCGTCAACCACCAGTCGCAGACGAGCATTCTGACCGGCAGCCAGAATCAGGATTTCACTGTGCTGCAGCTCCCATTCAGGCGAATGCAAAGCTCCACGCAGTCGCGGTGAAACAGCTGCCGATGACACGTCCTGACCACTGATCGCCTGCAACCCTCCGGGCTGCCACTGCCAGCCACCCGGTATCGCTCCGGCCCGTGCGGGTGCCGGGGCCGAGGCTGAAAATGCATCGCCCCAGGCGAACCAACCGGGTGGCAGCCCCTGACGCAGATCGGCGAACACCTGCACATCCTGCGGAGATTTCGGAGCAGGCAAGGTTTGCTGCTGACGCACCTGCTGCAGGTTTGCATGCCATGACGCCACCGCCTGAGCATCCGACAGTTCCTGCGACTTCTGCTGCAGAACTGCGGGCAGCGACAACAGCGAACCCGCAGCGGGCAGAGCCGGATCCTGCAGCTGCAGACGCAGCTTCTGCACCAGTTCGGGTGTCAGCGGCGCTGCCACCGGCAGCTGCGGATCCAGCGCTGCTGCCACAAGTCGACTGACCGCCGAAGAATTCCAGACCTGCAGGGCGGATGCTGTCAGACGATCCGCCTGCTGACGCTGCTGGTCCAGATCCTGCACCAGCGACTGAATACGATTGCCGGAGTCCAGCCACTCCACCCGTCGCCGTGAACTCTGGAGAAATCCGGACATGGCGTAGTAGTCTTCGGTGGTAATGGCATCGAACTTGTGGTCGTGACAGCGAGCACAGGCGATGGTCAGACCAAGAAAAGACTTTCCGAACACATCGATCTGATTGTCAATTCTCAGAGCTTCCTCCAGCTTCACGTCCACCGGAGCGTGCTTATCCTCGCACAGGTACCAGAACCCGGTCGCGATGATTGATTCGTTGAATCCCAGTTCAGGATGCCGCCGGGGCTTTGGCAGCAGGTCACCCGCCAGATGCTCGCGTACGAACTGGTCCCATGGCACGTCAGCGTTCAGGGCACGAATCACATAATCCCGATAACGCCATGCGTGAGGCAGTGGAAAATCGAATTCGTGGCCCAGTGTTTCCGCGTAGCGTACCAGGTCGAGCCAGTGGCGAGCCCAGCGTTCGCCGAACTGCGGACTGGCAAGCAGCTGATCAACAACCTGTTCCAGCACCACGGACGTCTCGGCGGGATCAGCCAGGACCTGGGCCAGCAGCTGGGGTGCAGGAGGCAGCCCTGTCAGGTCAAAACACAGGCGCCGCAGCAGAACGCGACGATCAGCATCGGCAGCCGGAGCCAGACCAGCAGCCTCCAGCTGAGCCAGAATCAGCCGATCGGCATCCGAACGCGGCCAGTCCACACGCTGCACCTGCGGAATCGACGGACGCTGAATCGGTTTCCAGGACCAGTGAGCCTGGATGCGTTCCTGCAGCGGGAACTGAGCTTTTGACATGGCGGCAGGAGCGGGTGCAGACGAGGCAGCAGGCCATACGGCACCGTCCGCCACCCATTTGACCAGCAACGCTACTTCCTCATCAGGAAGCTTGTCACGTGGCGGCATCTGCAGAGTTTCATAGCGGACGGCCTGAATCAGCAGGCTGCGATCCGGGTCACCAGGTACGATCGCCGGGCCCGTTTCACCACCTTCCAGCAAAGTTTCCCGGGAAGTCGCCCGCAGACCACCTTCGACGTCGCCGTCGCCATGACATTCGAAACAGCGAGCTTCGAGCAGCGGCAGAACCTTCTCGTGGAAAAACTGAGCCTGCTGATCGGCGGATTCCTGCTGGGCTGCGCTGGCCGAACTGACCACCAGTGAAACGCTTAACACGACAAACACGCCGAAAAATCGGGGAATCATGTCGCACCGATAAGCAAAGGGCCGGGTGGGAGGACCGGGGCAGGACGAACAGGCACGGGCCAGTGGGAATGCAACCGCACAATGGCCTGCAAACTCATTGTCGCCCGGAACGCGAAACAAAGCAAATGCGGATCCGGAAACGTTCAGCGTGCGGGCGAAATTCAGGGGACCGAGAGCCCGGCAGGCCAGATTGCTGATCAGACGCTGACCGGAACATGCACCAGCAGTTCGCAACCACGTCAAGCACCGCCGATGGACTCGAACACGGCTCAGAAACCTGCCACAATACCAGAGCGTCGATTATCGCTCAACGGTACGTTGCAGCCTCACGTTTCAGGATGATCCCAATGAGTCGAACCCCGGTTTATCGGCTGCAGTATTTGCTGCTGATGGTGTGCGTTTTGGGCACATTGCTGCAACGCTGCCAGGCGCAGTCGTCAACAGCGGATTCCGTAGCCTGGTACGGCGAGCTGGACACCGGTGTCCGCAGTTTTCGTTTCTTCATCCATCCGTCACCGGATCCCGCCGGAGCTGCGTGGCAACTGCTGAGTCTGGACGAGGGTGCGGTCGACTTGACGCTGGATTCGTTCAGAAACGACGGCAGCACACTGGCTTTTGAACTGAAAAAAACCAATGCCAGTTACCTGGGGAATCTGAATGCAGCCCGGGACGAAGCGACAGGGCAGTGGAAGCAGAACGGAGCGTCACTCAACCTGACGCTGCGTCAGGTCAATGAGCGGCCGGTGGACAAGCCTGCGGAAGTCTGGACAGGCGAGCTGACCGTGCTGTTTCAGAAACTGCCGCTGCAGTTTCGACTGTACCGCGATGCGGAAGGGAACGAGTTGCTGCGGATGGACAGTCTGGCTCAAAAGGCCGGCGGGTTCCTGGCAGTCCGCAATGTCACAGACAATCGCTGGAGCCTGCAGGTTCCGCAGATTTCAGGCAAATTTGAGGGTGAGCTTTCAGCATACGGCAAGAGCGTGTCGGGCCAATGGACCCAGGGTGGTCCGCAACTGGACCTCACACTGACGCGCAGCGAGCTTGCTCCATCACCGCGGCCGGCAAACCGCCCTCAGACCCCCAAACCCCCGTTACCCTATGAGGTGAGTGAAGTCGGTTTTGAGAGTCTGGACGCGGGAGTCAGCCTGGCGGGAACATTGACGATCCCGCGAACTGCGGCCCCGGCCGCAGGCTTTCCTGCTGCCATCCTGATTTCCGGTTCGGGACCGCAGGACCGGGATGAGACGCTGTTTGAGCATCGTCCGTTCGCCGTAATCGCCGATGCACTGACTCGCAGCGGCATCGCCGTGCTGCGATTCGATGATCGAGGCACCGGGCAGTCCACCGGCAACTTCGCAGCCGCCGACAGTCGCAACTTCAGGCAGGATGTGCTGGGAGCCCTGCGTTTTTTGCAGGGCCATGCCCGGCTGAATTCCCGGGCTATCGGCCTGATTGGCCACAGTGAAGGCGGCCTGATCGCGACACTGACCAGCGCCGGTTCGAAGGATGTTGCATTTCTGGTCCTGCTGGCCGGCACCGGAGTCAGCGGTGCTGACATACTGCTGTCCCAGGGAGAACTGATAGCGCGTGCCGAAGGCATCACTGATGAAAAGCTGCTGCGGGATCAGCGCAGGCAGCAGGAGGTCCTGATTCGGACCGTGCTGCAGCATCCGGCGGATGCCACCGTGGAGATACTCCGGACGACCGCGCTGCAGGAACTTGCCGAGCAAATGCCGGCAGATCCTGACGCCCGCAAAGCGTTTGAAGCCCAGCTGGATGGCGGACTGAAGACACTGCATGCCTTATGGTTCAGATTTTTTCTGACGTACAATCCCGCCGATGACCTGAAGCGAGTGACCTGTCCGGTGCTGGCCCTGAACGGCGCACGTGACACTCAGGTTGACCCCAGGCTGAACCTGCCGGCGATTCGCAGCAGCCTTGCCGCAGGAGGCAATCAGCGGGTGTCTGTCGAGGAACTGCCGGGATTGAACCACCTGTTTCAAACCTGCCGCACCGGCGGGGTCAGTGAATATGAGCAGATTGAAGAGACGATCAGTCCTCTGGTGCTGCAGCGGCTGACGGAGTGGATCAGCAGTACGGTAAGCGGCGGTATGTCACGCTGAACCGCACGCACAGAGCGGGAGCCCTCGGCGGTGGGAGCTGCTGCTGATTGCCGCGGAATCCCATTCGGGAAAGTTTGTTTTCGTATTGTCGCTTGTGCTGGTACTTGTGCTCGAAAAGGAATTTTGTACTGCTTTTTGCGCACGTTCATGGGTTGGGACTCAGGTGCTGATGGCGACTTTCCAGGGAGGATTGGGCGC
>SXXK01000376.1 GCA_005791255.1 Planctomyces sp.
GTCGGGCATCAGCCAGGGATGCGGATAACTGCTGAGACCACCGCCGGCCGGCAGCTCGCGACGGAAGTTTTCCAGGTGCGATTCCGACAGGCGACCTTCGAGGAAGGCGCGGGAGTACATGCCGGGAGAGGCATGACCCTGGAAGTAGACCATGTCACCGGTGTGTTCGCCCGTGCGGCCATGGAAGAAGTGATTCTGAGCCACTTCGTACAGGGTGGCCGAGGAGGCGAAGGTGGAGATGTGGCCACCGATGCCCTTGTAATGCGTGTTGCCCCGGACCACCATCATCATGGCGTTCCAGCGGACAATACTTTTGATACGGCGTTCCATTTCACGGTTGCCCGGAAAACGGACCTGCTTCGAGTGATGAATGGTGTTGATGTAGGGAGTGTTGGCCGTGAATGGCAGCATCACGCCACGTGAGTAAGCACGCTCCTGCAAGGAGACCAGCAGCGCTCGCAGTCGCTCGGGCCCGTAGCGGTGCAGAATGTCCTCCAGTGACTCGTACCACTCATCGAGTTCTTCAGGGGCAATCCCGGAGCCACCCATCGCCGACTGATTCTGCATTCGAATCCCCAAAAACTATTTTTCACCCGGTCAGATACCCGGTCCCGTGCGGACCCTGATCCGGCACCTGGGGCAAGCTGCCCAGGAGCGGAGGAGTTTCCGTAGAATCGGCGGATTGTAGGGTTCGGGCGGGTCCCGTTCAATCCGTTCTGTCCCGACAGACACCGTGTTCCACAGACTGGACGGGATTTTTCCGATTGCGAGCAGTCGGGATCGGGAATTCTCAGCAGATTCCGCCTGAGGATCGGGAAAACGTGCATTACGGCTGCCCGGCCGGCTGCTCCAAAACGTCCGGAATGCGACGCAGCTGACCACCCAGGCTTCTCAGTTTTTCATCAAAATGCTGGTAACCGCGGTCGAGGTGGTGCAGGCGGTGCAATTGCGTCGTGCCGCCGGCCGCCAGCCCGGCCAGCACCAGGGCGGCGCTGGCACGGAGGTCCGTGGCGATCAAAGGAGCTCCGGAAAGCTGAGAAACTCCACGAATCTCCGCTCGATTTCCGCGGATCCGGATATCGGCACCAAGCCGCACCAGCTCGGCTGCATGACGGAATCTTTCGGGAAACACAGTGTCGCAGATACTGGATTCCCCCGGTGTGCAGGCGAACAGTGCCATGAGCTGTGCCTGCAGGTCGGTGGGGATGCCTGGCCAGGGTTGGGCGATGATGTGAGCTGGCCGGAGTGGGCCGGGGCGGTGGATGACGAGTGCCTCGGGGAGCTCCGTGATGTGGGCTCCGATGTCTGTCAGGAGTTCGAGGAAGCAGCAGAGAGACTGTGTGGGAGCGTGCCGGAGCGTGAGTTGTCCGTGGGTGATGAGTGCGGCGATGGCGAATGTGCCGGCTTCGATGCGATCGGGCGTGATGTGGTGAGAGGCGGAGTGGAGGGAGTCGACGCCGTGGATTTCGATGGTGCTGGTCCCGCAGCCGCTGATGCGGGCTCCGGCGGAATTCAGCAGTGCTGCGAGGTTTTGGACTTCGGGTTCGCGGGCGGCGTTGAGGATGACGGAGTGTCCTTTGGCAAGCGCGGCGGCCATCATGATGTTGCAGGTGCCGGTGACGGTGGGTCCGGCGGGTCCGGCGAGGTCAATGGTGTTGCCGCGGAGTGAGTTGCAGGAGGCGGTGACGCAGCCGTTGCTGATGCTGATGTCTGCTCCGAGTGCTGCAAGGCCGCGCAGGTGCAGGTCAATCGGGCGGTGTCCGATATTACAGCCTCCGGGGAGTGCAACTCGTGCGGTGCGGAAGCGTGCGAGGAGTGGCCCGAGGACGCAGACGCTGGCGCGCATGCGGCTGACGAGTTCCCAGGGTGCGGCGGGTTGCAGGGAATCGGGGGCGTGGAGGAGCAGTTCTGCGGGAGCGGGTCTGGTGACTGTGGCGCCCATGGACAGCAGCAGCTGCAGCATGGTGTGGACATCATCCAGTTCGGGCACATTGTGCAGGTGCAGATCACCATTTATGGCGAGTGCGGCGGCCATAGCCGGGAGCGTGGCGTTTTTGCTGCCGCTGATGGTGACTGTGCCACGCAGCGGAACACCACCGCAGATTTCCAGCCGACCCGACATTGTGATTCCATTCGTTGAGCGGAGTGCAGTGCGGCGGGGATCAGGCGGAGTGGTGGAAGCGGGCGGAGACGACGCGGCTGAGTCCGGCGAGGTCGGGGTGGATTTTTGCGTCGGAGAAGCCGGAGTCGAGGAGCAGCTGGCTGACGACGGGGCACTGAGCGGGGTCCAGTTCCAGGGCAATGAAGCCGCCGGGTTTCAGCAGAGTGGCGGCGTGTTCGAGGATGAGTCGGACGACGGCGAGTCCGTCTGCGCCGGCGAACAGTGCGTGGGCCGGTTCGTGGTCGCGAATTTCGGGTGCCAGTGAATCTTTTTCGTCATCGCGGATATAGGGCGGGTTGCTGACAATGGCATCCCACCGCTGTGGTTCTGCGAGGAATGGCTGCAGTGCGGAGCCTGATGCGAAGCGGATGCGATCGGCGACGCTGTGTTTCTGCGCGTTGCGGCCGGCGATTTCGAGGGCTGCGTCACTGATATCGGAGGCGGCGAGGGAGGCGTTGTGGCGCTGGAGCGCGAGGCTGATGGAGACGCAGCCGGAGCCGATCCCAACTTCGATCAGCTGGACGGGAACGGACTGCGGGAGCAATTCGAGGCAGATATCGACGAGTGTTTCGGTTTCGGGTCTGGGGATCAGCACAGCGGGTCCGACTTCGAAGGAGCGTCCGTAGAATTCGCGTGAGCCGATGATGTAGGCGAGCGGTTCGCGTTTTGCGCGGCGCTGCACAAGTTCGCGCATGGCGGCGCGCTCGGTCTCTGGCAGAATCGAGTTGAAATCGGTGTAGAGTCTGATGCGGGGGCATTTGCGGGCGTGCGCCAGCAGCAGCTCGGCTTCGACGCGGGGCGATTCGATGCCTTTTTGTTTGAGGAAACCGGTGGTCCATTCCAGGATCCGCTGGATGGTCCAGCCATCGGTATCGGAGGTGGCGTTATGGGCGGTGGACGGCATAGGGATTGGGCCCGGCTGTGAACTGCAGCGTTTTGGTGAATCTGATCTGGGATGGGTGTGGAGCGGATTGTGGAACAGAGAGCTGGAAACCGCAACCGGGGATTGTGCTGGAGCGGAGCGTGGTGTTGGGTGTGAGTGCTGATGAGACAGCGGAAGGAACGTGCAGTCAATGTGGTAAGGAGTATCACCCGTAGAGAAGTAGTTTTTGGGGCGTGAGGGCAGGGTTTGCAGCGACTTTGCGAGTCGGTTGCCGGACGGCAGCAGGCGCTCAGAGATGCTCAGATGAGCCTGCCTGGCGTCGCTGTAAAGTGATATTTGGAAACCATTTGTGGTGTTCCGAGGCAATTTGGGGTGCCAGGCACCTGCGGGCAATTGGGGCGGTGGGTGAACGTTTGCTGGCGGTGAAGCGGGTGGTTTGGGGTGCTGGGGTGATGAGTGTTTTGTGCGGCTTTGGGTGGTTCGGGATGGATGGGGTGGCGTTGCTTTCGGGTTTGGGGTGTGCTGAGGTCGCACTGTTCCTTCGATCTGAAAATGAGAACGCCGTCTTTCCTTCTCAATCTCTTCGGAATTGCGCTGTGAAGTTGCATCCGGGCCACGTTTTGCGATAGGGTGAGTGTGTGATAACCGCTGAACGACTTCGTCACGGGCTGACGTGATCTGATAGACTCCAATGACTGTTGCAGATGGAATAGTGCTGGCTGTGTTTGTGCTGTTGCTGCCATTGGTGGCGGCGCGGGTGGGTCGCAGTCTGCAGCGTGAGGAAGAGTACTTTACGGGTGGCCAGCGGACGAATCTGTTTCAGCTGGTGTTTTTCATGTTTGGATCGGGTACTGCGACGGATTCGACATCGACAGTGATGTCGGGTGTCTGGCGGGCCGGGATTGCGGGCGTCTGGTGGCAGCTGGTCTGGGTCCTGGTGACTCCGGTGTTTTGGGTTTTGGCGCCGATGCTGCGTCGACTGCGGGCGATCACGACGGCCGAATTTTTTTCGATTCGATTTGGCACCAGCACATCGGTGCTGTATTCGCTGTACGGGATGGCGATTTGTGTGGTGCTGATGGCTGGGGTGCTCTACGGGTCATCGCGCCTGCTGAATACTCTGACGGACCCTTTGTTTGACAATGTGGCAGACCGTCTGCAGCTGCAGTTTCCGGTGCTGAGTCCGCAGACGGCATTCATGGGACCGGGATATGGTCAGCAGCCGCTGTTATTTTTTCGCCCGTTGAAGGGGGATGCTCTGGCGGGAATCTTCCTGTCGATCCTGCTGGTGGGCTGTGGACTGCTGGGCGGGTTGCGGGCGGGGATTCTGATTGACTGTGTGCAGGGAGTGCTGCGAGTTGGTCTGACGCTGGTGCTGCTGCCGCTGGTGATCTGGCAGGCGGGTGGTTTTGGGGCGGTGCACAGGTCTGCTGGCCTGAAGACGGGAATGCTGGATTTTGTGGCCAGCTCGGATGCTGGTCTGGACCGTCTCAGCGAACCATTTACTCCGTTTTATCTGCTGATGCTGTCTATAGCGGGTTTGTGCGGGATCATTGTGCAGCCGCATATTATGGTGTTGTGCGGGGCGGGTCGTCGCGAGCGTGACGCGCGTCTCGGGTTTACTCTGGGCAACCTGCTGAAGCGAGTGCTGGGCATCCTGTGGGCATTTCTGGCGCTGGGTTGTGTGGTGTGGTATCTGGGGCCGAACAGTCCGCTGCAGCAGCCGGGGGCACCGGTTGAGGACGTGCAGCTGCTGCAGGATCTGCGTCAGGCGGCGAATGGTGATTTGCAGGCGTTTTCTGCTCAGGAGGTGTATCGGCTGAACAAGGAGAATTCGCAGTTTGCGGATCGATTGTTTGGTCGTGCACTGCGTGACCTGCTGGATGGAATGCCGCCGGGTCTGGTGGGTCTGGTGGCGGCGATGGTGGTGGCTGCTGCAGTCAGCCACTGCGGGACTCAGATGGTCGTTGGCAGCGGTCTGTTTTCTGCGCATTTGTGTCGCTTTTACCTGATGCCTGAGCGTGAGCCGAGGGAACTGGTGAATGTTGGTCGTGTGTGCGGAGTGGTGCTGGTGGCAGCGGCCCTGATTCTGCAGATGTCGTTCCGCAACATTACGGACATACCGATTCTGTTTATCAAGACGACATCGATAATCGGGGTCAGCATGTGGATGGGTCTGCTCTGGACTCGCTGGAACACCGTATCTGTCTGGGCGGCGACGATTGCGGGAGCGACGATGGGGGTGTTGTGCGGTTATCTTCCGCACGAGGTGGAGCGATTGATTCCCAGCCTGGCTGAGCAGATGTTCGTGGAGACTCCGAACGGTCGCGTGATTCTGGACTCGTGGAAGATTCTGCTGATTTTGTCATCAACAGTCACAGCCGGTGTGGTGGCGACTCTGGTGACTGAGATGTCTCAGGACGACCAGCTGGAATTCTTCTACCGGGTGATGCGTACAAAGGTTCGGCCGGGCGAGGTGGCGGCAGACATTACGAAGTTTGAAATTCGGGATGACGACGAGCTGGTGCCGTGCATTTCGATGTTTGGATTTCAGTTCCCGGGTGCGACGCGTGAGGGGACTCTGGGTTTCGTGCTCGCGTGGGTTTCGGTTGTGGTGCTGATTCTGGGGACTCGGCTGCTGCTGTTTGTGATCTGAGGACGGGCAAAAAAAAGACGCCTGCCGAAGCTGTCGGAAGGCGTCTGAATCGTGGTACCGGTCCGCCGTGAATTTCAGTTCACGGTTTTACCTTCGAACTTCGAGGAGTTATCGGAGGTTCGCAGTTTGGCTGGTGCAGCAGACTTCGCAGGTACGGCAGTTTTGGTCGGTGCGGCAGATTTGGTGGCAGCCGTCGGATTGACCGGCACACCGCGATCGCTGGCAGCACCTTCGGCGACCTGCTGTTCGGCTTTGGGAGTCCAGTTGGTGGTGGCCCACGTCGGGTACTCGTCAGCTACGCTGGCGGCCAGATCCTGCAGGATTTCCTGCATTTTGCGGTTGGTCATGTCCCGATTGTCAAGGACTCGCTGCATCACAAATCGCTTATTGGTCGGGATGTAGGCGAAGAATTTGCCGCCGCCGAGTCGGTCATTGGCGGCGAGCAGTCGCAGCAGTGCGGTGCGGGGGACTTCGGCGGAGCTTTGAGGAATCTGGTCGAGCCATGCCATGACCCACACGGATTCGCCATTGCGGCTGAGCACTGCGGACATGGAGAACTTCCATTCTTCACCGCGGTAGCTGGTTTTGAATGCGAAATCGTATCGCTGTTCGGTTTTGGTGGGTTTGAGACCGATGGCGGAGAGCATATCACCGAGTTCCGTTTCGGTGATCTGTCCGGGCAGCGGTGCCTTGCGGCTGGTTGCCTGTTCTTCGTCGGCGGAAACGGTCCACATGCCACCGAGCACCAGCAGTGCGGGCAGCATCCAAAAAGTCAGACTCTTCATGACTCACTCCCTTGAATCAAATCGGCAGAAACTGCCGAAGCAGACGATCCTGGAAACTTACGAAGTCGGCAGATCGTGGCCGGGCGGTGCCTGGGACGGATCTGCGAATTCGACTGCGGCATCGGCGGGGAACGGTCCGTGTTCACTGCGATACCGACTGTCAATTCAGGTATTTTCGCACTCTGCAAGATATTTCAGGCAGATCTGCGACCAGGTTTCGAACTGATCGATTTGTTCAATCAGCTGCGAAAGCGGGGCGAACCCCGCATTGATCATCGACTTTTCACGGGGCTGAACTTTGGGATTGTCGAGTTCGAAAATGTGGACGATTCCGAGGTGTACTTTGCCGACTTCGGTTTCGTCGTCGTTGATGAGTCCGACGCAGTCTTCGGACCACCCGCATTCGATATCGATTTCTTCTTCGAGTTCGCGGCGCATGCCTTCGATGTAGGGTGACTGTTCTTTGGAGAGGTCGGCAGTGGACACGTGTCCGCCGACTCCGATGGACCGTTTGGCGTGCAGTCTTGCTTCACCCTGTGCGGTGCCGCGCTGGTAGTGGAACAGCTGATCCTCGAAGCGGAAAACGCAGTAGGGAATGAGCTGTTTGAAGGAGGGGTCCTGTTCCATCTGAGGTCTGGGGCGGTAGCTGGCATGAGCGGGATCGAGGACGACATCGAGGTATCGATCGATGTCGCTGCTGAAGCCCTGGAAGTGTCCGACTTCGTGAAAGACCTTTGTGGGGATGACCAGCACATGCTCAATGCTCATGGCAGCTTCACTTTGTTCATTGGGGTTTTACGGGGCCGTTTTGTCGGCTGCGGGTTTGGTGCTGACAACGACAAGCTGATGATTGGTTACGTCGTACTGATATTCAAGTCCGGCGGGCAGCTGGGGCAGAGCGATCCTGTTTTCTGTGATGATGCGGTCCATGAATTCCTGGAAGGAGTCGGGGTAGCGGCCTTCGGTGGCATTGAACAGGTTGAGTGCGTGTTCGATGGCGAGTGTGGGCAGCTGTCGCTGGGCATTTTTGAGTACGGCGAGTGGTCCTGAGAGCGGGTCGGTGACGGGGACTTTGGGATCGACGATGCGATTATTGTTTTCGGGCTGGAATTCGGTGATGGTTCCGGGAGCGGGTTTCAGCAGGCTGCCGTTTTGGGCGGGGGGCGTGGTGGTTGTTTCGGTGCAGCCGAGGGTGATAAGGAAGCAGGCAATGACGAGAGAGAGCCTGGTTTGGCGGAGTTGGACTGAGCGGTTGGGTTCGGCGTCTGGCATGGTGTGCTCTGGCGTGAATGTCTGGTATTTGGGACCGGGGAGGCATGGGCTGAAGTGTAGCCTGGCGGGCGGGAGAATTCCTGTCCGCCGGAAGTGAATGTTTGGCTGGCGGGGTGTTGTGTATTTGGGGAAGTCGTGTGAGAATATCGCAGTGCGGCGATTTTCGGTCGGTGGTGATAGTGCCAGGTGCGGCATGTCAGAGCGGAAGTTCGGGCCATTTGTGGTGGGCGAGCAGATCGGTGTGGGTGGCATGGGAGTGGTGTACCGTGCTCTGCATCCCGAGACTGGTCGGACTGCTGCGCTGAAGATTCTGCCTCCGGGTTTGGATACTGACCCGAAAATGCAGCAGCGATTTGAGCGTGAAATTGGAATTCTGAAGCGGCTGCAGCATCCGAACATTGTGCGTTACTACGGTGGTGGTTACCAGGGTGGTCAGCGCTGGTATGCGATGGAGTTCATCGACGGGGGCTCGCTGCAGGATGTTCTGAAGCGTCGTGGTCGGCTGACTCCGCTGCAGGTCATTCAGGCGGGGCGTCAGTTGTGTGCGGCGCTTGAGCATGCGCACAACGCCGGGATCATACATCGGGATCTGAAGCCGGCCAACCTGCTGCTGACCAGCCAGGGGCGGCTGAAGCTGGGGGACTTTGGGATTGCCCGGGATACGGAATCGACGGCGCTGACGGGTGCCGGGCGAACGGTTGGCACCTACGCTTATATGGCTCCTGAGCAGATTCATGGCAGTGAGCACATTGATCGGCGGACGGATCTATATGCAGCCGGCTGTCTGTTGTACGAATTGCTGTGTGGTGAGACTCCGTTCACGGAAAACAACCCGGCTGCGATGCTGATGGCCCACGTGGACAGTATTCCTCGCAGTGTGCGTGAGCGTTGTTCGGATTGTCCTGCGGCGCTGGATCGTCTGATTGCGCGACTGCTGGAAAAGAAGCCGGAGGACCGTCCGTGGGATGCGCTGGCGGTGCACACGGAGCTGGGAGAAATTCAGCAGCAGCTGAAGCAGGGGGCAGCTGGTGCGGAGGCGGATTCTGTCGGCGAGTCTGTGCCGGCGGGTCGAGCTGGTCAGCGGACGACGGTGTCCGGCGGTGCGGGGACAGCAACGAAGGAGGCTGTGCGGGGGCGGAAGAAAAAGAAGCGTGGGCGAACCGTGTTTTATGAGCAGGTCTGGTTTCTGTCCCTGTGCCTGCTGCTGCTGACAGGATTGGTGGTGTGGCTGCTGCGTGGTCCGGGTGAGGAGGATCTGTACCGTGGTGCGGCGGCAGCGCTGCAGCAGTCAGATCCGGTGGTGCTGGATGATGCGCGGCGAAAATTTGTGCTGCCGTATCTGCAGCGATATCCGGAGGGTCAGCATGTTCCGCAGATGCGACAGTGGCTGGATGAGATTGATGTTGGTCAGTTGTTGCTGCAGGCTGAGCGGCGTTTGCGCGGGAACCGTGACGGACGCAATGCGGTGGAGACGGCTGGTCTGGCGGCGCTGCGGTCTGAGCGACAGGACGGTATGAATCCGCTGGAGGTGCTGGAGCAGTATCAGGTGGTGCTGGAGCTGACTGAGGCTGCGGGAGGTCAGTCCGGGGATGCTGAGGCTGAGCAGCGGCGATTGTGGCGGCTGCAGGCTGAGCGTCGGCAGGCTGAGCTGAGGGCGCAGCTGCTGCAGCGGGAGGATTTGGGGGTGGTGGTATCTGAACGTTTTGCGGCAGCGGAGAAGCTGCGGCAGGCGGGTTCTGAGGCGGCTGTGCGACTGATCTATCAGCGTTTTGCGGTTATGTTTTCAGCCGAGTCGCGGCTGGAGGCTTTGCGGGATTGTGCGCGGGAGCGTGCGGAAGGTCGGGTGGCTGAATTGCCGCCGTTCTGAGTGGTGCTGTCGGAAAACAGTGGTGCGAGGCTGGGGGGGGATTCTGAGATGGCGTCATTCATTGAGCAGGTGCGGCGGGTGGAGTTCGTGGAAACGGACATGGCCGGCATTGTGCATTTTTCGCGGTTTTATATCTGGATGGAGCAGCTGGAGCACGAGTTTTTCCGTTCGATCGGGCTGTCGATCATGCAGCAGCTGGAAGATGGCACGGTGATCGGCTGGCCGCGAGTTTCGGCGCAGTGCCGTTTCGAATCCCCGGCGCGTTACGACGAGCTGATCACGGCGCGGCTGACGATTCAGCGAATCGGGGTCAAATCACTGACATTTGACGTGGTGTTTCGTCGTGGCGAGAGGGTGTTGGCGCGGGGCAGCATGAAAACGGTCTGTTGTCGGCTGCGGCCGGGGCATGAGCTGGAATCGCTGGAGATTCCGGCGTTGTATCTGGAGCGGATTCAGGAGCACCGGGAGGTGGACGCGGGGTGAACGGGGGGTGAACGGGGCTGTTCGAACTGATCGATCCTGACCGAATTTTTTCCCGGAATTCCTGCCTTTTCCCTGAACTGTCGGGAATCGGGACTTGTCAGGAAGGGGACGTGTCCGGCAGACTGGAATGGTCTGCGTACCGCCCCTTCCCACCGTTCCATCCTGACAACGACACTGACGATGGCTACAGCATTCCCCGGCACAGCTGATTCTGCTCGTACTGCACCTGCTGCGGCGCCCGTTTCGCCGCATTTTTCGATTCATTTCTCCGGCGAGCAGCACTCCAATGAGGTTCGGGATGTGATCGCGGTGAACGAGCCGCATTCGTTGCGCACGTTTACTCCCAGCCAGGCGGTTCTGTCGCATTCGGCCGGCTGCTTCCACTGGACTCCGGAAGGCCGTCGTTTGTATGACTTCACATCAGGAGTACTGGTGTCGAATCTGGGCCACAATCCGCGTCGCTGGATGCAGCGGTTTGTGAACTATATGGGCTGGACGGCCGCTGATTATCTGGGCAGCGAGACTGGGTATTTTCAGGCGGCGACCATGACCGCCTACAACGCGATTACTCCGCTGGAGGCTGAGGCCAGTCGTCGTCTGGTGGCCAGTCTGCAGAGTGCTGCGGGTGGCAGCCGGCTGCAGACAGTGAACTGGGCGGCATCCGGTTCTGAAGCAGTTCAGAAGGCGTTATGGGCCTGTATGCGCCGCGACCCTGCTCGACCCGGCATTCTGGCGACTCGTTTCGGTTTTCACGGCAAGAAAGGGCTCAGCGGAGCCGTGACGGGATCGGAAACGGATCCGGAACGTGATCCGCGAGTGCATTTCATCACGTTTCCGCGTGAGGAATGTTCGGACATGGACCAGCCGGGGAAGGTTTTTGATCCGCAGTGGTATCGTGATGAGCTGGAGCGGATTTTTGAGGAATCGGGTGGCACCATTGGCTGTCTGATTACCGAGCCTTATCTGGGCGGTGGCGGCAGTTATCATCCGCCGAAAGCTTACATGCAGTTGCTGCAGCAGTTCTGTCGTGAGCATGATGTGCTGCTGATTCTGGATGAGGTGCAGGCGAATTTTGGTCGAACCGGCTGTATGTATGCGTTTGAGACGTATGGGATTGAGCCGGACTTTGTGTGTCTCGGCAAGGGCCTGGGCAACGGTGTGCCGGTGAGTGCGGCTGTGGGACGTCGGGACGTGTGTGATCAGATGGCGTACGGTGCAACATCGGACACGTGGAGTGCAAATCCGCTGTCGTCTGCCGCGGTGCTGGCAACGCTGGATGAATTTGAGACGACGGATGTTCTGCAGCATGCTCGTCAGATCAGCCGTCAGGTGGCGGATGGTCTGCGGCGGTTGAAGCAGACGGGTCTGATTGTCAGGGTGCGTGGCGAGGGGATGGTGTTTGGGATTGAGTGTGGTGCTCATGGTTCCCGCACTCCGGCTCAGACGGCCAATGCGATTGTGGAGCGGTGTTATCGCGGGAATGCTCAGAACGACGGCATTCATCTGCTGGGTCCGCTGGCGGGTTGCGTGATTCGCATCAGTCCGCCGCTGACGATGACAGCGGCAGACACGGCTCATTCGCTGCAGTTGCTGTACGACTTCGTATCGGAAGTGGCAGCGACGGGTTGAGTTGTTCGGCTGTCAGTCAGTTTCCGCGGGCCGTCGTCAGTCTGACGACGGCCTGTCGCGTTTATGGGGTTGAGTTTTTGGCGCACCGGCGTTGGGACGGTGAAAACTGAGGAAATACGCTCGTTCGTGCGTTTGGCATGCCTGTTGCGGGAAGGGTTGGTTCGAGTCGGATCAGAAAGGTTCTGTTCTGCTGGTGGCTGCGGCGACTGACGTGGTCAGTTGCGGCGTCGGCTGCGGGGAGCAAGCTGTTCGGCTCAGGGCGGCCTACAGGATGCCGCAAAGGAACAGGTGTCCCATGCGATCACGAATTGTACTGGCGGTGTGTCTGACGACGATTCTGGGATGCAGAGCACTGCATTGTGCGGCTGCGGATCCGCTGCGGGGAACTGTGCGGAATGAAACCGTGCAGCGGGCTCCAGTGCAGCGAACAGTGTTTGGTCTGCCGCTGCCGCAGCAGTGGACTGCCGGGCGTCCACCGGGATTCAGCCGATCCTTTCGTCCGGTGATTCCGCCTGGGCAGCTGTCAGCGGCGGGCTGTGTGAACGGTCAGTGCAACCGCGGTGCCTGTGCGGGGGGAAACTGTGTTGGCGGAAACTGTGTTGGCGGAAACTGTGTTGGCGGAAACTGTGTTGGCGGAAACTGTGTTGGCGGAGTGTGTCGACCGGTGGGCCGCAGTGGTATTGTGCGTTCCCAGCCGGCGGATCCGTTCCGTCGGGGTGCGGTGGAGTCGGCTGAGCCGGAATGGCTGAGTCGTCCGGTGGTGGCTCCGCTGAAGGAAGCGTTTGGTTCGGACTATGACCGTGGGCGACTGGATTTGCGTTCGGAGTATTTTCGGGGTGGTCGGGGTGAAGCGGGAGGCTCGAAGGGGTCTGGTGAACCGCAGCGTCAGCCTCGTGGTGCGGCTGGGCCTCGATCGCTGGAAGTTCCGGCGGAGCTGCGGGGGGCTCAGCAGACCCTGTGAGTCAATTGGTGTGTGTGTGACCGAAGGCGAGCTGTGGCAGGGGAGTGCTGCAGTTTGCGGGGCGGGAGACGACGGCTGGCAACAGCCGTCGTTCTTTTTTTGGCAGTGGTGTGAGTCGTGTTTCTTTAACCACAGAGGTCACAGAGGCGACTGAGGTGGGGGCAGCGGTGAACGGTTGCTTTGCACAGCAGCGGCGTGGTGTTTTAGGGTGTGTGTGCCCCCTCACCCCCGACCCCTCTCCCCCTGCGGGGGCGAGGGGGGGATTGAGTTGTCAGCTGGCAGTTTGGGGCCGTTGTCTTCGCGTCTTTGCGTGAGTCATTGTGCTGCTGAGCACTGGGGGTTGGGCGAGGCGGGAA
>SXXK01000377.1 GCA_005791255.1 Planctomyces sp.
AGCCGGGAATTCCGCGGCCGGTCGTCACCTGCTGGCGGCGTCACTGAATGGACTGACGGCTTTGGCCCTGCGCCAGGGTCTGGATCCGCGAATCCGCTTTCGCGGGTTCGTGGGCGGCGCCCTCGGGGTCGCTCCGGGAGGTCCGGGCAGCATTCCCTCTGAGGCCGGTTCAGCCGGCCCGTTTGGCGGGGTAGCGGGGGCGGCGGAGGCGGCGCAGGAGCAGCGATTGCGAAGGGCGTCGGACACGAATTCCGAGGCGCTGCGAATTCTGCGGCAGCTGACCTCGGAGGACTCGCAGAATCCTGCCTGGCAGCTGGATCTGGCTCGGGCACTGAGGGACAGTGCGCGAATCGCTCAACTGCGACAGGATTGGACGGCGGCCGAATCCGCAGCGCAGGAGTCGACAGGAATCCTGGAGGCATTGCATGCGGGTCATCCTGAGGCGGCCTTGTTTCAGTTTGAACTGGCCGACATGCTGAGCACGTTATCAGGGGGACGGCCGGGTGACATGCCGAAACTGCAGCGATCGCTGACCCTGAGTCGGCAACTGTCTGAGCGATTTCCTGGCATCCCCGAGTATCGCAGTCTGCTGGCAGCCACTCTGGCCCGCACAGCCGGACTGTCCGCGGTGCAGGGCCAGTTCGCACGGGCGGAAGCCGGGCTGCAGGAGTCACTCAGGATTCTGCGGGGACTGACGGCGGAGTATCCGGATTCGGTAACGTATCATGTGGCACTGGGACGCACGCAACAGCAGCTGGCCGGACTGTATCTGCGAAACAACCGACAGCAACAGGCGAGGGTCGTGCTGCAGGAAGCCTTGAGAGAGCTGGAGCGCGTGGTGCAGACAGCAGAGTTGAGCGGCCGGCAGCGACCGGCACTGACGGCGCTGCTGAAGCGACTGCGTGAGATGCAGCCGGAGGAATAAGGCAGATCTGTGATTCTGCGGATCGTCTGTTTCGGAGCGATGTAGTCCACTGAAATCTTGCGTTTTCCCAATTTGCGGCTTAGCATTGTGCTTTCCGGTAACTGTCGTAACCCGCCGTGGAGAGTTCTCGAATGCTGACCATGCTGGGATCTCCACGCCGCTGCTGCGACGGCATAACTCGCAGACAGACGCTGCAGGCGGGGATGCTGGGCGGGATGAGCGGGCTGTCGGGCCTGGGGCTGTCTCAGGTATTATCGGCGGAAAGTGACGGACTGCTTCGCGACGCAAAGGCGAAGAACGTCATCTTCATCTTTCTGCTGGGTGGTGCTGCAACTCAGGACATGTACGACCTGAAACCCGGGGCTCCATCTGAGGTTCGCGGTGAATTTCAGCCGATTGCGACGACGGTCCCGGGACTTCAGGTGTGTGAGCATCTTCCGCGACTGGCGCGAATGGCTGACCGGTTCGCCTTCATCCGCTCGGTGACTCATGCGGCCGGCTGTCACAACTGTCTGCCGTGTTATACAGGTTACGATCTGATGCCTCCGGATCAGCATCCGCGCCCCACGGATGCTCCCAGTATCGGTTCCGTACTGCAGTATCTGCAGGGCCAGCCGGCGGGTTCACCACAGTATGTGTATATGCCGAACTGGCTGGGCTGGGGTCAGTCATTTCGTCGCGCGGGCCCATATGCCGGGTTTCTGGGACGTCGTTATGATGCGCTGACCACGGAATGTTCGCCGTACTATGACAAGGACTCCTTCGCACCATCTCCGGGTAATCCGCAGATCGTGCAAGGCATGCCGCTGCTGCCCAGCACAGCGCTGGAGGACGGCATGACGCTTGACCGTCTGAACACTCGCAGGACTCTGCTGGCGCAGATTGATGAGGAACGGCGGCGACTGGATGACCTCGCAGTCGCGGGTCTGGCCTCGTGGGACAAACAGCAGCAGCAGGCCTTTGACCTGCTGACTTCGTCCGCGCTTCGGCAAGCTTTTGACCTGTCGCGGGAGACTCCGCAGATGGTGCAGCGTTACGGCAATACGCTGTTTGGGAATTCCACGCTGATCGCGCGGCGGCTGATTGAGGCGGGAGTGCGTTTTGTGAATGTGACGTGGGATCTGTTCTGGGGCCCGGTCAATGTCGATTACGACGCCTGGGATACTCATACGAACAACTTCCGGATCCTGAAGAACAACAAGCTGCCGGGTTTTGATCAGACGATGGAAGCCTTGATGACAGACCTGTCGGAGCGAGGATTGCTGTCCGAGACGCTGATTGTGGTGACCAGCGAAA
This sequence comes from Planctomyces sp., assembly GCA_005791255.1. Classification (GTDB taxonomy): domain Bacteria; phylum Planctomycetota; class Planctomycetia; order Planctomycetales; family Planctomycetaceae; genus SXXK01. The sequence goes on from SXXK01000377.1 coordinate 2,222, forward strand.
TGGGGCGGACTCCGAAGATCAACGGCAACGCCGGTCGCGATCACTGGACGAACTGTTATGGATCGCTGCTGGCTGGCGCCGGGATCCGGGGAGGTACGGTCTACGGTGCGTCTGATGCTCAGGCTGCCTGGGTGGCCGACAATCCCGTGCGTCCGGCGGACTTGCTGGCGACTGTGTATCGCTCGCTGGGGATTGATCCGGCGACCAGAGTGCCGGATCACACCGGACGCCCCGTGGAGATTGCTCAGGGCGGTCATGAGATTCGGGATGTGATGGCATAATCGACCACATGCGCGGCAGGACAGTCGAATTCCCCTTTGGGAGTGTAAGGTATGCTGGCGATACTACTGGCTTTAACGTGCAGCGTCTGGGGAACAATTGTCGATGCAGCCCTTCTGCATGAACCAGCAGTCTCTGCTGCGGATCCGCCGAATGAACCGCCGGTGGCCGGACCGGAGCTGCTGAAGTACACGCCCGAGCAGATCGAGAAGGCGTATGAGGGCCGGCGGATTCCTGAAGCGGTTTCGATGTATCTGGTGATTGCCCGCGGAGGCCAGCTTGATGGAACGGCCGGCTGGTTTCACCCGGCAGCCAGTCGGTTCTCCTTTGAGTGGCTGGCCGGGCATCAGAAGGCTGATCCGCAGCAGCCGCTTACAAGAGATCACTTCATGGGTCAGGAGCGGATTTTTGGACAGCTGGACCGGGATCACGATGGCAGTCTGACGGGATTTGATCTGGACTGGTCGGACAGTAATCCGTGGGTCCGACAGTCCTACATGGTCAATCGCATTTTTCGACGCATGGAATCGGACGGAGACGGCCTGCTGACAGCCGACGAGCTGAACGCCTCGTTTGGAAAACTGAGCCGTGACGGACAGCCGATTCGGTTTGAGCAGTTTCGTGACGCGCTGGTACCTCCGGGCAGCGGATTCTCGCCAGGAGACATGCCGTCGAAGGAAGTTCTGATCAAGGGATTTCTGGCCGGCGAGATTGGATCGCTGCAGGAGGGGCCGGGGCTGAATGATTCAGCGCCCGACTTCACGGTCCGAGCAATTTCGGGCGGGGACACAGTGAAACTGTCGGACCGTATGGGAAAGCGACCGCTGGTGCTGGTCTTTGGCAATTTCACCTGCGGTCCATTCCGCTCGATGTATCCAACGGTGGAAGCGGTTTGGAATCGTCAGAAGGAGCATGCCGACTTCCTGTTTGTGTACGTGCGGGAGGCTCATCCCACGGACGGCTGGGCCATGAAGTCAAATGAAAAGGCGGGGGTGCTCGTGTCTCAGCCGCGGACGTTCGAGGAGCGGCAGCTGGTTGCGGAGCAATGTGTGGCAAAGCTGAAACCCAGTATCCCGTTTTATGTGGATGACATTGCGGACACTGCGGGAAATTTGTGGAGTGCGATGCCGGCGCGTCTGTATGTGATTGACTCGCAGGGCAAGGTGGCATGGAAGAGTGGACGCGGTCCATTCGGGTTCAAGCCGGAAGAAATGGAGCAGGCTCTGCTGATGCTGCAACTGGAGGAGAGCGGTGCGAAATGAGCTGGCGGGTTCTTCTCAGCGTTCCGGGCTGCTCTGCCCCCGACAGGTGCCGGCTCAGGTGGCGTGCGGAGTGCTGCAGACTCATCAATTTCGCCGAATGCAGCCGACTCGTGGACACTGGAGCCGAATTCTCCGTTTACTAAAGGGATTCCGAATTTTGACAGCAGCGTCCGGACGGCGTCAGATCAACGCAGTGACCACGAGGTATCCGTCATCGCTGAGTTTCAGCGTTAGACACTTCCCTGCCTGTGGAGGATTTCGATGCTGCCATTTTCCAGATTGTACAGTGCAGCGACAATCAGGATTCTGCCGGTGTCTGCGAGGTCACGCAGGGTACTGCTGTGCTCATAGATCCTCTGCGCAGACTGAATGGTATTTCGACGAGCCACGTCATCGACGAACTGCTGTCTTCGCAATTCGGACCAGTGAGTCCAGCCGATCAGTTCATCAGCACTGAGATTCTGCTGTATATCTTCAATCACAACATCAAGGTGCTGACAGCCAGCATCTGAACAGCTGTGGCGTCCTTGCACAGCGAGACCTACGGCAGTTGAGACTGCCCCACAGCGGGTGTGTCCCATAACCAAAATCAACCGGGCTCCCGCCACTGCGCAGGCATATTCCAGACTACCAAGTACTTTGTTGCGAACGACATTTCCTGCAATGCGCGTACTGAACACTTCTCCAAGTCCGACGTCGAATACAATTTCAGCGGGAGCCCGTGAATCGATGCAGCCGAGGACGATGGCCAGTGGGTGCTGCCCGGCAGCAGTTTCCCCCATTTGTCGGTGCAGATCCCGCACCAGTTGCTGGCCAGCCCTAAACCTTTCGTTTCCCGCCAGCAGCACCTGCATAATCTCTTCAGGGCTTAGTCTTTGCTGCAATTCCCGAGTTGAGTACTGAGTGTACAGGATTTGATTGTCGAGCCCGGAAAACGGGCGGAAGCCAACGGTACTGACTTTTATGCCTCGTGCCGGACCGGACGCCTGCTGAAAGTCTCGCAGCATTGCGATAATGTCCGGATCGATGAAGTTTGTCGCTGTGGCATCAAATGCAAGATGTGCCCCGGATGGCGTCGAATCCAGAAGTCGCTGCAGGCTGCCACGATTCAGAAAACTGACCTGATTAGCCAGTTGTACATGAGTTATTTCTTCCCCGAATCTTTGTTCCTGAATGACCGCCACCGGACGCTGCATGTTGCTGAGAAGTATGAACGTGACGCTGATCATCAAACCGCAAGCCACACCCGTGAGCAGATCCGTAAGTACAATACTGAGCAGCGTACCGACAAATGGCGCGAACTGGTACAGGCCATCGGTGTACATACGCCTGATCAGTCCCGGATTCACCAGCTTCATTCCGGTGTGCAAAAGTATGGCAGCCAGCGCGGAGAGCGGAATCTCGTTGAGCCATTCGGGAATGAGAATCACACACGCTGCCAGCAGCACACCATGAAAGACAGTGGAAAGTCGGCTGGCGGCACCGGCATTTATGTTGACAGAAGAACGCACAATCACGGATGTGATCGGCAAGCCTCCCAGCAGACCACACAAAGTATTGCCCACGCCCTGAGCAATGAGTTCGCGGTTCGGCGGCGACACACGTCGACGTGGATCCAGCTTATCAATTGCCTCCAGATTCAGCAGAGTCTCAAGCGAAGCAACGATGCAGACTGTCAATCCAACTCCCCAGACCGCAGGATCCAGCAGTCTTGACCAGTCAGGATGCTGTAACAGCAGTCTCAATGCTCCGACACTTCCCGCCACCGGCACCTGAACAAGGTGTGTGGCTTCGATCAGCCATCCGCCACCCAGGGAATCCATTCCCACTTTGAGGGCACAGCCAAGCAGCACAGCGAGAAGAGGTGCTGGCAGCGGAATTCGCCTGCACCATGGAACCCGATCCCACGTCACCAGCAGCACTAAAGCAGCCACACCAACGACGATGGCCCCCGGATGTATCTCACCCTGGAACAGCCTCAATATTTCCGAGAATGTGTTCTCCTGATCC
>SXXK01000378.1 GCA_005791255.1 Planctomyces sp.
GATAAGGATGATCGGGTAGAGTATCTGCCAGATCAGCCCGATGGTTGCCGGAGCAGGCGTCCAGCCTGGCTTCGCCAGCGAGTTGTACCATTCGGTCCACGGCATGAGTTCAATACTCTCCTCGGCAAACAGCCTCAGTCACAAGCGAAACCGCAGGACCGCTGCGCTCACCGCGGATACCCCGAGCCCAAAAGACTGACTCCTGCACGTCAATGAAAATGACGACTCAGGAAGATCACTTCACCTGTCTATTTCGCCCATCACGATGTCCAGAGAACCCACGATCGCCGGCACGTCCGCCAATGGAACGCCCTCGCAAATCCGGTCCGTTACCGACAAGTTGCAGAAGCTGCTGCTCTTCGCCCGCAGCCGCAAAGGATTCCCCTCACCATTGCCTACAAGGTAGAAGCCCATCTGCCCGCGAGGACACTCAGTTTCCAGATACACCTCATCCTTTGGCAGCTTCGCGCCAAGCTTGAAGTTCTCACGAACGACACCCGGAGTCGACTGGTACTTCTTAATCGCCTGGCGAACCAGCCGAATCGACTGCACAACTTCCATCATCCGCACATAAAAACGACACCAGTTGTCACCGACAACAGCCTCACGCGGAGCATCCGCGAAGGGCGCTACCGGGATCTCATATTCATAGCCCTTGTACATGTCCGTGTAGATCGCCTCGCCATCACGACGCAGGTCAAAATCCACTCCGCTGCCACGCAGAACCGGCCCCGTGCAGCCATAACTGACTGCCATCTCAGGACTCAGTATCCCCAAACCCGCAGTCCGCTTGATGAAGATGGCGTTGCGAGTCAACAGGGTGTGATACTCCCAAATCCGCGGCTCAAGCCACTGCAGGAACATCTCCAGCACTTCCAGAAACGGATAACGCTCGCCCGCACGACGCCCCGTCAGTGAAGCCAGCCCATCCGGGATTTCAATCTCTTCCGGAAGATCATGAGTCAAACCGCCAATCGTCAGATAGCTGTAGGTCAGACGAGCTCCGCAGGCCTCTTCGAACAAATCCAGTATGATCTCTCGCTCACGAAACGCATACAAAAATGGACTGAACGTCCCAAGGTCCAGACCATAAGCCCCCATGCCCACAAGGTGGCTTGCTATCCGCCCCAGTTCGGCAATCAGCACCCGCAGATGCGCACCCCGCGCAGGAACCTTCGTCTTCGTCAGTTTTTCGACCGTCAGCGAAAAACCCAGATTCATGTTCATCGCCGCCAGATAGTCCATCCGGTCGGTGTAGGGGATGTACTGCGGAGGACTCAGGTTCTCACCGATCTTCTCCGCACAGCGGTGCAGATAACCGATGTGCGGAGTACACTCGTGAACGATCTCCCCGTCTGTCCGCAGCAACAGACGCAGCACGCCGTGAGTACTGGGGTGCTGAGGCCCCATGTTCACCAGCATCTCGTCCGTCTGGACGTCAAATTCAACAACCCGGGGATCTTCAATTACCAGACTCATGTCAGTACCCGATTCTGCAGCGTGTCAGAACAACATCAACGACCTCGGACCCCATGATACTCCAGCGGAAACTCGTAGTCCTTCCGCAGAGCATGACCGGTCCAGTCTTCAGGACACAGAATCCTCCGCAGATTCGGATGCCCCTCAAACCAGATCCCCACCAGATCATACGCCTCGCGTTCGTGCCAGTTTGCTATGCCCCACACCGAACTGACCGAAGGCACAACCGGCAACTGACCCGCGATACCATCCTTCCACCGCGGGACAGACACCTTCAGCTTCAGCTGCTGTCGCAGTTTCAGGCTGCTCAGGTGATACACCACTTCAACGTGCGGCTCATGACCAAACTTCGCCGCCTTCTTCGCATCAGGCTCCAGATAGTCCACCCCGCAAAGATCATTCAGGTGATGAAACAGCATTCGCGGATCATCATGCAGGAACCGCGATACCGCGACAATCGCTTCAGGAGCCACCTGAATCCATGGATCAGTGGCCTGATGCGGAGCAGCCCCCACCGCTGCCTCACCAAAACGCTCCAGCAACACACCATGAATCTGCTGAATGTCCATCGCGCCGCTACCTGCAAATCAAAAACCAGCCTCGGTCAGTACAACCACGCAACCACGGAATCAGCCCTGCACCATCGATTGATCGGCCGCCTGAGCACTCTTGTTTGCCAATGCTCGAATCCAGTCCAGATCGCCCCGTTTCCAGACATAGGCAAAGCCTACCAGCAGGACGCAGAAGAACACCAGAATGTCAGCCAGCCCCAGCCAGCCCAGCTGCAAAGCCGTCTCGGCGGAAATGGTCTGCGCAGGAGTCACAGCGTCGGGCGAAAGACTCAGCAACCGACCACTCAGTACCTGCCGGGATGCCTCATCCAGCCGCGAATCCGCCAGCTGCATCACACTGCCGTACACCGAAGCCCACGGGAAGAAAAATGCCACTTCCACGTCGAAAATGATGAACAACAAAGCCACCACGTAGAATCGCAGGTCGAACTGAATGTAACTGGAACCAATCGCCGGCTCACCACACTCGTAAATCGCGTCCTTCTCCGGAGTCGGCAGCTTCGGACGCAGCAAACGCCCCAAGATCAGCGGCCCCATCAGAAACGCTGTTGCCAGACCGCCGAAGATCAAAAAATGGCCGACCAGGTCAAACATTCCAAAACCCTTCACCCAAAACACAGCCGGCAAAAACTGCAAACGGCCAATCCCGCTGACTCAGCAGGACTGTCCAAACTCAGACACCCCACCCGCACCCAGATCGCCGGAACCAGCCGCCTGCATCAACAGGCGACGCTCGCCTCCATGCCTCAGCCCAGTACGGCAGTACATCACCTCAGGCTCGTCAAACTGCCAGCTCAGCACCACCTGCTCACCTGACAGCTGGCCGTTGAAGTCCACCTGACCCAGGCCCGCATCAGCCAGACTGCCACCAATGCTGGACAGCTCCCGAGCATACTCGGCCATCCGAGTCTCATCCCGGGCCAGCTCCGACTCCATCTGCACTACTTCCTGCTCATACACCGCCGGACCCACCCGACCAACTCCGGACACCAAACTGCCGGAACCCGCAGTGCCGGCAGTCCGACCGGCCTGAGAAACTCCCGGGGCAGGGTAACGCTCCCGAAGTTCACGCAGCCTGCCCCGACGCTCGCTCAGATCGCGATGCAGACCCATAACGTCACGAACAATGCTTCGCACCAACGGCAGACGCGCATTCACGTCCTGTAAACTCAGCATTTTCGCTTCCCGTTCCAGAGTCCGGAATTTACGTCGGAGCCCACATGGGCGGCCCCGACGCACCAACACCCCTCAATGTTCAGCACCCGCAAACTCAAACGGACTCGGCTCACCCTTCACCCAAACCGGCTGATGCAGAACCTTCGATTCCGCCACCACCGCTGGATTCAATGTCGCCTGACCCCACGAAATTTGCAAAGGCAGCTTTGCATAGTCCACAATGCACCCATCACGACTGTAGCAGCTGAGGTCGTAATTGGAACCCATGAAAATGCAGTCCACCGGACATGGCTCGACACACAAGGCACAAAACATGCACTTCGTGTAGTCAATCGTGAAACCATTGATCCGAAACCCCTTGCCAACCGGGCTCTTTTCTTTGTCAATGTAAATGCAGTCCACCGGACAGGCAACCGCACACTTCTCACAGCCAATGCAGGTCGTCAGATCAAAACGGTGAAAACCACGATACCGAGATTTCACTTTCACCGGAACTTCCGGGTACTCGTACACCTCTGTAAACGTGCGCCGCTGATACGTCCTGTACATCGTCAGCAACGTGACGTACATGCCCTGCAGCACAGTCGCCACTGACATCCAGACATTCCGAAACCACATGAACATCTGATTCGCTCTCCGAAGCCGCTCTGCTGCGTTCAATTCGCCGCAAAACAAGTTCAATCGCCGCCCGCAATACCCCTGGGACAGCCGAGTCTACGGGATCTTCGCGAGTCATTATAGGCTGCCAGGGGGCATTCGCAACCACGTCGACCACGTCTTGATCGTGGGAACCGGGTTTTCCCGTTCTCAGCGATCGGAATGCTGAAACAATCGGTCAAAATACTCGCCGCCACGCTTAACAGCCAGGTCCTCACGCAGCGCCGCAAACAACCCCCCGCCCGACTCATCCACCACCCGCATCACCGCCGTACGCAGGATTTCTTCGCCCCCGGCCACCTCCAGCACCCCCCGACAAATGTCCGCCGCCAACTGCACCTCACCCGCCCGAGCCAGCCCGCCGGCAGCCGACAGCCGCACCACAGGATCCACATCCCGAGCCCCGGCACGCAGCAGGTCCATAGCTCCGGCAGACACCGCAGCACCCGTCGACAATCGCCGCCACACACCCTCCAGACGCCACCAGCGCACCGCCACATCCGACTCACTCGCCCACACTGCCACACTGATCGCCTCACCACGAGCAGCCGCCTGAGCAGCCCGCAGCACCCCCTCCAGACGCAGTCGCCCCGACTCCCCGCCAAACAACAGGCCCCGCGGCAGACCCGCAGACTGCGACTCCCGCTCCAGCAGTGACTCAGGCAGCAACTGCACATCCGGCTCCGACAACTGCCAGCGATCACACTCCCCTCGCAACTCCTCAAGCACCCCCGATAACTCAGGATCATCCACCCGATTCACAAGCTCCCACGGATCACGCTCCAGATCATACAGCTCCTCCGCACGCCGCGGCCGCAGCCACTGCCCCTGAACCTCCGAAAGCTCACCAGCCGCACCCAGCCGACGCCACTCCCGCATCGTCTCATTCCGCGCACCATACGAAATCTCCTGCCACGCCGGATACCACGGCATCAGATTTCGCACATACCGATACCGCTCACTCCGTACCGCTCGCACCAAATCCTGCCGCTCGTCCAGCCGGTCCCGCGCACCATGCACAAAACGACGCCCACCAGCACTCCGCCCCGGACCCAGCAGCGGCTGACCCGCCAAACCCTCCGGAATTCCCACTCCCGCCAAAGACAATACCGTCGGCCCCAGATCCAGCAGCGACACCAGCCGCTCATCCCGACTCCCCGCCATACCCGCTCCAGCCCACTCCCGATACTTCTCCGGTACTCGCACAATCAATGGCACACGCACACCACTGTCATAAATCCAGCGCTTCGCCCGCGGCAGCCCGTTCCCATGGTCCGACCAGAACATCACAATCGTTTCATCCGCCAGTCCCGCCAACTCCAGCTCGTCCAGCAATCGACCAGCCTCGCCATCCATCACCGCAATCAAATCCGCCAGCCTCGCAAAATCCCCCCGCACACGCTCCGTGTCGGGATACAAAGGAGGCACCACGACGTCAGCTGCACTCCGCAAAACTCCCGGCTCCAGCCCCCGCACCACATCCCGCCAGCCCTCCGGCCATACCTTGCTCTCATGAGTCATCGTGAGATTGAACACCGCAAAAAATGGCTGCTCAGGATCACGACGATTTCGCCAGTGCGCCTTCCCCGATGACTCGTCCCACACCAGCTTCAGATCCCGCACCACGTTGTAATCCGTCTTGCTGTTGTTCGTGCAGTAATAGCCCGCCTCACGCAGCAGCTCAGGAAACAATCGCACACCCGCCGGCAACTCCACCCGCGAACGCATGTGATTCGCACCCAGCGATATCGGATGACGCGCCGTAATGATCCCGGTGCGACTCGGAGCACATACGCCATGACACGAAAACGCCCGCGTCCACAACACCCCCTCCGAAGCCAGACCGTCCAGCCGCGGCGTCCGAGCCCCGGCAGCTCCATAACACCCCAGCAGCGGACTGATGTCCTCACAGCTGATCCACAAAATGTTCGGACGATCCGCACCACACACCACACACTCTCTCGACACACACCCGCTCAGCCACAACCCCAAACACACCACACAACGCATCACACGCCACACACCAGCCATCACACGCCCCCCCTGCCTCTCACCCTACCCGTACAGGCACCACACCCACAGACTTCCGTCCAGCCACCAACACCCACAGACTTCCGTCTGTGGCTCGCCTGACCACTGACCACTGACCACTGACCACTGACCACTGATTATTGACGCGAAGCCAGCCACGCACCCAGTTCGCTCTGCAGCGACCGATCCGTCACCAGCCTGCGATAACTGATACCCAGCGAACCACACTCCTGCTGCAGTCGCTCGCTGAACACACCATACTGCCGCAGATACTCCTGACGCAGTCGCACAGGATCCACCAGCAGCCGCTGCCCGGACTGCTCCAGACTGCGAAACTGAGTCGGACGGTCAAACGGAAACGTCTCCTCCTCAGGAGCCACCACGCGGAGAATCGCCAGCTCATGCCGCGCATGCCGGTACCGCTGCAATACGCCGAACAGCCTGTCCGCATCATCAAAACAATCACTGATCAAAATCACCAGGCTGCGACGCGACAACGTCGGCAGCACAGCCTCCAGCACCCCCGCCAGACTGGTCTCACCGCCGGGCACAGCCGACTCCAGCGCCGCCGTCAGCTGCCGAAACACATCCCGATTGCTCGTCGGACGCTGTGACTGACGCACCACCGTGTCAAACAGCGTCAATCCCACCGCATCACGCTGACTCAGCAGCAGCCAGGCCAGACCCGCCGCCAGCATCCGCGCATACGCAAACTTGCTGATCCCACGCCCCGCCCACGCCATGCTCCCGCTGGCATCCACCAGCAGCTGCGCTCGCAGATTCGTCTCGTCCTCGAACTCCTTGACGTAATACCGTCCGGTCTTGCCGAACGCCCGCCAGTCAATATGCCGAATCTCGTCACCCGGATGATACTCCCGGTGCTCCACAAACTCGACACTGGCCCCCTTCCACGGACTGCGGTGACGGCCCATAATGGCCCCCTCCACCAACTGCCGCGCAATCAGCTCCAGACTGCCAAACTGCACCAGTTGCAATGGATCCTCAGGCGCACGCTCCGCTGACATCGTCGCCACCCGCTGCTGCCCGCACCACCGTGCTGTTTCAGCCCGGCCGCTCTGCGATCCGTGGCTGCAGCCGCCCGCGGCGACCTGCGAACATCTTCGCACGAGGAACGCCGAATGACACGCTCAAAGTCGGAAAAATCGCCGATTTTGCCCGCAGAAAAATCAGCTTCCGCAGCTGCTGAACCTACGCCACACGCTCCGCTCGCGGCTGCACAGCACCACTCTGCCACGACCAGCAGCTCAGACCGGACAGGACCCGATCCGCAACTTCCATCGCAGCCACCGCATCCGCTCCACTGACACGCGGACGACGCCCCTCACGAATGCTGCCCACAAAATCCCGCAACTCCGCCGTCAGCGCATCGTCCGCCGGAGCCTGCTGCACCTCGCGAGTAATCCACTTGGTAAAGACCTCGTCCTTCAGCGTCAAAGGATTCGGGGTCGCCGCAATCACGTCATGCACCATCGTCGGAGCTGCTGCCAGCGCGGCACAGGGAGCCCAGCTCGTGACCTGCCGAGTCGTCAGATCAGCCCCCGCAAAACCCCGATCACTCCACACCTGCACCGTCCGCTCCGCTGTCGGATTCAGCCGGCTCGCCGTCAGGTCCACCACCGCACCACACGACATCCTCAGACGCGCAGTCGCCATGTCCTCGTGAGGACCAATGGCCACCGCCCCAAAGGAATCCACAGACACCACCTCGCTGCCCGTCAGCGACAACACCAGATCGATGTCGTGAATCATCAGATCGTGCACCACGCCGATGTCCACCGACCGAAACGAATACGGACTGAATCGCTGACAGCGGATATACAGCGGTCGACCAACCTGCTGCTGCAGCAGTTCAAAGGCCGGATTAAAACGCTCCACATGCCCCACCTGCAGCAGGGCTCGACGAAACTGCGACAACCGGTGCAGTCGCACCGCCGTGTCCAGATCATGCGCCAGCGGCTTCTCAATCAAAACCGCCTGACCGGACTCCAAAAACGGCTTCGCCACGTCACCGTGCAGCACCGTCGGCACCGCCACAATCACTCCGTCCACCAGCGGCTGCACATCTGCAGCGGCTGCAAACCAGCGCGTCCCGTGCTTCTCGGCGACCATCCGCCCCTGAGACTCGCGAGCATCCACAACGCCCACAAGCTCAACATCCGACATCCCGGACAGAATCCGGGCATGATGCTGCCCCAGGGCCCCGACGCCGATTACAGCCAGTTTCACTCGTGTCATGCCGCCTTCTGATCCTCTCCTGCCGGACGCGATTCCGTCGCCGGCTTGTTGCGAAACGCTTCCCGGGCACGGCCCAGTCGACCGGCCTTCTGATTCTCAAGGAACGTCAGCAAAGTCGCCAGCTCCATCGGAATCACACCCTCCAGCGAATCCGTGAAATGACGCTTCACTTCTTCCAGTGGACGATTCCGACGATACAGCAGGCGAAACGCCTCCTTGATCACCTCAATCGTCGAATTCGCAATCCCCGCCCGCTTCATGCCCACCACATTGATCGTCTTCAGCGTCGGATCATCACTGCCGGCCGCCAGCATGAACGGCGGAATATCATGCGGCACCCGACAGCCACCACTCACAAAACTCAGACGGCCCAATGTCGAGAAATGATGCACCACCGAATTTCCGCTGACAATCGCGTTGTCATGCACATGCACATGCCCGCCCAGCAGCACACCGTTCACCAGAATCACATTGTTGAAAATTCGGCAGTTGTGCGCGATATGGCTGTTCGCCATGAACAGATTGCCGTTGCCGATCCGAGTGACACCGTCCTCCTTCTCAGCACCGCGATTCACCGTCACTCCTTCGCGGAAACTGTTGTTGTCCCCAATCTCCACACTCGTGTCACCCTCCGACCAGCTCACATCCTGTGGATCCCCGCCGATCACCACGTGCGAACTGAAGCGGTTCCCGGCCCCCACCTTCGTACGCCCGGTCAGCACCACATGACTGGTCAGCACGCAGCCGTCACCAATTTCCACTTCCGGTCCCACAAGACAGAAAGGGCCGATCTGCACCCCCTCGCCGATCCTCGCCCCGGATTCCACATGGGCCAGTGGAGAAATTCGCGTTTCCATGCTGATCATCCTGATCGTGCAGTCTGTTTCCCGCCTTCGCCAACACCACGAAGGCCACTTCGTCCGCCACAGCACACCGAATACCACATCGTCGCCCCGACCCTCAGGCCGCTCGAACTGCCGACATCACAGGGTGCCCAGCTTCCATACTCACTATCGTCGACAACACCCGCGCCATCACATGATTCAATTTGTGACCACTTCGACAGGCCACAATCCGACCAGTGCTGCTGAACCCGCTCAGAGCCAGATCACCAATGCAGTCCAGAACCTTGTGCCGCACCGGCTCGTTCGACCACCGCAGCGAATTCTCCTGCACTGACCCATCCGCCTCAAATACCACCAGCTCCCGACGCGTCAGATGACGACCAAAACCCGCCGCCTGCAAGGCCTCCACCTCAGCTGCCATCACAAACGTTCGCGCCGCAGCAATCTCCCGCAAAAACAGCTCCGGAGTCACCTCGATGGCCCACGACTGCGACGGCAGCGGAGACTCCGCGCCATAATCCAGCCGATAATCAATCACCAGGTCATCACTGCCGCTGGGAATGCACTCAATCCACTGACCACTCGCCGGCTCAGATATTCGCTGCAGCTCCGCAATCCGCAGCACCCTGCGAGAAACACCCTGACCGCATAAACCCGCACCCAGAATCGCTTCACAGAATGGCATCGCAGAACCATCCATCGCCGGAACTTCCGGCCCGTCCAGTTCCACGACGCAATTGTCCACCCGCAGGCCGGCCAGCGCCGCCAGCAGATGCTCCGTCGTCTCAACTCGCGCAGCACCACTCGTCAGAATCGTTCGACGAGCCCCCGGCTGCACGTGCTCCACACTGGCAGAGACTTCCGGAGCTCCCGCCAGATCCACCCGGCGAAACCGAATCCCCGTACCCGCCGCCGCCGGCAGCAAACGCATCTTCACAATCTGACCGTGAAATAACCCCGGACCACGCAGGCCCGCAGGTTTACGCAGCGTCTGCTGCTCAGGTCCCGACCGCTCGCCCGCAGCCATACCCGCTCCCCCGAATCGCCCTGACATCACCGCCACCCTCGCCCCGACTGTCTGCACAGCACACCGCCCGGTCCACACACCGAAGACATACCGGCGGGCGACCGCACAAATGCAGCCGCCCACCGGTTCTGAACACGGACGGATCCCCGGACACTGCACCGGATCCGTCACCTTAAACCACAGATCCCGTCAGTTGGTGCCAGCCGGAGCTGTTGCACTGGCTGCCCGCGCCGGAGTCTTGCCGGCTGCTGCCGAACCCTGGTACGCTTTGTTCAAAGACTGCAGCACAATCTCCGTGATATCGTTCTCTGCACGATAAAACACCACCTGCTTGTTCATCCGCTGCACAGCTTCCGCCGGCGGAGTGTCCTCTTCGATGTCCTTGCTGTCGAAGCGGATCACGACTGTATACTCCGCCCACTCCGCATACTTGCGAATCATCGACGTCGTATCAGCATAGATCACCTTGAACATCTCAGACTCCCGACGAGCCAGCTTCCGCTGCGTCGCAGCTCGGAAAGCTTCAAACTCGCCCTTGGCGTCCAGCAGACCCTTCTCAGCACGCTCATACTCAGCGCTGCCCGGCTGAAAACCACTCTCCTGCAGTTCCTTCTGCATGGCCTGCATCTTCTCGACCATAACTCGAGCTTCAGCGTCACTCTTTTCAATTTCCGCTGCCAGCTCGTCACGCAGCACCTTGAACTTTGCATACCCCTCAAACACCTTCGCCATGTCAATCAGACCGACGCGGCTCGGAGCACGCTCTTTTTCGGCCGCCGGCTTGGCGGCCGGTCGAGCCGCTTCCTGCGCGATGGCAGGCAACTGAAATCCAACGGCCAGCGCAGCCGCCAATGCAACAGCAAGTTTTCTCACGATTAAGGCACTCCTTCGCCAGACTATGTCCCTCGTCCTGTTGAGGGCTCCTCGACCCGCAAAACATCCGCTCCGCAGGCACGCACGCTGCCGTGTTGTCGCAAACACACGACTCCCGGTCAAGGTGAGGCCCCTGATTCCAGACACGCACGGCCAAATCCGGACAGTCTGAATACGCATCCCGGCAGCTTCTGCCGATAGCCTCCCCACAACCGCAGTTCCCGCCAACCCCCGCAAACCCGACCACCCCCATCGCACACGACACCACAAATCTGAATGTTTTGACCGTTTTTGGCGCCTTGACCGCTTGACCACGACCAAACGCATCCTAAAACCCGGGCATTCATGAACATTTTGAACGTTTTAACGTTCGCATACTCGCTTGAATTACTTGCAGTCGGAGCCGCCCCGGACATGAGAATCGCAGTCATTGGAGGCGGAATTTCCGGGCTTTCTGCGGCCTGGATGCTCTCACAACAGCACGAAGTCACCGTCTTCGAAGCCGAACGTCAGCCCGGGGGCCACAGTCGCACCATCCAGTTCCGCCTTGACGACCGCGATTACTCCATCGACGTCGGCTTCATCGTCTGGAATGATCGCACCTACCCGTTATTCATGGAGTTGCTGCGATTGCTGGATGTCGCCGGTGTCCCGACGGAAATGAGCTTCGCCGTCCGCTGCGATCGCACCGGACTTGAATACAGTGGCACCAGCCTGAATGGCGTTTTCGCCCAGCGGTCCCGCCTCCTCAGCCCATCCTTCCTGCGCATGGTGCTTGATATCCTCAGATTCAACTCCCTCGGAGCCAGCGACGCTGACCTCGTCGGTTCCACCGAGACTGTCGGACAGTATCTGCGTCGCCGCGGATTTGGACGAGGATTCAAAGAGCACTATCTGTTGCCCATGGGAGCTGCCATCTGGTCCTGCCCGATGGGCACCTTCGCGGATTTCCCCATCCAGTTCATTCTTGAATTCTACCGCAATCACGGATTGCTCAGCCTGACCAACCGCCCGCAGTGGTACACCATCCCGGGTGGTTCCCGCAACTACGTCACCCGCCTGATCCAGCCGTTTGCCGATCGCATTGTCTCTGACGCTCCCGTCAGACGCATCCGCCGCTCTGCAACTGCCGTCACGGTGGTCACTGACACCACGGAATCCAGCTTCGATGAAGTTGTGCTGGCCTGCCACAGCGATCAGGCTCTCGCACTGCTCGAACAACCCACGGCTGACGAAACCCGAATTCTCAGCGGTTTTCCCTACAGCAGCAACGACGTCGTCCTGCACACCGATGAAACCATCCTGCCCCGCAGCCGCCGCGCCTGGTCCGCCTGGAACTACCGCGTCGGGCGCGACGATGCACGGGCCACCGTCACCTACAATATGAACATCCTGCAGCACATTCAGTCACCGCACACGTTCTGCGTCACACTGAACGACACTGACAGTATTCGACCGGAATCGATCATTTCCCGCCACAAGTTCTCACACCCCATCTTCACCACGGAGCGAGCGGCTCTGCAGCAGGAACATCGCAGCCTGATTCGTACCCGCCGGACATCCTTCTGCGGTGCCTGGTGGGGCAACGGATTTCACGAAGATGGTGTCCGCAGTGCACTCGCTGTTTGCCGTGAATTCGGCATCGCCGGACTGACCCCCGTCACGCCGCTGCGCCTGCAGACTGCCCCGCAGATTGCCGACAGTGGCAACCTGGCAGTGGTCGGAGGCTGAGCATGCACAGTTGCCTGTATTTCGGCGAAGTTCGACACCGACGCTTTACACCCGTCCCGCACGGCTTTCGCTACCGGATTTTTCAGGTACTTCTCGATCTCGACGAGCTCGACCACGTGTTCCGCGGAGCCTGGCTGTGGTCCACCAGTCGACCGGCTGTCATGCGGTTCTGCCGTGAAGATCACTTCGGCGATCCTTCACAGCCTCTGGATGAATGTGTCCGAAGCGAAGTGCAGCGTCAGACCGGAATTCGCCCAGCCGGCCCGATCCGCCTGCTCACCAATCTCCGCTGTTTCGGCTACGTCATCAACCCGGTCAGTTACTTCTTCTGCTACGACGAAGCCGGTCGGCAGGTCCAGTGGGTACTGGCTGAGGTGCACAACACGCCGTGGGGCGAGCGGCACTGCTACGTGCTGCCGGCACCGCAGGATCCGCACACCGGTCGCATTCGCCCGCTGACCAATCCCAAGGATTTTCACGTGTCACCCTTTATGCCGATGGCCATGGCCTATCGCTGGCAGATTCGGGAACCCGGGGAACAACTCAGTATTCACATCGAGAATCATTCGCTCGCTGAGACCGCTGCGCCGCAGGATCCCTCCGGGCAGCCTCCCGTCTTCGACGCCACATTGCACATGACCCGCTGCGAAATCACCCCCGCAGCACTCCGCAGTGTCCTGCTCAGATATCCCCTGATGACCCTGAAAATTCTGCGGGGCATCTACTGGCAGGCCCTGCGGTTGTGGTGGAAGGGGGTTCCATTTGTGCCGCACCCGAAACATCAGCCTTCAGCGGGCCTCACGGCAGGCTGAAGATTCAATCCGTATGACACTTCACCGGTTGCCCGGTTTTGTCTGGTTTTCACAGAGTTGACAGGAGTCTGCATGTCATCCCAATCTCCGCGCTTGTCCCCGTTTGCCTGTGATCGCGCACCAGCTGCACTGCCGACCGGAAATTCCCCGACCGCTGCTCGGCAGGCACCCGCAGTCACCAGCCATTCCGAACGTCGCTGGCTCTGCCTGATGGAACGCTTCTCACGCCGCATGCTCCGCAGCAGCCTCAGCGGTCTGCAGTTCGGACAGCTTGTTATGGAGCATGACCAGACCAGCGAGCGATTCGGAGATCTTTCACGCTGTGCCCTCTCCGGACACGTGCGGCTCAATTCACCGCGTTTCTACCGCCGGCTTCTGAGTGACGGACTGCTGGGCGCTGCCGAATCCTACCTTGAGGGCGAATGGGTCTCAGACGAGCTGACCGACCTGTTCCGCGTACTGCTCAGGAACGAACACGTCCTCGCCAGGGTCTCGTCACCACTCACACGGCTGTCTCAGCTGCGACACCGCTGGCAGCACTTCCGCAACCGCAACTCAAAATCCGGCAGTCGACGCAATATCCAGGAACACTACGACCTCGGAAATGACTTCTTCCGACTGTTCCTCGATCCCACCATGCTGTACTCGTCCGCCATCTTCCCCAGTGACCAGTCCTCCCTCGAACAAGGCTCCATCGAAAAAATCGATCGCGTCTGCCGCATGCTGAAACTGCAGCCGGACGATGATGTGATCGAAATCGGCAGTGGCTGGGGAGCCTTTGCCGTGCATGCCGCCACTCACTACGGCTGCCGGATCACCACCACCACAATCTCCGACGAACAGTTTCGCCTGACCACCGAACGCGTGGAACAGGCAGGGCTTGGCGAACGAGTCACTGTCCTCAAACGCGACTATCGCGATCTCGATGGACAGTACGACAAACTGGTCTCCATCGAAATGATCGAGGCTGTCGGACGCAAATACCTGCCCGGTTACTTCCGGAAATGCGGCGAACTGCTGAAGGATGACGGAGCCATGATGATTCAGGCCATCACACTTCCGGAACAGCGGTATGCCGGCTACGAAGATTCCGTCGACTTCATCCAGAAGTACA
>SXXK01000379.1 GCA_005791255.1 Planctomyces sp.
AGTCCGCAGCACCGGTCATCCGGATTGCTGGAACCCGTTTTTTTTCAGGTTTCTGCATGTGCCCACCGAGCGTACCGGCAGCCCGCTGAGAAACATGCACAGCGTTCTTTGTCATTCCGCCACGCGCAGCTTACAATACGAGTTGATTCCGCCGCAATCCGGCGGAGCGGGAATCACCTGTCCTCGCACCCTGTCTCGGGCAACTGATCTGCGTTGTTTTTGCCCTCTTTCTTCAGGCAGTCCACTGCAAGCCGATGGATCCTGCCAGCCAACCCCGAATCCAATCACTTATGGCGAAAAAGTCCTCCAAAAAGAAGACTGCCGCTGCCGGCTCTGAGGATTGGCTCGAGCAGCGAACCCGGGAAATCGGCGGCCAGTTGTTTGCCGAAGTCGGTCGACAGTCCACATCGGTGTTTCAAACCCGCTGGTGGGAAGATCGCCTGATGAACTGGGCGATGGGTGATGAAGCCGTCAAGCTGCAAATGTTCCGCTTCGTCGACGTGCTGCCGATGCTGCGTGATCACCACTCCATTTCCCGCCACCTCGAAGAGTACTTCGAGGAAGTTCGAGACCGACTGCCGTGGGCCGTGCGGCTGGGTTTGGATCTTTCTTCAGGAAATACGATTCTCAGTCGCGCTCTGGCCTACAACGCTCGCATCAACGCAGCTCGCATGGCCCGTCGCTTCATTGCTGGCAGCAGCGTGACTGAGGTGCTGCGGTCCGTCCGCAGTATGCGTAAATCCGGCATGGCCTTCACTCTGGACCTGCTGGGTGAAGCAACCATCAGCAATGCCGACGCCGATCGCTATCAGCAGTCCTATCTGCAGTTAATCGAAGGCATGTCGGCCGAAGTGAATGCGTGGCCCGATGACCCACAGCTCGACTGTGATGAACATGGGCACATGCCGCGTCTGAATGTCAGCCTGAAATTGTCCGCCCTGGACAGCCAGTTTGCCCCTGTTGACACCGAAGGGTCGTTCCGCCGCGTCGCCGCACGACTGCGTCCCATCCTCCGCATGGCCAGGGAACGTCATGCATTCGTGCATTTCGACATGGAGCAGAACGACTACCGCCTCCTGACGCGTGAAATCTTTCAGCGGGTTTTGATGGAACCGGAGTTTCGGGATTTCGCCGACTGTGGCATCGTCGTTCAGGCCTACCTGCAGTCTGCTGATGACGATCTCCGGAATCTGCTCGACTGGGCCCGCAATCGCGGAACTCCGATCACCGTACGACTGGTGAAGGGGGCGTACTGGGATTTTGAGAACATCGTGGCGCGATATCGCGGCTGGCCTGTTCCTGTTTATCGCCGCAAGTGGCAGTCAGACGACTGCTTTGAACGCCTCACGGCTGTGCTCCTGCAGAACCGCCAGTGGCTGCGACCGGCTCTCGCAAGCCACAATCTCCGCAGTCTTGCCCATGGACTGGCACTGGCCAAACAGTTGCAGGTCCCTCCGCAGGGTCTTGAAATCCAGATGCTTTACGGCATGTGCGACCAGCAGGCTCAGTTGTTCCGGAAACGCGGATATCGCGTACGCATCTATACCCCCTTCGGAGAACTCATCCCAGGCATGGCCTACCTGGTCCGCAGGCTGCTTGAGAACACTTCCAATGAATCTTTTCTCCGCCAGAGTTTCACCGACAGTATTTCCGTCGAGAGTCTGCTCATGAAGCCATCAAGCCACGCCGCCGCTGAACCTCCAGTCGTCGATCCGCCGCAGGCTGGATTTGTCAACGAGCCGCTCAGCGACTTTTCCAGACCGGAAGTCCGCGAAGCCATGCAGGAAGCACTCGCATGGGTCCGCGATCACCTCGGCGCCACGTACCCACTGGTTATCGATGGAAAACTGTGTGACACCAGAGCCACACTGATCTCACGCAATCCCTCAAAAACCTCAGAAATCATCGGAAAAGTTTCGTCAGCCAGCCATGATCAGACAGCGGACGCCATTGCTGCAGCACGGAGGGCGTTTGAACCCTGGTCGCGCGTGCCGGTTGAATCCCGCGTTGAATACGCGGGCCTGATCGCTGCAGAAATGCGGGAACGACGATTTGAACTGGCCGCCTGGATCATACTCGAAACGGGCAAGCCATGGCAGGAAGCCGATGCGGATGTCGCTGAAGCCATTGACTTCTGCACCTACTACGCCCGAGAAGCTCAGCGACTGTCCGAACCTCGTCAATGCGACTTTCCTGGTGAAGAAAACAGTTACGTGTACCGCCCGCGTGGCGTCTGTGCAGTAATCTCACCATGGAACTTCCCGCTCGCGATCCTGACCGGCATGACGCTGGCGGCAATTGTCACCGGCAACACGGTCATCATGAAGCCGGCTGAGCAGTCTTCAGTGGTTGCGGCAAAGCTGATGGAAATTGTTCGCAACTGCGGTATTCCTGCCGGAGTTGTGAATTTCCTCCCGGGAATTGGCGAAGACATCGGACCGGTCCTGACGCGACATCCCGATGTCGATCTCGTGGCATTCACAGGGTCTCAGGCCGTCGGCCTTGAAATCAATCACGCCGCTGCCGAAACACTGGCCGGACAGAGAAATGTTCGCCGGGTCATCGCCGAGATGGGTGGAAAGAATGCCATTATCATCGACGAAGATGCTGATCTTGATGAAGCGGTTGTCGGAGTCGTTCGCAGTGCCTTCGGATACTCCGGCCAGAAATGTTCCGCCTGTTCACGGGTGATCGTGCTGGAGTCTGTTTACGAGCCATTTCTGCAGCGCCTGACGGATGCTGTCAAAAGCCTGCAGATCGGCCCGGCGGAAGATCCCGGGACGCGAATCGGCCCGGTCATTGACAACGATTCACGGGATCGACTGCTGGAATTCATCCGCAAGGTGGACCCTGAACATGGCGGGCAGGTGGTGCTTGCCATGGACCCAGGCCCGCTCAGTCGTCAGGGCAGCTTTATCGGCCCGCATATCTTCACCAATGTGGACCCCGTTGCTCCGCTGGCACAGCAGGAACTTTTTGGCCCGATCCTGGCTGTGATTCGAGTCCGCACTCTCGATGATGCCATCACCGTTGCAAACGGCACACGCTATGCGCTTACCGCAGGAGTCTACAGCCGCAGTCCGGTCACACTCAAACGCGTTCGAGCCGAACTGCAGGCCGGAAATCTGTACCTGAACCGCGAAATTACAGGGGCGCTGGTTCAGCGTCATCCGTTTGGCGGCTATCGTATGTCTGGTATCGGCAGCAAAGCCGGTGGTCCGGATTACCTGCTGCAGTTTGTAATTCCGGTCAATATTTCCGAAAATACGATGCGTCGAGGATTTGCCCCGGTGACTGAAAATCACAGCTGACCAGTTCAGGGTTCGCCGGTTGCCTGTGCAGCCTCTGCTTCGCCTCCCCTACCCTTCGCACGATCCATGCTCAGTCTAGCAGGCCTGAATCCTTCTCAGCGCGAAGCCGTTTCCACGCTGCAGGGACCATTGCTGGTCCTCGCAGGTGCCGGTACCGGGAAAACTCGCGTCATCACCTTCCGGATGGCCAACCTGATCGCCCATGGCATCCGACCGGATCGCATTCTGTCAGTCACTTTCACAAACAAGGCCGCCCGCGAAATGCGCGAGCGAGCAATTGGGCTGATCGGAAAAAAAGTCTCACTGCGACCCGAAGTGTCCACCTTTCACGCATGGTGCGTCCGCGTTCTGCGGGAAGAGATCGATCGGCTGGGCTATCCGAAGAAATTTGCCATCTATGATCGCAGTGATCAGGAATCTGCCGCTCGCACTGCGCTTCGCGATATCCGGATCGGAGATGCTGCTTTCAAGCCCTCCGACCTGATCAACCGCATCAGCCGCTGGAAAATGCTCGGTATTGAAGACTCTGAAGCTGCCAGCCACACGGAGTCACCGCATGATACACTGGCCGCCATGGCCTACCGTAAATACCAGAAACAGCTCCGCGCAGCGGGTGCCGTCGATTTCGATGACCTGCTGCTGCTCACCGTCAAACTGCTCACCGAACACCCGGCTGCTTTGCAGAAATTCCAGTCACGGTATGACCATGTGCAGATTGACGAATATCAGGATACAAACGGCGTTCAGTTCCGACTGATTGAAATGCTGGTCAAACCGCATCGCAACCTCTGTGTCGTGGGTGATGATGATCAGTCGATTTATGGCTGGC
>SXXK01000380.1 GCA_005791255.1 Planctomyces sp.
CAACTGAGCCAGCTCGCTCAAAATATGACTGCTGATCAGAATCGTCTTGCCCATCTCACGCAGCGCCTTCAGCAGCTCACGCATCTCAATCCGCGCTCGCGGATCCAGTCCACTCGATGGCTCGTCCAGCAGCAGCACCTTCGGATCATGCAGCAGCACTCGCGCCAATGCCAATCGCTGCTTCATCCCGCGAGACAACCCGTCCACCGGTGAATGCGCCTTGTGAGTCATGTCCGTCAGCGTCAGCACGTCATCAATCACTGCCTTCCGCTTCCCCGTCGGAATCCGATACGCCGCCGCAAAAAAATGCAGATACTCCAGACTGGTCAGATCCTCATACACCCCAAAAAAGTCAGGCACAAAACCCATCACATCACGAACCTTCTGCGGCTGACGCAGCACGTCCAGCCCACACACATACGCCTGCCCCTGAAACTTCGGCTGCAGCGTCGCCAGCACCCGAAACGTCGACGATTTCCCCGCACCGTTCGGACCAATAAACCCAAACACCTCGCCCTCGGGTATCTCCAGGGAGATCCCCTTCACTGCCTCAAACTTCCCATAATTCACACGCAGATCCCGCAAACTGATGGCCGACGGACGCCGCACGCCACCACCCGCAACAATACCGCTGCTGCCAGACACCTCACCCTCCGCTGCCCACTCGTTCCGCATCACTGCCACCCCCCAACTCAAAACTCACACTGCACTCAGTCCCGCCCACTCTCAGTCCGGCCCACTCTCAGTCAACCTCACTGCGCCGCACCGGCCACCCGATACAACCGCCGAAACACCTCTATCCGCTCCCCCCGACGACGCAGCACCACCAGCACATACTCCTCCGGATTGTCCGCTGACGACATCGCCAAATCCTCGAGGGCATCCGACCCCTGTGGTGACAGCTGACTCACCAGACTGAACACGCCCTCACCCGACGGCTGCTGACAACACCCAAACATTTCGTTCGCCCACGAAAATTGCTGCACCTGAGACCGCTCCCGGTACTGCCCATTCGCCGCTCCGTCCCACACATTCACCTGCTGCGTCACGACCGGCAGCAGGCCTCCCTGATGCACCACAGTCGCCTCATATTCCCCACCCGTCTGCTGCGACAGCATCTGCAGACTGGCCCTGAGCCGAAGTCGCCCCTCCTCCGTCGTCACCAGCGACGAATCCTCCCAGTCGATCGCCGGCAGCTCCACACCCTCAGGCTCCAGTGTCAAAGTCCGAAAACTCACCGGTGACCACTGCTGCACACTCTGACGCAACCCAAAATTCTGCGGGAACACGCCCTCATAAATCGGCGCCTCGTCCGATGGCATCGGACTGTCTCCATACATCCCACGATTCAGATACTGATCACGCGTCTGCACCAGCAAAGACCGCCGCTGAGGCAGCGTCACTTCCCGACCACCACCGTAAAACAGAGTCTCCAGTGTCGTTTGGCGAACCACACCGCCACCTTCATCAATATCCGTAATCAACAACACACCACCCGTGTCGTCGCTGCTCATATACGCATGAGCCACAGCAATCGTCAGAAACGTAAATACCGCTGTCACCACCGGAAACAACAGCCACGTATACTTCCGCATCCGCAGCCAGCCCAGCACAAAATAATCCACCGGACCCACCACCAGCACATACCCCAGCAAAATCACCGCAATCACAGACACCGGTACCATCTGCACATCCGCCGGCAACAACACGGCCTCCGCTGCTCCCAGCAATGGCGTCTGCTGACTCCGCAGACTCTGCTGTCGAGCCTGCCACTGACGTCGCCAAACCAGCAGCTGCCGCTCCGGAACATAAAAACGCCCGGAAGCCACATCCGAACGCTCCAAATTCACGTACTGACCATTCTCTGTCTCCGCCCAGGCGTTCGTCGAATAAATGCCACGCTCGTCACGCTGAGCATCACGAATGTAACGCCTCGCCAGCTCCAGATCACTGGGCGGCGGAGATGTCGTCCCGCCATACACATCGCTGTACTCACGCACCTTCCACAAAAAACACACCGTCCTTCGCCACTCCGCTGCCCGCTGCACCACACCCGTCAGATCCTCCACCACCGGCAACAGCACAGCCCGTCCCAGTCCCGCACGACTCAGCACAGGCTCTCCTGACCGGTCCGCGACAACGAGCAGTCGCCCCTCGTCGTCCAGCGCCAAATCACTTTCCGCACCCAAACCCTGAGCCATCAGGCGACGCAGAAACCCCAGTTGCTGCGGCTGCAAACGCTCACGCGCCTCCACCACAACACTGCCACCCCCACGCACCCACACCTCAATCGCTCGCTGCTGCGCCTCCGACAACAAACCCAACGCACCGTCACTCAACAACAGCACATCAAAAGCACAGTACGCCAGAGGATCCTCTGACAGCGTTTTCACATCCCACTCAGCCGCATAGTGCACAATTCCCGGCGTCGACTGCTGACCGTCAGCACCCGCCGACGAACCACGCAACTCCACAACCTCCCCCTCAAGCTGCTCCCCGGAAATCGACTGCAGCCCGTTCATCACATCCGACAGCAGCAAACGCTCCTGCAGCAGCTTTCTGTTCCCCGCCGCCGGACGATTACGCGGATCCTCACTGGCACTGCACAGCACAAAAGCACGCTCCAGAGAACTCGTCATCAGCAGGTCAAAAGGCTCGGCAGGCCCCTTACGCCCAGGCGCCGAAGTCAGCTCGATCCGCTCGTCCTTCGTCACAAACCATGCACGCACAGCCCAGTTGCGAGCATCCGACGTCTGCAGCGGCGGCAACAGCAGGCTGAATTCATAATCCTGACCCGCCAGCACAATCCCGTCTCGCCGCAGCGTTGCCAGTCGGTCCGATTCCGATGTTAACTCCAGAGCATCATAAATCTGCAGCTCCAGATACCCCTCCAGACACTGCGGTTCATTGTACTCCAAACGCACATTCACATGGATCGGCGACGCCGTTCGACCGCGAATACTGCCCAGCTCCAGCTTCATCCCCACACGCGGCTGCCCGCAGGCCATCCCGCCTGACACCGACAGACACAGGATCGCCAGCAGCATCAGCCGAACACTGCGAAGAACGCCCCGTCTCATTCCACGCTCCCTCGAGCCCGCTGAAAATACCACCACTCAAACAGCATCAGACCAAACGCCACCAAAGCCAGCAGCCACCAGTACGGACGGTCCGCCTCCAAACGCCCCTCAACCCCCGTCGCCACCTTCATCTCAGCAAACTTCAATTCCTCCACCGCTGCCAGCGAACTCTCCGCCAAACTCAGCAGACCCGTACCCACCACCGCCACCGTGTCCTCACCCTCCAGCACGTCATACCGCCCAACCTCCGCCGCCGGGATCCCGGTCAGCATCCCCGTCGACGTCGTACGACCCGCTATCCGCTCACCACCCGGAGTCTTCACCGAGTACTCTCGGTCCGCCTCCAGCAGAATCCCCGGTAACACGCCCGTCGGTGCTGCCGAAACCTCAGACAACGCCGACTGCTTCATCGAAGACTCCACCGCATTCGCAGCCAGAATCGGAAAACCCACGCGAAATGGCAGCGTCGAACGGTCCGTATGAAAAGTAAACCACCACCCCGTTCGCAACCCCTCACGCTTCTGCAATACCAGCGGACCCGCGCTGCCGTCCACCAGCACCTCATACCCACGCTCCTCCAGCTCCTTCACACCAACCCCAGCGGCATACGTCGGCTGCTCACCAATCTGCACGTCCGCCAGCTGCACATGCCGCAGCAGCGGCGCTGTGCGGTTCCAGTCAACCACCACACTCGCCGATTCCTGCAACCCCACCAGAGCCCGCACGTCCTCAGGAATCACGCCCACATGCAGCACCACAGGAGCACCATTCTCGCCCGCTGCACTCGCTCCCGCTGCATCACCATCCGTCACCACCATGTCATAGTCACTGCCCGCCGGCTCACCACCCGTACTCAGCTCCACCTCCACGTTCGGCAGCACACCAATCGCTCGTGCCCACCCCGGCAGTCCCGCCGCAACCCACACCCGCAGCGGCCGAGTCGCCGGCAAAGACAGCCAGCACACATTGTCCGTCTCCAAAGAATCAAAACCCGCAGGCACCAGCCGAGCCTCCAGCAGAACCGGACCCGTCGCACGCACCGGGATCATCAATCGCTCCGACTCCTCCCGACCAACCTCCAGCTGCTCCGTGTGAGTCTGCTGGCCGTTCTCAAAAATCTGCAGATCCGCACCCCGCAGCTCGTCCGCAGATCCCGAGACACGCACAAATACCTCCCACTCCTCCGCACCACTCCGCCGCGCACTCAGCTCCGTTATTCCCAGATTGGCATCGCCCGACTCCACTCGTCGGACATCCAGCGAAAACGGCAACTCAAAATCCACCCGGTCCGGCAGATTCCCGTCCGTCAGCACCGTCACCTTCTCAATCGGAAACGACCCGGTATACGCCGCCGCCATCCGCAGAACGTCGTCCAGCTGCGCCGGCAGGTCCGTCGGCTGCACCCGCTCCAGGGCCCGCAGCAACTCACGACGATCATCGGTAAACTCCGTCAAACGACGACCCGTCGCCGCAAACGTAAATAACGCCAGCTTCTGCCCACCACGCAGATTCTCAATCTGCTCACGCACCTGCTCACGCACCAGGTCCAAACGACTCTGACCCGTCGCCTCGTCACGCGAACCCATACTGGCCGAACAGTCAATCAACAGCGGAGTATACTCGGCAACGTCCGCCTGCGACGGCACAAACGGCTGCATCAGCGCCAGCACCAGCAAACACAACAGCAACGCCTGCAGCAACAGCAGCAGATTGCGACGAAATCGCTGAAATGGCGAATTCACCCGCTGATCATTCAACACACTCGCCCACAACACCAGCGATGGCACGTCCACCCGCGGACGACGCAGCTTCAGAAAATACAGGATCACCAGCGGGATCAGCGCCAGAAAAAACCACGCACCGTACAGATTGACGAAGCTCAGAAACCTCATCGCTGCACCCAACCCTGACGACACATCCGATCAAACAGAAACGCCCCAAACGGCTCGCCCGAACTCACCGACACAAATCTCCCCTGACGACTGCGACACAAGTTGTCCAGTGACTCCGCCAACGCCAGACGCTGGTCATGATACACATGCAGCAACTCGCTCGCGTTCGTAATATCCAGAGTCTCGCCGGTCTCACTGTCCACAAACCGCAGATCACCCTGCACCTCCGGACGAATCTCCGCCTCACTCAATATCTGCAGCCCCCACACCTCAAGCCCCGCACTGAACAGCAGATTCAGCGGGCGAGCCAGATTGCCGAACGTCAGGAAATCACTCAGGACCACCGCAATACCGCGACCTCGATGAAACTTCAGCATCTGCTCAATCGCCTGCTCCACCGGCACACTGCCACCACCACCCACGCCCTCCAGAAAATGCAGCAAAGCACGCATCCGGTTGCGACCGGTCCCCGGTGGCAGCATCCAGCGACTGTCCGACGAGCCCTGCACAGCATAAGCACTCACTCGCTCGCCACTCAGCAACCCCATAATCCCAAACGCCGCTGCCGCCTGCTTCGCCCGCTCCAGCTTGCCACCACTCAGCATCGATGCCGAAGCATCCACCAGCAGCACCACATGCAGCTCTTCCTCATGCTGAAACTGCTTGATGTACGGCCGCTGCAGCCGCGCAAAAATGTTCCAGTCCACATACCGCAGATCATCACCCGCCGCATAGTCCCGGAAATCCGCGAAGTCCGTACTGCTGCCACCCTTCCCCGACAAATGCTCGCCCCGCGCCCGATTCGTCAGTCGACGCTGCGGCCGCAAACGCATCCGCTCAATCTGATGCAGCACCGAATTGTCGAATAACGACGTAAATGCCGACTGCGTACCCTCAAGCACGGCCTCAGCCCTCCGTCGGAAGCTTCGCTATCACCTCATCAATCAGCTCACGCAGAGAAACATTCTCCGCCTGACCGTCATAGTTCAGCAACGCACGATGCTGCAGTACCTCCGCTGCAAAATACCGCACATCCTGAAATGACACATGCGCACGACCCTGACTCAATGCCCTCACTCGAGCCGCACGGATCAAAGCCTGAGCCGCTCTGGGACTCGCACCAAAACGCAGAAATCGCTTCACACGCTCCGTCGCAAATGCGGAATCCGGATGAGTCGCCAGGACCAGTCGACACGCATAATCCCGCATCGGATCACTCACCACCACACGCTCCAAAACACTGCGCAGGTGCAAAATCCGAGCACCATCCAGAACAGGCACAGCCTCGTAACGCTGCTTCAGAATCGTCCGAGTCACCACCTCGTTCAACTCATCCCGATTCAAAAACGGCACCACCACCTTAAACATAAATCGGTCCAGCTGCGCCTCGGGCAAAGGAAACGTGCCCTCCTGCTCAATCGGATTCTGAGTCGCCAGGACGAAAAAGGGCTGCTCCAGACGATACGTCGTACCACCCGTCGTTACCGTCCCCTCCTGCATCGTCTCCAACAAGGCAGACTGCGTCTTCGGAGTCGCACGGTTGATCTCATCCGCCAGCAGCAACTGAGTAAAAATCGGCCCCTGACGAAACTCAAAACGGTACTTCCCCATGTCATCCGTCATCATGATGTTCGTGCCAATCACGTCCGCCGGCATCAGGTCCGGAGTAAACTGGATGCGACGAAACTGCAGCTTCAGGACCCCAGCCAGAGCCTTCACAAGCTCCGTCTTGCCCAATCCCGGTACACCCTCCAGCAGCACGTTCCCACCACACAGCATCGCCGTCAGCACCGACTCAACCACACGCTGCTGACCCACGATCACCCGGCCCACAGCCTCCCGCACACGCTCGTACTCCGCACGAAACGCATCCGCCTCAGACTGCAACTCCGCCAATACCCCGTCTGCACTCATCACCCAATCCCCCAACTCGAACCCGTTCTCAAACCTGCCTCAAACACCACCGCCAAACTAC
This sequence comes from Planctomyces sp., assembly GCA_005791255.1. Taxonomy (GTDB): domain Bacteria; phylum Planctomycetota; class Planctomycetia; order Planctomycetales; family Planctomycetaceae; genus SXXK01. Next base: position 6,948 of record SXXK01000380.1, read on the forward strand.
TCGTTGCTCCGCTCCTGATCCCGCCGCCGCTTCAATGCCAGCAAACGAGATGTCGTGCCGTCCTCTCCCGCCTCAGCTCCTCCACCACCCTCCGCCGATCGGCCCGCATCTCCCGCAGAGCCCGCACCAGCAACACCAGCAGCACTCTTCACATCACCAACACCAGTCCCCGACCCTGACGCACCACCACCCGTCCGCACCGCCACCCCACCACGCGGCACCAGAGGACGACCCTCAGACAGCTCACCCGCTGACTCACCCCGATTGCCCAATGCCGTACGCACCTGAGTCGTTCGCTCCAGCAGAGTCCCCAAAGTCGCTGTCGACTCACGACGATCCCGACGCCACAGCCGCTGCAGCCAGCCCGCATCCAGCTGCACCCGACGTACTGCCACATCCAGCGGCAACAAACACGCCGCCAAAATCAAATACCACTCAAAGATCGGACGACTGCTGCGCTTCTGAGGCCGCTCGCCATACAACGTTCGCGCTGCCTCAACAGGGTCGCCGTCAATCTCCAGCTCCCGACCACCCGTCGACTCCGCCAACTCACGCAAAACCGCCGGATTCGCTCGAAATCGCAGATACTCCGGAGAATACGACACAATAAAACCCGCATACGCCGTCTCACGACGCGCTCCGTCCGTCGCACCCACCAGAACCTGATACCGCCCCTCACCCTTCAATGGCATCGATGTCTGATAACGCCGCGGTGCAATCTGGCGGACCGCCTGAGACTCCTCAAATCCATTCGGGCCCGTCACCGAAACATTCACGTCCAGTAACGTCTCCTCTGGATGAAAATCCTCCACCACCACCACACCCTCGTTGCCGTTGACATAGGTGTACACTCGCAGCGACTGCTCACGCTTCGTCCGGCTGATACGAGTCATCGTCTGAGACAACATCTGCTGAAACTGCTCCCACTTCACCCAGTCACGCCCCCAGCGGTCCGTAAAGTCCGATGTCCACGCCGCTGTCACTCCCAGACCATAACGCCACACCGCCAGAATCGGATCCAGCTCCTCCTCACCCGCCGCCTTCTCACTCTCCGTCTGAGGCGCCGACAGCACCACGACCGCACGAGGATCCTCCTTGCGAGACGCCAGCACATAACCATGCAGCTCCGGTGAATCCACAATATCACGCAGGATCGGATCCACCCCTGTCACCACAGGGACGAAATCGCGAGTCTGTATCTGGGTGCGCCGCAACGTCTTCGCCTCCTTCACAAAAATCGAAGGCAACTCGTTCGGATCACTCGGAAAATAAAATCGCCCGCCCGTCGCACCCGCAATGTCCTGCAATGTCGAAGCATCACCGTTGTGCGGAAATACCGCCACCGTCGAAACCGACACCTGATTCGCGATGAACTTCTCAAGCAGCTCAGGAGTCGGTGCCTGAGCATCCCCGTCAGAGATGATGATCATATGACGAGACATCGCGTCCGATTTCAACAGCGATGCCAGCCCCAGCTGCATCGTTGTTCCAAACGTACCCATGTCGCCAATCGAAGCGTTGTTGATCTGAGTCGCCAGGGACTCGTATTCGCTGGCCGGAGTCAAATCAAAGATCCACTCGTCACCGTTCATCGTCTGAGCCAGCACGCCAACCTCGTCCTGCGAATTCAGGACCTGAATCGCACGCTTCGTAATCCGCTTCGCCCAGGTGTTGCCCTGAGGAAACTCGCAGGTGTGCAGAATAATCGCCAGAGCCCCCTTCGGCAGCACCTTCTTGTTCGTGATCTCCATCGAAATCGGCAAGGCATCCTCCACCAGCGATCCCTGCCAGCCACCCGGACCAAAACTGTTCGGACCACCCACCATCAAAAAGCCAATCCCAAGGTTCCGAATCGCATCGTGCATCGCCTGAATCTGAGTCCCCAGGAAGGCGTCCGCCGGCACGTCCGCAAAAATCACCGCGTCATAAGGCATCAAACTCAGAGGATCCTGGGGAAACTCAAGTGATGTCACCACATCCAGCTGCCGCTCACCCACTCGCAGCGCCTGCTCCAGAAATCGAATCTCCTCCGGACGACCCGCCACGTCACGCACCAGCAATACCCGCCCCGGACCGTCCAGGTACAGATAGTTCCGCACCTCGTTGTTTTCCTGACGATTGTCTGCATCCCGAGCCACCTCGATGCGCGCCGAATACTCGTAATAACCCGGCTGATCCACCCGGATCGGCACGGAATAACGAGTCTTCCCGGCAGGGAACTCAATCTCCCGACGCGAAATCTCACGGCCCGCCTCAGATAACACCAGAGTCCCTCGCGATGCCTTCAGCGAATTCAACACCACCGACGCCTCATACGTCTCACCCTGACGCACAAAACGCGGCAAATCCAGCCGCTCCAGCAACACCTCAGACTCATACACATAGTTCATCGGGACCACAGACACGGAAACACCCCGAGCCTGCAGGTCGTCCACCACGTCCTTCAACTGACCGACCGTCTCCGTGCCGTCACTCACCAGCACAATTCGCCCCACGTTCTCCTCAGGCAGCATCGCCGCACTCAATGCCAGCGACTGCTCAAGATTCGTCGCGTCCTGACCCACCTGCGAATTCACAAATCGCTCAAACGGAAACACCACCCGCGGAGGATACTCGACGGCAGGAGTCCTGCCAAAAACCACCAGACCCGCCTCGTCCGTCCCCGGCTTCTCCGCCGCTGTCGCCGCCACAAAATTCAAGGCCTCGGAACGCCACGGACTTACCGAATCCGACACATCCACGTTGTAAATCACCGAGACCGTGTCACTGGTGCGTACAGCACGAGGCTCAGCAAGGACGAAAATCAGCAACCCGCAAAGCACCAGCCGGATCAAACCAGCCCACGCTCCACGACGCTGCGGCAGACCTGCGTGACCCGCCGCCTGCATCCACCAGATCCACGGCACAAACAACAGCAGCAGAAATGCCCACGGACGCGAAAATTCCAGCTCCCGCACCAGCTCAAACTGAGGATAAGCCACGCCCCAGCGATACAAAAATCCCAAATCCAGCCAGCCCCGCTCAGTCCACCTTAATGGACTGCCACCACTGATCACCACCGTCGGCAGCACAGACAGATACGACAGCAAAAACAACAGCAAAAACACCAGCAGTGACAACGACGAAGTCCAGACCACCGGACGATGCGGCAACGGAAAAATGCGGCGAATCAATCTACGCAGCAGACTCACGGCGTCAGCTCCACTAAGCGATGGTTCCCGGTGTCAGCCACGAGTATACGTCCGTCGGTCAGGACTGTCAGGTCCCACGGCTGGTAGAATTGATGGGAATTCCGACCGGGTGACCCATAACGCCCCAGTAAACGCCCCTCCAGCGTCATCACCGTCAGACGCGCCGCTCGGTTCTCAATCACATACACTCGACCGTCCGCCGTCACCCGCAAATCATAGGGATACGCCAGGGCCTCAAATTCGTCCGACAACTTCAGAATTCGCCGAAATTCACCCGCCTCACTGAAAACCTGAATCCGGTCGTTGAACGCATCCACCACAAACACCTCCCCACCACGCAGCGCCAGTCCGCTCGGACGCTGAAACTCACCAGGACCCGCACCATGCTTCCCAAACTGCAGCAGATACCGCCCGCTGCCGTCAAACTTCTGCACCCGCTGATGGTCCCCATACTCCCCAACATAAAGATTCCCCGCAGCATCCTCCAAAACCGCCACAGGAAACACAAACTGACCCGGCTCACGACCCTCACTCCCAAACGTAAAATCCACCTCGCCGTCCGGATGAAAAATCACAACCCGGTGATAATGAGTATCAGCGACCGCCACACGACCGTCCCGCAGCTTCCAAATACCCTCGGGATTCCCAATTCGACTATCCGGCATTTTCCACTGACGCTGCAGTAACCCCGTCCTGTCATACACCAGCACTCGCCCCGCATCGTCCAGCACATACACGTCATCACGCTCGTCCGAATACAACCCACGCGGAGCAGGCAAAAAGCGGTCAGCAGACGGAATCCGCCATGTCCGCTCCCCCGCGATCGGCAACAAAATCTCACCATCACCACCGCGATCGGCTGCGCCACCACCGCAACCCGACACCCCCGGCAGCAACAGACACAGCAGCAGCAAACCCTGACACTGACACCGACACCGTCCGCGCGGCAGCCAACCCGAGTTCATGTTACGGCCCCCTCAGGCAGAGACACCTCAACATACACCGAACTCCCCACACCCACACCCACACCCAAACCCACACCGGGCACATGCAGCAAACGACACTCACGCCCACACACACCCACCACCACAGTCTCCGCCAGACCACCAGCAAGCCGCGACTCCAGCACCCGCACCACACCACCGCGAACCCACCGCCCGCCAGCCACACACCCCAAATCAGCACCCACGCCACCCTCAGCAGCACGCAACCGCAACCGCTCAGGTCGCACACACACTCCACCACGTCGGTCAGCTTCCCCCAGCACCTCAGCACCCAAACCCAAAGCCACCGCCAATGCCCCGTCCAGCCAGTTCAATGGCCCCAAAAATTCACCCAGCTGGCGATCCGGAGCCCTCTCATACAAGTCCCGCACCGCCGATTCATGCCACACACGCCCCGCCCGCAGACACACCACCCGCTCCGCATGCCGCAACACCACTCCCGGCTCATGACTCGAAAACACCAGCGAGGCCCCAGTCGCACGCAGCCGACAACTCAGCTCCTCCCAATACCCCGGCTTCCGCACCGGATCCACATGCGACAAAGGCTCGTCCATCAACAGCACCGCCGCACCCGCCGACAAAGCACGCACCACAGACAACCGCGAACGCTCACCCTGCGACAAATCCCCCGGACAGGCATCACGCCGCTCCCAAAGATCGAATGCACGCAGAATTTCGTCTGCCGTTCCAGCAGACACCAGCTCCACATGACGGCGCACAGACACATGCGACCATAAACCGCCCGACTGAGGCACCCAGTAACAGGGCAGGGCAGCACCCGCACCCGGATCCGCCCGCTCCACACTCCCGCACGTCGGCTGCTCAAAACCCGCCAGCACGCTCAATAACGAACTCTTGCCGGCCCCGGAATACCCCAGTATCGCCGTCACACCCCCGGCAATACGCAGGCTCACGCCCCGCAGACGAACTCCCAGCTCCACATCCCGCAGGTCAAATAACACACAAACGCCCCCCCCGACACCCGACACCCGACACCCGACACCCGACACCCGACACCCGACACCCGACACCCGACACC
>SXXK01000381.1 GCA_005791255.1 Planctomyces sp.
AAGGCATTCTGCCTGGCGGCGGTGTTGCGTTGCTGCGAGCTTCTCTCAGCGTGAAGCCAACAAAGCTCAGCCATGAAGAAAAAATTGGCTATGACATCATCGTACGAGCCTGCCGCGCTCCGCTGACACAGATCGCAGACAACGCCGGCGTTGACGGTGGCGTGGTGTGCGAGAAAGTGTCAGAAGGCGAAGGCAACTATGGCTACAATGCCGCGACTGCGAAGTACGAAGACATGGTGAAGGCTGGTGTGATCGACCCGACGAAGGTTGCTCGCACCGCCCTGCAGAATGCCGCCAGCGTGGCCACCCTGCTGCTCACCAGCGACGCCCTGATTGCTGAGAAGCCGAAAGACGACAAGAAGGCTCACAATCACGGTTCGGAAGACATGTACTGACAGTCGGCCAGCGGTTTACGGACCGCCGACATGAAAGTCCTGATGAACCGCGTGCGGGCAACCGCACGCGGTTTTTTGCTGGAATCTGCCTGCGTCAGCCCCCGCCGGCCACTGCGGCAGAATCTGCCGAAACTCATACGCAAAACCAGGCGCCTCGCTGCCGAAATCCCGGAAACTCGCAGCAAACCGGAATCCGGCTCAAGGAATGCCCACAGAGGCGGGAACTGATCTTTCCCAAAGCGACCGGGCTGCATAGACTTTCACAGCGGCAACTGCCGCGGAGTTCAGTTCTTTTTCGGCGATCGTTTTCCCCATGCCAGCGGACTCACGTCCTGTCCATATCCCCGTGATGCCTCGCGAAGTGCTGCACTGGCTGCAGTTATCGCCCGGCCTGACGGTTCTGGATGGAACCGTCGGTGCCGCTGGCCACAGCAGCCTGATCCTTAAGGTTCTGGGACCTGCAGGGCGTCTGATTGGGGTGGATCGAGACCCGATGATGCTGAGTTTTGCCGCGGCGAAATTGTCGGGTGACAATTGCCTGCTGTCGCGCGGCAGCTATCTGGAGTCTGCGGAGATTCTTCGCAGTCATGGACTGGAAAAAGTTGATCGCGTACTGCTTGATCTGGGACTGTCTTCAGACCAGCTGGCGGATCGTGATCGAGGATTTGGTTTTGATGCAGGCGGCCCTCTTGACATGCGGTTTCACCCGCTGGAGGGACGTTCGGCAGCTCAATTTCTGCAGCAGTCCACTCAGGCCGAGCTGCAGGAGGTACTGGAAACATGGGGTGAGGAACCCGCAGCTCGGCGGATAGCCGCTGAGGTGCATCGCAGACTGCAAACCGGCTGTGCGGTAGAAACCGCAGCCGACCTGCAGTCATGCGTTGCCGCAGTCTGCGGCGATCTTCGCTCCAACGGTGGTCGATCGGCACTGACTCGAGTCTTTCAGGCATTACGAATCAGGGTCAATGAAGAACTGGAACACGCGGATCGAATGCTGACGCAGGTGCTGCCACAGATTCTGAACAGGGATGGAATTGCGGTTGTCATCTCCTTCCACTCACTGGAAGACCGAATCGTCAAGAATGCGTTCAAAGGAAACCAGGGATGGCAGGTACTGACAAAGACGCCAATCGAAGCGCAGCCGGCGGAGGTTCGCCTGAATCCTCGCAGTCGCTCGGCCAAACTGCGGGCAGCCCGCTGGCAGCCTCAGCCGTAACCAAACCCGGTGTGACCAAAAAGCTGAGCCATGAAGCGCGGCTGGGCATCATGGTTGTGATGGTGCTGGTGTTTGCGTTTGGGTTCCTGGTCTACCACAAGATGGATATGCGTCAGCGAGCCCTGACTCAGGCATCCATCGCCGGTCCGGGCGCTGCAGCGACAACGACGCCTGCAGCAGCCCGCGAGTCATCGCAGGCGTCTGTGGAAGAGGATCCGCTGCTGGCTTCTGCATCCGCATCCGAACAGTCTCCATTCTCACAGGAAAATGATTCGCCAGCGCTCCCGGAAAATCTCAGCGAACCTGCGGCCTTTGCGGACGGAGGTCTGACTGCCCCTGCGATCGCTGCCGCTGCGGAATCGGCAGATGTTGGGTTTTCTGCTGCAACTGATGCTGTTCCAACACTGGCCGACGCCGGGGCAGCGTTCGACACCGAGAACTCTTTGGCCGGTACTGACGTTCCCTCCGTCGCTGCGAACGAACCCACGAGCTCAGATGCCCCCCCGCAATTCGCAATGACAACTGCTGAGCCTGCCGGGGCTGAATCCAGTGTCCAGGAACCTGCTGCACGGGAACCTGCTGCAGATGAAAATGCAGCAGTCGTTCCTGCCGACATGCCGCTGGTGTCCGCCGAGACTCCTGAAACAGTGCTGCCAATGATTGGCAGTGAACCTGACTTTACCGGTACGGCCGTATCGGACAGTGCTGAATTCGCGATGACAGAACCAGCCGCCGAAGCCGCTGCCACCCCCGCAGCAGAACCCGGACAGATCCCGACAGACACAGCATTCGACGCCTCGATTGCATCCAGCAACACCAGCGAGACCAGCACAGCCGGTGAAACATCCGTGAGTACCGAGGAGCCGATGCTGCTGGCGATGGCTGAGCCACAGGATCCACCGGCATTCTCCGGCTTTACTCCGGATGAGCCTGTGCAGCGGGCTCCGGCTGCAGAGCCTGTGTTTGGTGACCTGCCGGAGCGTTCCGAGGATGCGGTGCCAACAGGTCGGGCTGCAGGGGGATTCCCTGAATCTGCCGGATTCAACGCAGTGGCCCGTCCGACTGCTCGCCCATCGCGTCAGGCGCTGCGGAGCGCCTCTGGCAGCGGCAGTGACGGTCGGTTTGATCTGGCGGCCTTCAATTATCAGAATTCGCCGCAGCCGAATCCCACCAGCGATGCGTCAGATGTGCCCACCGTGACCGTTCAGGAGGGTGAAAACTACACAAAGCTGTCGAAGCGAGTTTACGGAACGACCCGCTACTTTTCGGCCCTGGCTGTGTTTAACCAGCACCGCATCCCTGACCCTCGCAAAATGCGGCCGGGTATGATTGTGCTGACGCCTGATCGGCGTTTGCTGGAGGAAAAGTACCCACAGCTGTTTGTGGATTCGCTGCCCCGACTGGTGGAGCCACCGGGCTTTCTGCTGCTGGAGGACGGCAGTGCGGCCTACCGAGTTGGTGATCGTGAAACTTTGTCGGATATATCGAAGAAGCATCTTGGGCGAGCTTCGCGCTGGATTGAGCTGTACGAAATGAATCGTGCGGTAGTGAATGATCCGAACAGGCTGAGGCCGGGAACCATTCTGGCCCTTCCTGACGACGCGACGGAAGTTGTGATTATGCCCTGATTACTGTCTCGCCGATTCTACCCGGCGCGCGTGCCATTCGCGTGCGCGGTGGTCCATGGATGTTCCGCCATTGCAATTGACGGATCGTGGATTCCTGTGGGCGCTGCACGTGTATTTCCGCTTCACAGCCGGACTGCTGCTGGCGCTGCTGGTCTCGATCGCCGGAATCTGGCTCGAGAAGCAGACGCTGGAGCTGCGTCGCTCCACCGGAGTGCAGCATTACCATGCTGAGATTCTGCGCAGCTGGCTGGTACGCCGTCGACTGCAGGCCGAACGCCTGACGATGGACGCACTGCAGACGACAGAAATCAGCGCGCCGGTGCCGACGGAGCCGACCGGAGGCACTGCTTCACGCCGCGGAGCAGCGAGTGAAAGGCAGCGGCGATGAAGGAATCACCCGCCTGCCCCCCCTGTCGACCGTCTGTTCGCAGCTCGCACGGCTGGCGTTCGACTCTGTTCGGTGCGCTGCTGCTGGCTGGCTGGATGCTGCTGGTGGCGCGACTGATCCAGCTGCAGGGCGGGCAGCATGCTCAACTTTACAGCAGAGTTTCCCGGCAGAGCGTGCATCAGGAAGTACTGCCAGCAAGGCCCGGCGACATTTTGGATCGCAGCGGGCAGGCACTGGCAATGACGATTGAGTGTGAAAGCCTGTATGCCGTCCCCGCGCGAATCAACGACCCACTGAAGTTTGCATGGCAGGTCAGCAGCGTGCTGAATCTGAACACGGACGAACTGTACGACAGCCTTGTCCGGGGTCGTGAGAAGCAGTTTTTGTGGGTCCGCCGGCGACTGGATGAGCAGCAGGCCGAACGAATTCGCCGGCTGGACCTGCCATCCGGCACGTGGGGTCTGCGTACGGAATTCCTGCGTCGTTATCTGCATGACGGCTATGCGGCACATGCGATCGGACTGCGTGACATTGACAATCGCGGGAAGGGCGGTCTGGAAGAATCGCTGGATGAGGAACTGCGGGGCGAGGATGGCCTGCGGGTTCTGGCCCGCGATGCGCGGGGTGTTTTGATGGAGGTGGATGAACAGCGATCACGAGCGCCGCGTCCCGGTCGAGCGGTCGTCAGTTCGATTGATCTGCCTCTGCAGATCCGCACTGAGGAGCTGCTGGACGAGCTTGTGGATGAGTGGCGTCCGAAGGGCGCGTGCGCGATTGTGATGGAACCCTGGAGCGGAGAGGTGCTGGCCATGGCATCTCGCCCGACATTTCATCCAGACCGGCTCGATGAAGTTGACGAGACCGCATGGAAGAATCTGGCGGTCTCGGCCGTGTTCGAACCCGGATCGACCTTCAAACCGATGATTACGGGATGGGCATTGGAGCAGGGGTGCCTGCAGCGTGATGAAGAGATTGACTGCAGCTACGGCGTTTACCGGATGGGCCCCCGCGTGCTGCACGACCATCATTCTTACGGTCGGCTGAGCGTTGCTGACGTGCTGGTCAAATCCAGCAACATCGGCATGGCAAAAATCGGTGAACGCCTCGGGCTCGATCGGCTCTATGACGGAGTTCGCAGTTTTGGTTTTGGGCGAGTGACGGGCATTGAGCTTCCCGGGGAACTGCCAGGCATTGTGCACCCCCGCGAAGACTGGACAGTGTATTCCCTCGGTTCCATCCCAATGGGCCAGGAGCTGGCGGTGACTCCGCTGCAGCTGCTGACTGCTCATGCGGCGCTGGCGAACGGCGGTCGCCTGCGCCGCCCCACGCTGCTGCGTCGCTCTGTGCAGCACCGGGCATTCGCCGCCGAATCTGCGACAGTGGCGGCAGGCGAACACTTTGACAGCCTGCTGCTGAGTCGTGAAACAGCGGAGTGGCTGGTGCGTGAGCCCATGACGCAGGTGGTGGAGCGTGGTACAGCCAAAGCCGCGCGCATCCGAGGAATTTCGCTGTTCGGAAAAACCGGAACGGCACAGAAGCTGGATCCCGAGACGGGCACCTATTCGGACCGAGCGTGGGTGGTCTCGTTCGTATGCGGCAGTCCAGCCGACGCGCCGAGGGTCGTCGTGCTGATCATGGTTGATGAGCCGACGGCTCCGGGCATTCACTATGGAGGCACGGTAGCGGCACCGACGGCGGCAAAGCTGACCGCAGTAGCTGCTCAGCGGGCCATGGAACTGGGCCTGCCGGAGCAGGACGGATCGCTGCAGACAACGGAACGAAGCCTGCCGACGGCCACCGAATGAAGTACCGGCGCTTTTTCAGCCTCCATGACACAGTCAGAGGCGAGTTGATCACCTCGATCCTGATGTGATGGTTTCCTGTTAACGAGTTTTGAGTTAGCATTTCGTGGTTATGATTTCTGCACCGGAATGGATATCAGCCCTGTATGCAACTCACCAGCCATTCACTGCTGCGACGACTGCTCAGCGACTACGGCATCGTACTGGTACTGCTGCTGCTGGCAGTGGTGGTCAGTCTGCTGACGCTGAAACCCCAGAGTTTGACGGGGCGTGAAGCTGGTGAGTCCACGGCGGCTGAGATTCTGGCGGCCTTTGGCAGAGATACCGTCGTGGCAATTGCTGTGCCGGCGGGTGCAGAGGATCGACTGTTTCTGGCAGCCGTGCAGGAACGTGTGGAGCAGGGCGGGGGACGGGTTGTCGGCGCGATCGCCGGGGCCCCGGCACAGGCTCGGCAGATGCTGCAGCAGGCAACCGCAGCCGGACACACCATCAATGCCATCGCCGTCACTGGTAAATCTCGACAGTGGCCGGTGCTGGAGGCTGTATCCAGGGACGGCCGCGTTCGTTTCTTTGTCCCGCCGACTCGCATGTGGCCAGACTTCCTCAAGCTGGGCAACCTGCTGGGTGTTGCCAACCAGACGGCCATCTATGCGATCATTGCTGTGGGCATGACCATGGTGATCATCCTGCGGGAAATTGATCTGAGTGTGGGTTCGATCGTGGCATTGTCTTCGGTAACTGCCGCTGTCTTCCTGAAAGATGTGGGGGGTGGTGCCAATGCCGGCTATGGGGCACTGGCCGTGGCCTGCCTGCTGGCTTTGCTGGCGGCGGCGGCGGCCGGGGCAATCAACGGCCTGCTGGTGACCGCCGCTCGATTGCCATCCTTTATTGCCACTTTGGCGATGATGCTGATCGCTCGCGGCCTGGCTCAAAGAATCACCAATCAGGAATCAATTGGCGACACGTGGCTGCCACCCGCATTCCGAATTCTGGGTGGCGGAAGTCCGGGTGGTATCCCGAATCCGGTCTGGATCATGATCGTGCTCTACGCGGTCGCCCAATTTGTGATGAGCCGCACGGCGTTCGGGAGAAAACTGTATGCCATCGGGGGAAATCCGGAAGCTGCCCGACTGTGTGGTATCCGCCTGCAGCAGATGAAGTTTGTGGTCTTCACGATCAGCGGCGGGCTGGCCGGACTGGGTGGTCTGCTGCTGTCATCCAGACTGAATTGCGGCGACCCCAAATACGGTGACATGTACGAGCTGGAAGTGATTGCTGCAGCGGTCGTCGGTGGCACATCACTGATGGGTGGTGAAGGTCGCATGCTGGGAACACTGATCGGCGCTTTCATTATCGCTGTCATCCGCAACGGCATGAACCTGCTGGGGATTGAATCTTCAGTCCAGAGTATTGTGCTGGGAGCCGTGCTGGCCGGGGCGGTGCTGGCCGATCAGTTGAAACGTCGCTGGCAGGCCGGGCGAGATTAGCCAGATCGGCGGATGTCAATGAAAAACCGTGCGGAATCCCTCTTTGACGCACCGAGCCCGTCGAATTTGCCTCGACGTTGCGGAAAAGCCACACCGAAATCCAACGCTCAGGCGGCCTTTTTGCCCTTTTGCGGGTTGCTCTTTGCCGCGGCGTCGCGGGCCGCGGTATCTTCGGCAGCCCCGGACTTCTCGCGAATCACCTTCACAGGTTCCATGGATGCTGGCTGATGCCTCGCTACCAGCGTCAGGATCGGCGGCAGCAGCAGCAGTGAGACCACGAGGCAGCAGGCCACTCCAATGGCCAGCAGCAGGCCCACACTGAACAGACCCGCATGCGCTGACACCAGCAGTCCGGAAAACCCGGCAATCGATGTCAGTGATGTGACAATCACACTGCTGAGCGTATCGGAAGACGGCAGATAGCCCTCCCTGCCCGCTGCGATCTGGCGACGGCAGTCAGCTACCAGGTAAATCCCATTGTCAACCCCGATGGCAAACACCAGCGGAAGTGCGATCAGGTTCATCGGATTCAGCTGCAGTCCCAGCAGTTGCAGCATTCCCAGCAGTACAGCACCACCGGCCAGGGCCGGCATCAGTGTCAGCACCGTATCACGCAGATTGCGGAAGTCGAGTACTGCGGCAATGAACGTTGCCAGCCCGACGCAGATCATCACCGCCAGCGAAGGCTCAAGGGTTCCGTTTCGCTGAAACAGCGTGTACCCGATGAACGCAGCCACGCCGATCGGCGGAATCACTGTCAGCAGTTTCTGACCGGGCCGCAGGTAATTGAACAGCAGGATCAGGAAGATCACAGACAGGGCATAGAGCCCAATGGAGGCCCAGGTAACATCCATGCGACCTGCGGATTCATATACCTGAATGGGGGCTCCGGTCACGCCCGGATCAACGGTTCGCAGCTCTCGAACAAAACGATCGAGTTCGGGACCGCTCCAGACATTTTCACGCGGATAGATTCTCAGCGCCCACTGCTGTTTTCCATCAGCATCAATCTTCAGGAACCGAGATTTCAATTCCCGCGGCAGATCCCGCAGGTCGACAGGATCGAACCGATCGGCAACTGCTATTTCCTGATACTCGCCCAGCAGCCAGCGGATGGTCATGGTGTTCCATGCCGTCAGAATAGCCGAGGATTCTCTTGCCGGAGTCTTTGAGAGATCGTTGAGGAACTGATCAAGGCTGGCGGCGGCAGCTTTCGCACGGGGATGATCCGATTTCTTCAGTGCCGCATACAAGGCATCAGCCTGACGTCCGGTCTCCAGATAACTGCCCTCGCGCAGAGTCGGGGTCGATGCTGGCAGGCTGGCGGCCTGCTGCTGCAGGCTCTGCAGCATCTGCATGGTACTGCCGCTGGGCTGTTCCGGCAGTTTACTGGCCGCATCGCTGACGCGGCCGACCGACGACAGCTTCAGGAACCTGGTCCGCAGCTGCATCGCCTCTTCCCACGAACGGGCGATGGAAACGGCATGCAGGACCGTCTCAGTGCCGGCTGCATCCAGGGCTCGCTCCGCCACCACCGACTCGGCTCGCTGATCCTGAAGTTCCAGCAGGTTCGGATTATAGCTGACTCTGGCCTGCAGCCTGCCGTCAGACCAGCGGAACGCCTGTGACGAAAAGAGCAGCACAAGGACTGCAGCACCCGCTGCTGCCGGTACAGGCCATGCTGTCAGCCAGCCGGCCAGCTTTGCTGCAGGCATCGGCTGCGGCAGTTGTTCGACGTCCACATCGGCATCCGAGATCGCGATCAGCGCGGGCAGAAACCAGAATACCGATGCCGCGCACAAGACCGCACCCATGGCGGCGATCAGTCCCAGCTCAGCAACTCCCGGAAAACCCGTCAGCAATGCCGTGGAAAAGGCCAGAGCCGCGGTTGCTGCGGAAATCAGAATTCCGCTGCCCGTCGTTTCGGCCGCCTCCCGAAGTGCGTCGGGCAATTCAAATAATTCCTGCCTGAGGGCCAGGTAGCGGTGAATGTATGACACCGAAAAATCAATACTCAAGCCGATCAGGAAGATCGCAAAACACACGCTCACGATGTTCACTGAGCCCACGACTGCAGTGGCCGCTCCGAAGGTCCAGCAGAGCGAGACCAGCAATGTCATCAGTGCCAGCATGGGATGCCGCATGCCGCGGAATACGGCAAACAGGACCGCCCCCACCAGCAGTGCCGCCAGCAGTCCGGCATTCCGAATGTCAATGGACGTCGATCGCAGCTCGTCATGCTCCAGAGCCGGAATCCCGGTCAGCGAAACTTTCAGTTCAGCTGCATCCGTACGACCGGAAGTTTCCGCTTCGCTGGCAAGAGTCCTGAGCCGTGCAAGCGAGGATTCCCTCGCATTCCCCTGAGCTTTCCCGGGTTCCTGCGGCTGTGCCAGACACACCAGCAGTACCCCCACAGTGCCTTCGCTGTTGATCATCCACGAAAGAGCACCGTCAGAAAGCTTCTGGTCGGAAGCCACCGTCATCAGTTCAGGCAGCGGAGGTTTGAATGTGTTCTGCTCGGTGCGTCCACTGGACAGCGCGTTGTGCATGTAGGACGACAGGCTGTCCGCAAATCGTTCCGCCGAAATCCAGGTGGCCTCGGGCACCATACCTTCAGCCTGTCCGCGGAGAATCTGTCCCAGCAGTGTTTCAGCCAGTTTCTCCGACCGAATCAGTTCCCAGTTCTGCTGACGCACAACGCGGTCGTAGGTCTGCAGGCGAGTTGCCGTCTTGCGAATCTCGTCGTCTGTCAGAAACTGGAGTGCCTTGCGGCGCATGGCCGTCAGATCAACTCGGGACAGCACATTTTCAAAATGCTCAGGTTCGCGTTTGAGCTTTTCCCCCAGCTCATCAATCACGCTGCGAATCAGCCGCACGTTCGGAGCCGGGCTCTGTACGACGACCATCAGGTCGGCCGCACTGCCAAAAGTATCGGAATACTGCTGCCAGCTGCGGCTGAAGCGCGCTTCACGATCAGTCAGCTGAGAACGACTGGTATGCACTTCAAGGTGCGTAACGGAGTACCCGACGCAGGCACAGGCAGCCAGCAGTCCCAGCCACAGCATCAGCCGCGGGCGAGCGCAGGCAACGGAAGCCACCCAGCCGGCAAGCCTTGCCGGCAGTGGTCGCGGAGTTCCGTTTTCTGATGGCCGAACCATGACCATCCCTGGCCAGGAAACTGCAATTCGGGCAATGCTCGATCGGAACCCTGCAGCAGATTCCGCCGAAACCCACGTCGAACGAATCGTTTCGCAGTGCGCACAAAGCCAGCACTCACGACGCGATCGCTCGTAATCGAAACATCGGCATACATGTGCAGGTGGCTGGAGCGAAACTGAGAATTGAGCGATTGCAGCCTGCAAACTTGAACTTCAGGGAGCGATTTCTGCGGAAATTTCATACTCTTGATATGAGACCAGCAGCATAGACAGGGCAATTCGCCGGTGCGGACCACAGCCGGCCCGGAAATCACCGCCGAGCGGTGAGCTGTCTGCCCGTTTTTCCGGCAGAACTTTCTTATGCAGTATCCTGTTGAAACGGCATTGCAGGCCAGTGTGCTGACCGCCAGCGGCCCCGGGGCTGTGGCTGTTATCAGGCTCGAGGGCCACTTGCCTCTGCAGGAGAATCCGTTCCGGCCTTTTGTGCGACCGGATGAGGTGACTCCGCAGACTGCACAGATCAACAGACTTTTGTACGGTCGCTGGCACGGCGAAGACCTGGTCATTGTCCGCATAGCCACACACTGCTGGGAAATCCAATGTCATGGTGGCAGCGTTGCCGTGCAGCGAATTCTGCAGGATCTGCAGGCCACCGGGGCCCGCGTTGTGCCCGGGACCGGCAATTCGCAGTCAATCAGCCGCGCGCAGGACCTGTCTCCTGAACAACAGGCGGATGAGCTGATCCGCCGCGCTCTGCAGCTGTGCCGGACTCGCGAAGCAGCCGAGCGGATTCTGCAACAGGCTGATGGACGGCAGGTGCGTCTGCTGCAACAGCGGGCTGCGGGAAACACAGATGCCCTTGAGCAGTCGCAACGCTGGCTGTCATTCACAAACTCGCTGCTGCGAGGCTTTCGGGTGCTGCTGACCGGTGAGCCGAATGCCGGAAAATCGTCTTTGCTGAATGCTCTGTGCGGCCGTCAGCGAGCGATTGTGTCGGATGTTCCCGGAACGACTCGCGACCTGCTTGATGCAGAGACCACGATGGGTGGCTGGATCATCAGGTTTGTTGATTCGGCAGGAGTGCGCGACGATGCGACCTCAGATATCGAAACCGAGGGCATTCGCCGATCGCTGACAGCAACCGGTGCCGTCGACCTGATCTGCTGTATTGCCGAGCTGAAACTGATCCCGGACCTGCTGCTGCAAACCCTGGCAACGGCACGGTGCCCGGTGCTGCTGGTGCAGAACAAAGCAGACCTGCTGACGTCCGACTCGGACTTCACTTTCCTGCAACCGCTTGTACACCCGTTCGCTGAGCGGGTGCAGGTATCAGCCGCCACAGGAGCAGGACTGGAGGAGTTGAAGTCCTGCATGCTGCGGCTGCTGCTACCAGCATTACCCCCATCAGAAATGGCGCTCCCATTGGCTGATTTTGAGGCGATGTGTCTGACGCAGCGATGCACATAATTGCAGACGGATCTGCGACACATTTGTCGTGCCGCATGCACCCGGCAGGCCCAGCACTCAAAGCTCAGTTGTGCTGCCCGGGGCCATCACCAGCGGGCGAGCATTCGTGTGCTGACGCACCTGCTGCGACCACTGCTCAATATCCTGACTGATCAGCGGAAACGTGGAATAGTGGCAGGGGATGGCAATCTGCGGCTGCAGCAGGCGAATGGCTGCCAGCGAATCTTCCGGCCCCATCGTGTAGTTGTCGCCCACCGGCAGGATTGCTGCCTTCAGTCCCACTGCACCAATCAGCGACATGTCGGAAAACAGAGCCGTGTCGCCTGCGTGATACACGTTGCCCTCGGCGGTCCGAAACAGTAAACCGGCCGGATTGCCTCCGTACGTTCCATCGGGCAGCACCGAACCATGGTGCGCGACGGTCAGCTTCAGATTCCCAAACGGAAACTGATGACTGCCCCCAAGGTGCATATCGTGCGTCCGGGCCACGCCCTGCTTCTGCAGCCAGAGACAGATTTCGTGATTGGAAATCACCAGAGCGTTGGTGCGTCGGGCAATCTCAATAGTGTCACCGACGTGGTCTCCGTGGCCATGAGACACCACGATGAAATCCGCCTGCACCTGATCGGCAGGGGTCGTATTGACCGGGTTTCCGGTCAGGAACGGATCAATCAGGATTCGCTGTCCGGCGATTTCCAGAGCAAAGGCGCTGTGGCCATAAAATGTCAGCTTCATTCTGCGGTCCTCTGCGACAAAGCAATTCAACGGAAGTGAGCTCAGGTCTGCTTATTGTATTCCCAGATTGGCCTGCATGTTCTTCTTGTAGGCTTCCACGCCAGGCTGGCCGTACGGATTCGTTCCGACGAGGCGTCCTTCGACCACGGTGGCCAGCATCAGCATCTGGAACAGCTGGCCCAGGGAGTGCTCGCTGAGCCCTGGCAGCAGCAGATCGGCCGTCGGGCGCCCGGCGTCGGCATACGCCTGATTGGTGCCGGAAATGGCCGCCTCCAGAATACGGGGCAGGGTGGTTCCGGCCAGTTGATTCAACCGATCCTGATCCAGCCGATGTGCCGCGACTGTCAGCGGTGCCAGCACCGGGGGACCGGGCAGCAGGTTTGTGATCAGCTTGTCACGGCGGCCTTCCTGATGCTGCTGACCGCGACTGTGAAGATCTCGAGTATTTACTACGGTGAGCGGAGTGGCCCCGCGTTCGTGCTTGCCGAGACTTTCACTGAGCAATTGGTCATACCATAACCCGACCGCTTCAAGGCGACTGCCCCAGGTGGACAGTACGCGGCAATTCATGCCGTGATCGGCCTCAAAAGCATGGCACACGGCAACGAACTGCAGTACGACATTCTGCTCGAAGGGAGCCCGCCGGAAGTGATCGGTCAGCGCCGCTGCCCCCTGCAGCAGGGTCCGAATATTCAGGCCGGCCGTGACTGCGGGCAGCAGCCCCACAGCGGTCAGAACGGAGAACCGTCCGCCGATACCATCAGGAATGGAGTACACATCACGGTAGCCGGCGGCTTCCGCCAGACTTCGCAGTCGTCCGGATTCGCCGGTCACCGGCACGATCAGATCACGATCCATTCCGGGAAACCGTCGTTCGACAAAATCCCGGAAGGCTCGAAAAGCCACAGCCGGCTCCAGAGTACCACCGGACTTGCTGATACTGATGATGGCGGTCCGCCCGGCGGCTGCATCCGGGCCGGCAACAGCTCGCCGTTCCAGCAGCGACAGCAATTCGTGCTGGCGATCGGAATCCACATTCCAACCGTCGAAATACAGTCGCGGAGCACTGTCGCGTTCACTGCGGGACAGTTCGTTCCAGCAGGCCGGCCGCAGCGCCTCGAACATGGCCCGCATGCCCATATACGAGCCGCCAATACCCAGCACCACGAGGGAATCCGCCAGCTGACGCAGTCGGCTGCCGGTAGTTTCAAGTCGAGCGATCAGACTTTCGCCGCGATTGGCCTGCAGGTCCGCGAGCAGTTCTTCCGGCCACTGAATAAAACCGGCATCCAGTGGCTGACGCTCAGGCGGAACCGACTCTCCGCTCTGCCAGAGTTCAACATCGTTCAGAGTGGCGTCACGGGCAGCTTCCAGAGCTTGCTGCAGTCCGGCCAGACGCCCGGGGCGAAGCAGTCGAAGTGCCGCATCCGGATGATAGGAAATGACGGAATCAGTCATGGGCAGAGCTTTGAGAGATTTTCGCGGCAGCGGACACCGAAACACACAACAACCCCGCAGCCAGGGTCAGATCACCACGCGAGGGGGAGTGTGCCGGATGATAACGAGTACTTCTGCTTCCCGCAGTCAATGGGAGTACTCCGTTCGCGGGATTCCCGCCGCTGCACCGTGGCCTGTTCCCGCTCCGCCTCCTGCGGTTGCAACACTGTCCTGCCCCCACTAGATTTCGCAGCCTGCACGATATTGGGACTTGACATACAAGACCTCTGTTTTGAAGGAATGCGGCAGCCACCCACACACTCGGGCTGTCGCGGCAGCACACATGGAATGGCAGGCCTGGTTCACAATTGCCGTAACGCTCGTCACACTGATCGCTCTGGCATTCGATCGCCCGGCGGATCTGGTCTTCATGGGTGCTTTGGTTGTGCTGACACTGGCCGGAGTCCTCGACTTCAAATCGGCGTTTGAAGGGTTCATCAGCCCTTCACTGCTGATGGTGGCCGCCCTGTTCGTGGTCACTTCGGGCCTGAAGGAAACCGGTGTTGTGGACTACGTGGGGGCCCGGGTCCTGGGACCGGTACGCACAGAATTCAGTGGTCTCGCTGCCCTCATCTGCTTCGCCGTGGCCGTTTCGGCATTCATGAACAACACGCCGATTGTGGCCATGCTGATCCCGGTTGTGCTGAAATGGTGTCGCAAGAACCTCGTGGCGCCCTCAAAACTGCTGATTCCGCTGTCTTTCGCCACGATTCTGGGCGGCTGCTGTTCCCGAATCGGCACCAGTACCAACCTCGTGGTCGACGGTCTGATGAAAAAGTCCGGCATACCGGGACTGGAAGAGATGGAGTTCTTTGAGATCGGCTACGCGGGCTTTCCCTGCGCCATCGTCGGCAGTATCTATCTGCTCACGTTCGGACGTCTGCTGCTGCCGGCACGCAAGGAACTGCTGCAGCAGTTTGGCGAGTCCATGCGTGAGTATCTGGTTGAGCTGAAAGTGGCTCCTGGCTGCCGCCTGATCGGTCAAACGATCGAAGCTGCCGGCTTGCGAGGACTGCCGGGACTGTTCCTTGCCGAAGTCGATCGACGTGGCTCGATCATCACCCCGGTCAGCCCCGACACAGTACTGGAACAGGACGACCGACTGGTGTTTACGGGCATCGTGGACACCATCGTGGACCTGAAGAATATCCCCGGACTGGAGCCGGTGGCAGCGGGCGCCGACGCAGCGTGGGCTGCGGCCCGACAGCGTCGTCTGTGCGAAGCGGTAGTCAGCCGAAGTTCGCCGCTGATTGGCCAGACAGTCCGCGAATCTCAGTTCCGCTCGCATTACAATGCAGCAATTGTTGCGATTCATCGGAACGGCGAGCGAGTGACCACAAAAATCGGGGATGTCTGCCTCGAAGCCGGCGACACACTGCTGCTGCAGACTGGGGCCAACTTCACGCAGGCTCATCGCAATAATCCGGACTTCTATCTGGTCAGCGATGTGGAAGGCTTTCAGGTCGTGAGGCAGGAACGCTGGTGGATTGCCGTCGGCATTTTTGCCGCACTGCTGGTGGCAATGGTGCTGCTGCCCGGAGATCGCGCGACGCTGGCGGCATTCCTTGCAGGCGGCCTGATGGTGCTGACTCGCTGCATGTCCACGGCCGATGGCCGTCAGTCCGTTGAATGGCCGGTGCTCACGGCCATCGGAGCTTCATTCGGATTGGGAACTGCGCTCGACAAATCCGGAGCCGCGCAATATCTCGCTGAGCAGCTGATTCATTTGACTCAGCCATTCGGCCCCATCGCCGCACTGGCCGCCATCTACATGGCCACGATGATCCTGAATGAACTGATTACGAACAATGGAGCGGCGGCAATTGCCTTTCCGTTTTGCCTGCAGGCTGCAGCTCTGTCGGGTACTCACCCACGCCCGTTTGTTATGGCCGTGGCACTCGCGTCATCCTTCGCTTTTGCTTCGCCGGTCGGATACCAGACGCACATGATGGTGTTCGGCCCCGGAGGATATCGTTTCAGCGACTTCGTGCGGTCAGGTGTGCCGTTGAACCTGCTGATGATGGTGGTCAGTGTGATCCTCATTCCGATCATCTGGCCGTTCGCACCTGCCCCGGTGACTCAGGCTCCGGCCACCCCCGTCAGCGCCGCGGCTGAACTACCGCCTGAGGGGCCGGGCCGGCATGGCGGGCTGGCCGAACAGCCCCCTGGCCGGGACCGCTCCATGACGGTACATCCACCGGTCCACCAGCCCGGATAACACCTCCCTGATCACCCTCCGCCGACGCAGGCACGACACGGTCGCGTCGAGGTGCGGGCTGCGGAGCAGCCGGAGACAGTTCTGCCAGCAACAGCTTCGATCGCTCGGCCGTCTGCCGATCAGGATGCTCGCTCAGCGCCTGCTGCAGCCACGACACTGCATCCGCATCGCGAGACTGTTCATGCAGGATCCATGCCACGTTGTAGCAGGCGGCGGACCGACCGACGGCAAAGGTCAGATGGGGCAGAGCGTCCTGGACCCGCCCGGCACGCACCATGGCAATCCCCACCTCATAGCGGGCATTCTGATCGGTTGGAGCGAGGTTGCAGACGATTTCACAGGTTTTCAGACATTCCTGCCAGTTCTCTTCCGAAGTATGCAGCCGCATCAACTGCAACTGCACCTCGACATTCTGCGGATGCACTGCCGCAGCATTCTGCAGAACCGTCAGTGCCTGCTCACCACGACCAGTCGCCTCTTCAACGCGAGCAATGCCAAGTTGTGGCTGAACATTGTCAGGGTAGGCAATCGCAAGCTCGCGATACGTCTTCATCGCCTCTGCGTACTGCTCCGTATCCTCCTGATACAGCGCCCATGCCAGCAGATTTTTTTCTGTGTTCCTGCCGAACATCCGCTGAGCTTCCCGGAACTCAGGGCTCAGTTTAGCGGTTGCAGCTTTCCGGAAGGGCAGGAAATGCGAACCGCTGGCAGCACTGCCACTCACCAGGGCGCAGCCGCAGAACGCGCAACTGGCCAGCAGCAGCACCGAATTCAGCACCAGACGATATGACTTTGACACAAACATCCTCCCCGCGGACCAGCATCGCGGTCCTGAGAGTGTGCGAACAGCAGCACTCCCAGTTCCGTCATCGAATCCGTTATCCTGAGCACAGCAGGAAAAGTCCGCTGTACCGCGCACTGAACGTCAGCCAGCAAAACGACCACTCGGCGGAATCCGCCATGTCAGCAGCCATTCGGCAGTTTTGGCATGACCGAGGAAAGCTTGCGGCTATCGCGACGTCGTACCGGCACCCGTCGCAATTCCGCCCACGGGTCCACTGTAGTTGCTGAAACTGTTCGCACCGCCACCACCTCCGGCCCCGCCCGCACCGCCCCGTCCACCGCCGGCAAAGCCGCCGCCCGAGGAACCGCCGCCACCGATACCGTTGCCGATACGCGGAACCGGAGTGCTCTGCAGGTATTGCTGAGCAATGCTGCCGATTTCCGCCGCCGGCCGGCCGATCTCTTCACAGGTCCGCATCGTAATCTCCGCAGGCGTCTGACCAGGCCGCAGCTCGGCAGCTGCCTCTGTCACTGAAACCCGCCTGATTTCATCACCCTCCGGACTGTGAGTTGCCTGAACATAGACACTGCGACGCTGTGGCGGAACCGTGAACAGGA
>SXXK01000382.1 GCA_005791255.1 Planctomyces sp.
GCCATGCTGGTCCACCGGATTCTGAGTCGCGATGACCATGAACTGAGGACTCAGCAGATACCGCCGGCCGTCCACCGTCACCTGCCGCTCAGCCATCGCCTCCAGCAACGCACTCTGAGTCCGCGGAGTCGCGCGGTTCAGCTCGTCCGCCAGCAGGATCTCGGAAAACACCGGCCCCTCGCGAAACTCAAACTCATGATTCTTCTGATTGAACAGACTGAACCCCGTTATGTCGCTTGGCAGCAGATCCGGAGTGCACTGGCAGCGCGAAAAACGCCCGCCCAGTCCCGCCGCCAGACTGCGAGCCAGCGTCGTCTTCCCCAACCCCGGAAGATCCTCCAGCAGCAAATGACCATTCCCCGCCAGACAGATCAGCACCAGCTCAATCACATCGGACTTACCTCGCAACGCGGCATTCAAACGACGCCGCAACGGCTCAAACACCAACGGCCCCGCTGACTCCGCCTGCCCACTGGCCCCAGTCAGCCCCGCCACCTCACCCGCCTGCATGCTCAATACCATCGCAGAAGTACACCCTCCTCAACTCAATAACTTCCCACTTCCCACTTCCCGCTGACACCTTATCCCCCCCTCGCCCCGGCAGGGGGAGAGGAGTCGGGGGTGAGGGGGCAAGCCCCCCGATGCCCCGCTCCCTCACCATCACAGCACCCGGCAACCGAACACCGAAAACCGAAAACCGAAAAACAACGTCGCCCCTCAGCCGTCCTGCCGCTCCCGGGCCAGTCGCCGCAGGCCCCCAAAACTCAATTCCCGCAGCATCGCAGCATTCAAAACTGACAACTCCGACTCCTGCACCACACCCGCAAACTCAGCCCCACCGCCGTACATCGCAGCCTCAGCCAATCGCAGCACACGTCGCACTGCGACCACATCCAGCAGCGAAAGATGCTCCAGCCACCGAGCAGGTGAAACGTGGGGCGGTCGAGCCAGCCCGGCCAGCCGCAACCGACTGTCCACCAACCGCGCCGCCCGCAGCACTCGCTCACGCGCACCACGACCCGGAAAGACCCGCCACAGCAATGTCAGCACTCCGCACTGCACCCACCGACGCTGCACCCACACCACCGCCAGCAGCACAGTCCCCGTCAGCACCAGCAGCCAGTGCCGCAACGCACGCCGGTAACACCACCGCAAAAATGCGGCAATCCGCTGCCCGAGTGTCGGTGGAGGTTCCAGCAACGCATACCCCGGAGAGGGCTCCAGAGTCGCCCACGTCCCGCCACCCACGAAAACCTCACACCAGAAGTGCGAATCTTCAGCACGTACAAGAGTCTTTCGCTTTCGCGCATCGTAGTTCTGCGGATTCGCGTAAAACCCCGAAACCAGTCGCGCTGTGTATCCCAGACTGCGCAGCATTACCACCGCCGACGTCGCAAACAAATACTCCGGACCGCGCTTCAGCTGAAACAGAAAATCCTCCACCGGCAGCTCACTTGTTTCGTCCGGCAGCACATCCCGGTCCAGCACATACCCTTCACGCAGGCGTCGACAGATTTCGTCCACCTGAGCCATCCCGCGAGGCAGGCCCCCCGCCCACTCCGCCGCCAGCCGCCCAATCCGCTCCATCCCGGCACCACCCGGCAATAACCGACACTCGGCGGATCGAGTCGTCTCGAAATGCAGGCCTGGATTCCGCCGCAGCTTCTGCGGATCAGCAACTTCCGACCGCAGATGAATGGCCGCCTGAGGCTCAAGACTGTCCCGCACCATCCGCACGATTCCCTCCTGATGCCAGGCAAACATGTCCGGCTGGTCAACGCGGTCGATGTGCAGCGCCCGAGCATCTGCGGGAGCCGGAATAATCGGGGATTTCAGCCCCAGTGGAGTCACAATGTGATAGTCCGAATACGATTCAAAATGCAGCCCGCGCCAGCTTGCAGGAATCCGAATCCACGGCTTGCCGGCATGATCACAGGTCGAGAAACGCAGCGACTCCTCGGGCTCCGGCAATGCCTGCCAGTCCCGACCATCAAACAGGTCATACAACTCCATTCGCAGATGCAGCGGAACTCGACCACTCACCGAAATCAGAGTTGCTGAGGAGATGGAACGGGCTCGGGCCTTTCTGGAGGATGAGTGCCGGCGATGCGTCGAAAATTCACGACCGGCTTCCTGCACAGAACTCAGACGCTGCTGCAGTGAAGCCATCAGCTCCGGAGGCAGCGCAACCGCACGCTGCGTTGTTTTATTCCGCCGCACAGGCTCGTCAAAGGCATCGTTGATGACGTCATACAGCGAAGGTCGGTCAGACTCGGCAAACGGAGCATCCTCGATGGCACCAAAACTGCGGATGTCGTCCAGACCGGCCACCAGAGCGTCCCCGTCGTTTACCCCGCCACGCGAAAACTCATCGTACTCCCCGTCGCCACCGGATCCCGGCAAATATCCCCGGATCGTACTGATCACCTGGGGACCAGCTCCGCCCGCCGCAGCCAGCAGCACCAGACCGCAAAGCGGACCGGCCAGGGCCCACCGCAGCGGCATCCGGCTGCCCGAATCACGCAGCATCCGCGGACGCAGGCCTGACCAGTACGCCGCCACCAGCCAGCTCAGTGCCGTCACTGCAAACAGAGCTGTCGACAGCCAGGCGCGAGGGTCCCGGGTGATCGCGGAAGAAAAGATGCACAGCACAGCACCGATGAATACACTGAGCCGCATGCCGCCACGCTGACCAGCCGCCGCCAGCAGCAGCATCAGATTTTTCTGACTGTGCATCATCATCATCTCGAACGGACGCCCACTGCCCAGCAGCACCCGCTGCACAGGTTCCCACAGCAGACTCAGCACAAGCACCGAAATCGCCGCGACGGCGGTCAGAGTCCCCCGGTCAGCACGCTCCGGCAGATACCGCAAAAGTCGCCACAAACACACAGCCAGCAGCGACTCCACAACAATCTGCAGCCACAGCACCCACTCGCTGCGACCACCGTCCGCATCGGTGATCAGAAATGCCGAGGTCGCCAGCATCGCCAGCAGCATGGATAACATCCGCAGCACCAGCTCAGATCCCTCCAGCAGGGACGTGGCAGATCCGAACGCCGCGCCCGCCAGGGCCTGCGAACGGTCACCGACGGCGATCCGATCGAGGCGTCGCAGCCGGGGCATGATCAGCTCATCAACCGCCATGACACACCTCCCGCCACTGCCGCGGCAGATCCCGCTCCACACCCGCAAGACCCGCAACGCCAATCCACACTCCCGCCACCGACACCCGTCCCTCACCCCCTGCATCCACACAGATCACTCGATTCCGCCACACCAGCTGCGGTGATTGCTGGATCGCTCGCGTCGTCGTGACCAGAATCACCTCATCCCCGGCACAGCCACTCAAACGCAGCCCCGCACCCGGCCCCCCAGGCCCGTCGGGCGACAGCCTCGCAGCCGAAATGGCGTCCATCTGCCGCCGAAAACCAACCACCGTCCCACCCGAACTCAGAACCTGCGTACCCACACGCACTTCCAGCTCACAGTCCTGACGATGCAGAGATTCACACACCTGACCTGCAACCATCCCCGCCAGCAACAGCGATCGATTGCAGCCCCCCGGTTGATCCGCTTCAACACTCTGCACATGACTGCTCAGTGAAGTGTCCAGCTGCAGGACAACTCGAGATTTTGCCTGAGACTGCCGCTCCATCGCAATCAGCTGCTGCTGACGAGCTGTCTGGATCCAGTGCACGCGACGCAGTGAATCCCCGCGACGGAAGGGGCGAGTCCCGAGGAGATCACCCGCATCACCCGGACGCTGCGAACTCACACAGTCGTCGTGCGTTTCGCGACTGACCACCTCCGGAACACCCCGCAGGTCGCCCTCGGCAGGCCACACAATCGCCGTGCCGCGACAGATCACGGATCGCCGCGCCCGAAACATGCCGAAGGGAAATCCCGTCTCCAGCTCAGGAGCCATCGATGGCCAAACACCATGCTGCGGCGGCACGAACGGCCAGGAAAACTCCACCTGCGATAACGCCGGAACCCGCCCCAGGGAAACGCCCCACAGCTCACTTCGATCGGAGCCAGCAGCCGATTCCGCACCCAGCCAGCTGTCCGCAGTGAAGCCTCGAGTCAATGACAGCCCCCACGCCGGCCACGGTCGACGATTCAAAATCCTTAAACGTACCAGCAACGGCTGCCCGGCACGCCCGCGCTGCTGATCAAACGTCAGCTCACACTCCAGCCCACTCAGCGAAAGGCGCGGAAAAATTCCCCCCACAACTCCCGCCAACAGCAAGGCAAGGGCATCGACCATGATCGAGGCGACGACGAGCCGCGTGTACCACTTCTGGTCCGCCGGCACCACCGCCCATGGCGCATGCGGCCGGGCCGTGCACCGGATCGCATCCTCA
>SXXK01000383.1 GCA_005791255.1 Planctomyces sp.
ATTTTCGCCGTTGTATTTCTGCGGCAGTGGGACCTGCTGCTGCCATGCCGTGATCCCGACCATCATTTCGTGATCAGGAACACCGTTGGATTCCACGTAGAAAAAGTTGTCGTCGGAGCGTGTTTTGACGACATCACTGAATGGTTTGAAACTTTGTTCCAGCTGTTGTTTCTGAGCAGCAGAGTCAGCGGACACAGCGCCGTTCGGCATATTTGTCGTGGGGTCGTTCGCGACCGGCAGACTGGCGATAATATACTGCGGCTGCGTATTGAGCTGTTCGATCTGCAACTGTCTGGCAGCAACCCATGTCTGATCGTCAGCGGACAACTGCCGCAAAGACAGTGGTCGCAGCCAGCCATCACTGCGACGGATGATCACTCGACCATCGCGTGCGGACACAAAGCTGCCGGTCATTGTCTCGCCAGTGGTCAAAGTCCACTTTCGATCGGCTGCGGCATGCTGATGCGGCTCGCCACCGTCGTGGGCAGCCGCAGTCATTGAAAACTGGCAGAAGAACAGCAGAAGCCAAAGAGTGCGTTTCATCGGAGTTTTGCCTGGGAGTACTGGTGAAGCAAACAGCACAGTTACTGCTCACCGGAACCTGTCAGATATTCCAGCTGCTGTTTCGAGACAGACTGGCGGATGGTTTCGAAGGACACAATTTCAGCGAGAGCAGCAGTAAACTGCAGCTGAGCACATGCGAGTGTGGACTGCTGCACTTTTTTTTCGTCCAGCATTCGTGCAGCGCGGAGCCCCTGCAGGGTGGCCATCGCGGCTGTGGCCAGCTGCTGCTGCTGGCGACGTCGCCGCAATTCCGCATCAAAGACCTTGCGCACTTCCTCCTGCTGCGGCGGCAGCAGCATTTTCAGAAAATTCTGCAGCAGTGGATCCGGACTGCGATCCTTTTTTGGCTGCAGCAGATCACCACTGTCGGCGGGAATCGCCACGGCAGATTGCGCGGTCCACGCGGCGAAGCGACGAGCCATTCTTTTCAATTCATCACGCTGCTGACTGTCGGCGTTCTTCAGTTCCGCCTCCACCTCATGCATACCTGGCAATCCTGATTCAGGTACAAAGGCTGAACCTGAAGCCAGCAGCAGTGCTTCGCGCTGTTCATTTGACAGTCCTTTTTCGAGCTGTGCAAAGATGCGAGCCTGGCGGGCGGCCAGTGCACCCTCAACTCGCCCAAGTTCCTGCACGTCTCGACGGGCTTCGGTTTCCAGAGATCGCACTTTGTTCAGTTGTTTTTGTTCACGGACTTTTTGCAGCACCTGACACAGCTGCTTATCCAGCTGAGTCGCCTTTTGCTCATCGGCAATGGTGTCGGCCAGCACAGAGGCCAGCAGCTTGCGCTGATCCAGCGTCAGCTTGGCCAGAACCAACAAGCCAACCTGCAGATTGTCGTCACTTTCAGCCACAGCGTCATCGGCATCCGCGTCCGGAGCAGCAGCAGCAAAGCGAACTCGAACCGAGCCAAACGGCGACTCCGGAGCAGCGTCGTGCACCATCCAGCGTTTTGCCCGTGACACGACCTGCAGCAGGACTGTCAAATCTTCGTTACTGATCCCGTGGAAAGGTACCGGCAGCTGCTCAGATAACAGCGGCTCATTTCGCCCCCGCCCGCCACCGCGCTGTCCACTTTCCTGACCCGGTTTCATACCCTTTGGCTTACCGGGCTTCTGAGCATTCGCGGTGCTGCAAAACAGCAGGCTGCACAAAACCAGCGTGGCAGGCACCAGACAGCGCTGCCGGCACCAGACTGAGCTTCTGCGGTGATCAGAAAATGAGAAGGCCATGGTTGAACATGTCAGGGAAAAAAACGGTTTTACCACAGCTGCTGAGAGGCTGAGTTTGGGCGACACTATTCTGCTGGCTGATTCCCGCGGTTGCCCCCTTTGGCTCCTCCCTGAGCACCACCTTTGGCACCACCGCCACCCTGCTTCATGCCACCGCCCTTGCCGCCCTGACCACCTGCAGCGTTGCGGCCACCTTTCCTCTGTGGAGGTGGCGCGGAGGGATCAAAATCAGGATTCAGCTCAGGCATCTGAGCATCGATGTCCGTGAGATACTGTCCGAGCATACGATCGAGTTTTGCCGCTTCGTCAGATCGCGTCTGAGACAAATCACGCTGTTCACCCGGATCCTTCGCCAGGTCATACAGTTCCACGTGGTTGTCTTCGAGGAAACGAATCAGTTTCATGTCGCCAAGCAGCAGGGCAGACTGCGGTCCGTCGGCTGCCTGATAATGCGGGAAATGAAAGACCAGTTCCGGCCGTGGACGTTTGACTTCTCCCTGACCCTGATTGCGTAACAGTGCGGCAAAGCTGCCACCCTCAACCTGCTTTGGAATGGCATCCGCGGGAACTCCGGCCAGTTCACAGAAAGTCGGCAGCAGGTCATACCCGACGACTCGAGTGTGGCACCATGAGTTGGCGGGCAGACCAGGTCCGCGAACGATCCAGGGGACTCGAATCCCCCCTTCCCAAACTCCCCCCTTGCCGCCACGCAGCGAGGCACCTCGACCACCACCGCCTCCGGCACCATTGTCTGAGATGTAAAAGACCCAGGTGGAATCCGTCAGCCCCAGACGATCGATGGATTCCATCACTTTTCCGACACCGGTGTCGAGGTCTTCCGTGATGGCGGCCACCGCCGCTCGTTTGCCGGCACTGGCTCCCAGTTTCTGTTCATACTTCGCCATGGTGGCTTTGAGGGCATTTTCTGAAGCGTGCAGGGCGTTCCAGGAGAGTTGTATGTAGAAGGGCTTACGGTCCCGCTGCGCCTGAGCCATAAATTTTTCAGCCTTGTCCGCCATACCAAAGATGTCCACCGGATTGGGATCCTGGTACTGGAAGGCATTTTCATTGCCGGTGTCACCGTCAGACTGGTCGTAACCGTGCTGTTCGGGACCGCCGCCTGAAATATGCCATTTCCCGTAATGAGCGGTGGCATAACCGACGGACTGCAGCAGTTCGCCCAGTGTTTTTTCAGAGCTGCTGATCTGTTTGATCAGCCGCGGTTCGGTGAGTTTATGTCCGGGTTCGGCAGGTGCTGCCTTGGTCCAGTGCAACTGAGCCGGACTCTTGCCGGTCTGGATACTGATTCTGGTGGGTGAACAGACGGGGGCCGGGGAGTAACCGGCGGAGAACCGCATCCCCTGAGCCGCGAGGCGTTCGAGGTTGGGAGTATGATAAATCTCGCCCTTTGAACCCGGGATGTCCGGGTGCATGGCCACGGACGTCCCGTTCCAGCCCTGATCATCAGCCATCATCAGAATGATGTTGGGACGATCCGCCGCTGCAATCGGAGCCGGCAGCAGGCAAGGCAGGCAAAGTAAAACGAGGCAGGTAAATCGCATAAATCGAACCCTGTTCAGAAGGAGGCAACGGAAAGCGATCAGCGCTTTTTGGCCTTCTTTGGAGGACTGTCGGGAACAACGTTGTTGATGTTGGTGAAATCAGGTCGCTCTTTGCCATCGGGAGCCGATTTCACGACATGGCGAAAGAGAATGGTGTTGTCGATGGCCACATCATCGGTCCAGATGAACTTCGCACCGGCAAAGTCATTTTCAAAGTAAGGCTGCTTGGGATCGACTTCTTCCTCAGTATATTCCTTAGCCGCTTTCCAGCTGCTGTCGTCGAAGTTCACAGCCTGCCAGTTTTCCGGGATCGGCAGGTTTTCAACCTGGGGATTTTTCGTGTCGCGATTCAGCGGTCCGCGGGACACACACAGTGCCTTCCATGCCGAGCTGGTCACGGTGCCGTCTGAAAACTTCAGGATGAATCCACCGTCGCCAATGTTGGTATCTGCGTACTCCATACCGGTTTTGGGACTGGCGTTGTCGCGAGCCATGACGGCGATGGTCATCGGGTATGAAGGCAGCAGGTCGACGGAAATGACGTTGTGCGGAATAAAGGTGATGGAGTCCACGGCGACCAGTTCGCCGTTGATCCAGAGCATGAAATTGTTGTCGGCGTAGATATTGGCTCGGATGGTGTCAGTCATCGACGGCTTACGCATCTTGCCTGCCGGTGGCTGTCCATTTTGTCGCGGTGGCTGAGCAGCGGCGACGGCCCAGACGAACAGCGCGGCACCGGCAATTCCGGCAAGGGCGGAAAACAGCTTCCTCATGATCTACTCCTGTTCAACTCGCCATTCCGGCG
>SXXK01000384.1 GCA_005791255.1 Planctomyces sp.
CAATCCGCTTGCCCGGAGGAGCTGTCTGGCCGGCAATGAATCCCGCCATCGGCTTCGTCACATGTGACTTGATGTACTCAGCCGCTGCCTGCTCGGCACTGCCGCCAATCTCACCAATCAACAAAATGCCCTCGGTACCCGGATCGTCCTGAAACATCTTCAACAGCTCAATGTAGCTGGTCCCGTTGATCGGGTCCCCGCCAATCCCCACCGCTGTACTCTGCCCCAGCCCCACCCGTCCCAGCTGCCACGCAGCCTCGTATGTCAAAGTCCCGCTCTTGCTGATAATCCCAATCGTGCCCGGCTTGTGAATGTAGCCCGGCATAATGCCGATCTTGGCGATACCCGGAGTAATCACACCGGGACAGTTGGGACCAATCAGTCGTGATGCGGATTTCTCCATACCACGGCGAACTCGCAGCATGTCCATCACCGGGATCCCCTCGGTGATCGCCACGATCAGCTCCATCCCGGCATCCGCCGCCTCCAGAATCGCATCCGCACAGAACGGCGGTGGCACAAACACCATCGATGTGTTCGCGCCCGTCCTCTCTCGCGCTTCACGCACCGAATTGAAGACCGGGAAACCATCAACCGTGGTGCCGCCTTTGCCCGGAGTCACCCCGCCCACAAACACATCCACACCCGGCTGACACTCAGCCGCATACTCGCGGCACTTCTGACTGTGGAACAGGCCGGAGTTTCCAGTGATGCCCTGAGTAATGACTCGAGTGGACTTCGATACCAGAATGCTCATGACAGAGTTTTCGCAAAACAGAGTTCAGTGATCAGAAAAATCAGCACCGCCGCACATCAGGCATTCAAAGCCCGCACGACCTTCTGAGCCGCATCCGTCAGGTCCGTCGCAGCAATGATCGGACGACCACTGGCCTGCAGCATTTCACGAGCCTTCTCGACGTTGGTGCCCTCCAGCCGAACCACCAGCGGAACATTGAAACCCACCTTTTCGTAGGCATTCAGCAGAGCCGACACGATGATGTCACATCGCATGATCCCACCGAAAATGTTCACCAGCACCGCCTTCACATTGCTGTCCGCCAGAATGATGCGAAACGCTTCCGTCACCTGGTCCTCATCCGCACCACCACCCACGTCCAAAAAGTTGGCCGGCTCGCCGCCATGCAGCTTGATCAGGTCCATCGTGCTCATCGCCAGACCCGCACCATTCACCAGACACCCAATGTTTCCGTTCAGCTTGACATAGCTGAGCCCCGTGTCGGCAGCCCGCACCTCCGCCGGCTCCTCCTCGGACAGATCCCGCAAAGCCACCACGTCCTTGTGACGAAACAGAGCGTTGTCGTCAAACGTGACCTTGGCATCCAAAGCCAGCATCTGGCCGTCTTCCGTCACGACCAGCGGATTGATCTCGGTCATCGAGCAGTCATAGTCCACGAAGAACCTGCAGATCTTCGGCAGAAACTTCTCTGCACTGCGGACCGCAGCCGCATCCAGCCCCAGAGCATAAGCCAGCTTGCGAGCCTGATAGGGGTAGAGCCCGGCGACCGCATCAAAAGGCTCCTTCAGAATCTTCTCAGGAGAATGCGCCGCGACTTCTTCAATCTCCATGCCACCCTCGGATGACATGATCAGCACAGGACCACCCGCCTCGCGGTCCACCACAATCCCCAGATACAGTTCGCGAGCAATCTTCAGGCCCTGCTCGACAAACAATGTGCTCACCTGCTTGCCCGCAGCACCAGTTTGAATGGTAACCAGAGTATTTCCGAGCATGCGTGCCGCATTCTGCTGCGCTTCCTCAGCAGAACGCACCAGCACCACACCACGCTGCTCAGGCTGCTCGACAAATCGCCCCTTGCCACGGCCACCCGCGTGAATCTGCGATTTGACAACTGCCAGAGACCCACCCAGCGAGGTGAAGGCCTGAGCCGCCTCTGCGGCGGTACGAGCCACCACGCCCTGAGGAACCGCTACACCTGCAGCTCGCAACAACTGCTTCGCCTGATACTCATGAATCTTCATACGGATGCCGCCAGACTTTGAACTGAAGTCGCCAATCACCGGAAGGCCGACGATGTGTGGTCGTGACTATACCGTGAGGCGGGAGCGTGTTCGAGTTGGCAGGGGGGATCTCGGTCGAATTCCTGAGAAAACTGGTGTCAGTCAGGAACGATCGGCAGCGGACTGTTCCGCTCACGCACCAGCGTCAGACATCGCCCGGAATCCGAATAGCAGCAGTCACTGAGATAAGCCCGCATCAGCAGCAGACCACGACCACTGGGACGCTCAAGATTCTCAGCCAGCGTCGGATCCGGTACCTGCCCAGGATCAAATCCCTCACCCTCGTCCCGCACAACCACACGCACCAGCAACTCTGTCAGTTCACAGCGAATCCAGACCTGCTTGTCCGACGCAAACCGATTGCCATGCCGAATTGCGTTGCTGATCGCCTCTTCCAGCGACAGCCGCATCGCAAAAATGTCACGCCCCGAAAACTGCAGATCCTGCATCAGACCGATCACCCGGTCCTGCACCGCCATCCCCGCCGACATCTGACTGGGAATCAGTATCTCGAAGAGAACAGGATCCGCCACGCAGTCAGGCCCCCCCGCTCACTGAACCGCCAAACAGCCACCGCAAGGGTTAAAACTTCCCAATCGCTTCGTCCAGATCACTGCAGATCGTCAGTACCTTACCCAGCTGCAGCAGCTTGAACACTTCGTAGATATCCTTGCGGATGTTGCAGAGCACCAGTTTGCCCTTCGCAAGGTTCATCTTCTTTTCAAGACTGACCAGCTTTCCCAGGGCGGCACTGGACAAATACTCGACCGCTTTGAAGTCCAGCACAACTTTACGGCGACCATCCTTGTCCACCACAGCATACAGCTCCTGACCCAGCGCCTCGATGTTCGCTTCGTCCAGAATCTTCTTTTCCAGCAGCCGAACCACCGTCACGGCACCAATTTCTTCAATGTCTATGCGACGATCTTTTGACATGCGGGCCTCGGCTTGCACCAGAATGCACGGGAAAACTGCGGTCTATGTCCACCAGAAAACACCTGAATACCCACCAGGTCGGCAAGTGTCAAGCGTCCATTCAATCAACGGCGAAAGATGCGCGGACGGTTCAGGATTTCTGAGACCAGCATGGCCTGCTGCACGCCGCGAGGACTTTTCAGGATCTGCCGGATGCTCGCAGCCCCCCCGGCCTCACTTACCTTTTTCGCCTCACCCGCAATATCCCGACCAAAGGCCGCCTCCACGTGCTCACCAATATCATGCCGCACCGACTCACTGATCCCCGAACCGACATGCTGCCTGACATGAGCATTGATGGCGGTTTCCACATGCCGCGCCACCGCACTGCCCGTCGCAGACCCCGATGACAGTGATGTTCCACCAGCCGACTTCTTCGCCGACCTCCTGGCCGACTTCTGCCCCTCTGCACGCTGGCCGCCCGACCGCTCCGCCGGCCGCGAACGCTGCGGACGGGACTGAGTCGCAGGATTCTGAGCCCTCGCGGGGGAAGCAGAAGAATTGGGCACCGCAGAACCCGCCACAGGCGCATCGGACTCGTCCGGCGGGACCCGCAGCAACTCCTCCAGCATGCCCCGCAAACCACCCGGCTTACCCGGATCAGCCGGGCGATTCCCCGGTGCCGCAGGCGGTTGCCCCACAGCAGGCTGGCCCGAATTTTTCAGCAGGTCCACCAGCTTCGAAAGACCCAGCAGCAACACAAAGAACAGCAGCTTTTCCACCGTCGCCTCCTCACAAATCAGCGACTGAACAACGCATCCACAAATCCCACCGGATCAAACAGCTCCAGATCGTCCACCTGCTCACCCACGCCAATGTACTTCACCGGAATTCCCATCTCCTGCCGGATCGCCACCACAATGCCGCCACGAGCAGTCCCGTCGAGCTTCGCCAGCACCAACCCAGTACAGCCGGTGGCTGCGGCAAAACTGCGCGCCTGACTGAGCCCATTCTGACCGGTAGTCGCATCCAGCACCAGCAGACTTTCATGCGGAGCCAGCGGAATGACCTTTTGCATCACCCGCCGAATCTTCCCCAGCTCGTCCATCAGATTCTTCTGAGTCTGCAGGCGACCGGCCGTGTCCACGATCAGATAGTCGGCCCCCGCAGCAACCGCCCGCTGCACCCCCTCGTAGGCCACAGCCGCCGGATCCGAATTGCTCTCGCGTCGCACAATCTCACAGCCCAGTCGCTGCGACCACATCGTCAGCTGCTCCACCGCAGCCGCCCGGAATGTGTCCCCCGCCGCCAGTACCACTCGCCGACCCTGCTTCTGCAGCAGATTCGTGATCTTGGCGATCGATGTTGTCTTGCCCACACCATTCACACCAGCCACCAGAATCACCGTCGGTCCCGCCGCCGCCCGTGCCAGCGGCGACAAAGGATCCTCCAGATTCCAGCGACTGTCGTTCTGGCCTCGCAGCAGATCCACCAGCTCGTCACGCACCGTCTTCCAGATCGCATCCACATCCACCGTGCGACCACCATGCTGCTCACGCAGCCTGGCGATAATCCGAGTCGCCGCGGCGAAACCCATGTCCGTGCGAATCAGCCGCGCCTCGAAATCCGACAGCAGACGCTCGTCAAGTATCTCGCCCGATCGAAACAGATCGCGGATGTCCGTCCGCAGGATCTGACGAGTCTTCTCGAGGCCACGCTTCAGTCGATCAAACAAACCCATAAACAATGATTCCCAAATCAGTCAGCCGGATCTTACTGAACCCGCTCAAAACGCGACCACACCGCATCCCACGCCGCTGTATTCCGCGGCACATACTCCGCCAGACTCTCAGATCGCCGCACCACTTCACGCAACTCAGACAGCGAACCAATCTCACCCGCACCCATCGCCTGCACCAGCACGTTCCCCAGTGCCGTCGACTCCACCGGACCAGCTATCACCGGCACTCCACAGGCGTCCGCCGTAAACTGGTTCAAGACCGCATTCCGGGATCCACCGCCCACCACATGAATCACTTCCACCCGCACTCCCGTCAACTGCTCCAGCCACCTCAGCACCATCCGATACTTCAGAGCCAGACTCTCCAGCACACAACGAAACAACTGCCCCTCGTCCTCCGGTACAGGCTCACCCGTTCGACGACACTCCGCCTGAATCGCCGCGGCCATGTCGTCCGGACGCAGAAATTCCGCACTGTCAGGGTTCACCAGCGAACGAAACGCCTGAGCCCCCGCGGCTCGCTCGGTGATCTCAGAATACTCCAGCTGCAATCCCCGCCGGGCACACGAAGCCCGCACTCCCTGCACCAGCCACATCCCCATCACATTCTTCAGCAGTCGATAGGTTCCCTCCAGACCACCCTCGTTCGTCACGTTCCGCTGCAAAGCCGACTCGGTCAAAATCGCATCCCGCACCTCCACACCAATCAGACTCCACGTGCCGCTGCTGATGTAAGCCCAGTTCGGACGCCCCGTATGCACAGTCGGAACCGCCGCCACTGCCGATCCCGTGTCGTGCGTCGCAGGAGCCACCACCTGCACGTCCCGCAACCCCACCGACTCAGCAACCTCCCGACGCAGCACGCCCAGCCGAGTCCCCGGTACAACAATCTCCGGAAACATCTCCGTCGGTATCTCCAGCCGACGCAGCAGGTCCGTGGCCCACGTACGAGTCGTCGCGTTCAGCATCTGCGTCGTCGTCGCGTTCGTAAACTCCACCACCCGGCTGCCACACAAACACCAGTTCAAAAAGTCAGGCACCATCAGAAAACGAGTTGCCTGAGACACCAGCTCCGGATCCCGACGACACATCGCCAGCAGCTGATACAGCGAATTGATCTCCATGAACTGCAGGCCCGTCTGAGCAAAAATCTCCGCCCGTGAAACCCGCTGAAAAGCCAGATTCAGCATCCCGTCAGTGCGGGAATCCCGGTAATTCCAGGGCTGACCCAACAGCTCGTCATTCCGATTCAAAAGCACAAAGTCCACACCCCACGTGTCCACACCCACGCTGGCCACTGAACCCCCGTGCTCAGCACCCACTCGACCAAGACCTCGCTGAATCTCCTGCCATAAACCCACCAGATTCCACCGCAATGTCCCACCCAAATGCACAGGACCATTCGGAAATCGATGCAGTTCACTCAGCGAAACCGTGCGGCCGTCAAAACAGCCAGCCATCACACGACCGCTCTCAGCACCCAGATCCACCGCTGCAAATGTTTTGACCGACATCGCCACGCCCCGCTCGCCAAACACAAAATCTTCGCCTCGGACTGCTCAGCACCCTCCCGCAGATCATAGCCACCAAAACCCGGGAACAAAATCACCCCTGACCCGCAGAATTGCGGTTTCGCTCGTAAGGTCAGTCTGCCAGTTTGACGGAACCGATTTTCCCAAACAGACCGGCGAACCAAACAAAAAACGATCAGCACCCGTAAAACAACCCCAATACATAGGAAAAATCTATGACAGTTCGCGAGTTTCGCCCCAGTTCACGAGTAATTGGATTGGACGTTTTCCTTTCCCACTCAAGAATTTCGATATAATGCACCATTCACAGTCTTCGGGAAAAGTGACAGAAACGGAAGCGGTAATGACGGCGTCCCTGGCTGCCTCGACCAGCGAAACCGACCTGATCGACGTTTGCTGGATGTTTGAGCAGATCACTTCACGGCAGGGTGTCCACGCGGATCGCTCGGCAATTCGCCGTTCGGTGGACGAGGGCTCGCGGTTCGCCGCCGAACTGCCGGACAGCACCTGGTGTCGCTGGCTGACAGAATCTGCCACCAGTCTGGGCTTCGTGGCCCGCGTGGTCGAAGGACAGCTGCCGGAACTCATCGGCCTCGCTCGGGACGGCATGTCCGTTATGGTGCATCTCCCCGGCTGCGGCTGGCGATTGCTGACCGGCCACGGCGGACGACGGATGCTGCTGATGCAGCCTCGCGGAGAACAGCCGATCAGGACTTTGCGCCCCGGCCAGATCAGTACCCAGCTGCAGGCTGCGGGATTCGAGGGTCTGCTGCGGTGCGTGGTCATCGAACCGCAGAAAGTCAGTGCTCACGGTCACCACAATGATCACGACCACCACACCTCGCCACTGTCCCGACTGATCAGCCTGATGAAGGCCGAACGGACCGACATCTGGGTGGTTGTCACCTTTGCTCTGGTGTCCGGCCTGCTCAGCATGACGACGCCGCTGGCCGTCGAAGCTCTGGTCAGCACAGTGGCTTTCGGACGTTTCCTGCAGCCGGTCATTGTACTGTCCCTGATGCTGCTGGTGTTCCTGCTGTTCAAAGCTGCTCTGAAGGCCATGCAGACCTGGGTCGTCGAACTGATTCAGCGACGATTGTTTGCGCGTCTTGCTGCAGAACTTGCCTGGCGTCTGCCTCGCACTTCACTCAACGCCTTCCACGACAGTTACCCGCCGGAACTGGTCAACCGCTTCTTCGATGTGGTGACTATCCAGAAAACGGCATCCGGTCTGCTGCTCGATGGAATCTCCCTCATCCTCAACATGGCGGTGGGGATGACCGTGCTGGCATTTTACCATCCGTGGCTGCTGGCCTTCGACTTTGCGCTCGTGCTGCTGATGCTGCTGGTGTACCTCCTCGGTCGCGGTGCCATTGGCACCAGCATTACGGAATCGAAGTGCAAGTATGCCATGGCTGCGTGGCTCGAAGACATGGCACGCTGCCGCAATACATTCCGCTATGACGGGGCTGCTGAGTTTGCTCTTGATCGCTCTGACGCCCTGATTTACGGATACCTCGACGCTCGCAGACGCCATTTTTCGGTACTGATGCGACAACTGCTGGCGATCCTCCTCGCTCAGGCGCTCGCCAGTACAGTCCTGCTGGCCATCGGTGGCTGGCTGGTCATCACCGGGCAGCTTTCGCTGGGACAACTTGTGGCTGCCGAACTGATCGTGGCCATCGTGGTCGACTCCTTCGCCAAAATGGCCAAACACATTGAAAGCTACTACGACCTGCTGACATCCGTGGACAAGATTGGCCACCTGCTGGATCTGCCGGTGGAGCGGGCTGACGGACTGCTCACAATCCCGGAAGGTTCAGGCATCGTCATCCAGAAACTGCGTCTGCCAGGCGCTGAAGACAACCCGGTCTCGCTGGAAATCCGGTCGGGTGAACGAGTCGCACTGGCTGGTTCCAACACCCGGGCGAAGAGCCACCTGCTGGATATGCTGTTCGGTCTGCGTGAACCTGCAGGAGGCCTGATCAGTCTGCACGGTGCCGATCCCCGTGACCTCCGACCCGATGTGCTCCGCCGACACGTCGTCATGGTTCGAAACACCGAAATCTTCGATGGCACAATTGCCGAAAATGTCCATCTGGAACGTTCCGATGTTTCCGTCGCAGATGTTCGCTCAGCTCTTGAAACCGTCGAACTGATGGGGCTCGTACAGGAACTCCCCGATGGACTCAACACCCGCCTCAGTCCCGACGGCCAGCCACTGACTCCCGTCCAGGGCCGACTGCTGATGGTGGCCCGAGCCATCTCCGGCAGACCGGAAGTCGTGCTGATCGATGAACTGATGGATCTGCTCCCGGAGGATTTGGCCGACAGAGTGTTGCGGCGTATCACTTCCGCCGACCACTCCTGGAAACTCATCCTCGCCACCTCCAACACTCGCCTGCAGCAGCTGATGAGCCGAGTCATCGAACTGCCAGGCGAAGCGACAGCCACCGCTGCCGCCACTGCTTCCCGACGCGATGCCCACTGACCCACAGGTTCCCGCTATGACCTCCACCACGCACGAACATGGAACCCGGACCGTCGCATTGCCGCAGTCCGCCGCTACCCGCAAACGGTCCGCCGGCTCGCCGACGGCCCTCAGCCAGCCCCTGTTCCCCTCACTCCAGCTGGCACGCTCGTCCCGCTGGGCACGCCGGCTGGCCATGATCCTGCTGATCATGCTCACACTCTGCATCCTGCTGATGGCCTTCGCTCCATGGCAGCAGACTGTCCGCGGTGCCGGCTACGTCATGGCCTACGCACCCCGCGAACGCCAGCAGACGCTGGAAGCCACCATCGAGGGCCGCATCGTGCGCTGGAACGATGACCTCATGGAAAACACGCACGTCAAAAAAGGCGAGTTCATCGCCGAAATCCGCGACCTCGACGCCGACTACGCCACCCGACTCAGCGCTCAGCTCGAAAACACCACACTGATGTTCGACGCAGCCGGGAAGATTGTCGAGGCCACGCAGGGGCAGTTGGACGCGTATCGGGAAGTCCAGTTGCAGGTCGGCAAGGCCCAGGACGCCTATGTACAGGCTGCCACCGAGAAAGCCCAGGCTGCAGAACAGAAACTGGAACTCGCTCAGGCGGCCATCCCGCAGCTTGAAGCCGCACTCGAACGCTACAGAGGACTGCAGGAGAATGGCAACCTGTCACTCGAAAAACTGCAGGAAGCGGAACGCAAGCTCAATGAATCCAAGGCCAAAGTCCGCGAGGAAATGGCCAATGTGTCGGCCGCCAAATCTGACCTGCAGGGCAAGCAGAACGACCGACTGGCATACATCCAGAAAGCCGAAGCCGATGTACGCTACTACGAAGGTGCACTCGATAAGGCGCGATCCGAAGTCGCCAAGGTCGAAAAGGAACGTCTCGAACTGCAGTCCAAAATTGCTCGCCAGGATACTCAGCTTGTCACCGCACCCTTCGATGGATACCTCGTCGAAATTAACCCCAACATCGGTAGCCAGCTGGTCAAAAAAGGTGACCCGATCTGCCGCCTCGTTCCGGATACGAAAGACCGTGCCGTGCAGATCTGGCTGGACGGCAATGACGCACCGCTGGTCAGCCCCGGCAGCCACGTCCGACTGCAGTTCGAAGGCTGGCCGGCCATTCAGTTCGCCGGCTGGCCCTCAGTCGCTGTCGGCACATTCGGCGGCAGCGTTGTGTCGGTCGACATGATCGACGACGGCAAAGGCAAATTCCGCTGCCAGATCCTCCCCGATGCCACCGACGAACACAACTGGCCCGAAGACCGCTATCTCAGACAGGGTGTGCGAGCCAACGGGTGGGTCCTGCTGAAACAGGTCCCGCTCTGGTTTGAAGTCTGGCGCCAACTGAACGGATTCCCACCGTCCGTTGACCCGCCAAAGGAATCCGGCGGCGGAAAAAAGACCAAAACCGACGGCTGACACACGCTAAACATCAGCAAAACACCAAAAAACCACTCCCTGCTTGCCTCACGTGAAGACGCGAAGACGCGAAAAATCGCAAAGAGTCAACGCCACAAACTCAAACACCACTACTCACGCTGCAATATTGCGGATACCCAAACTCTTGTTGAGCTTTTATCAGAAAACCAACTCGATGCCGCTTGCTTAGAAGTTTCACGCAGCGCTGAAGTGCAGAAATGTTATGACG
>SXXK01000385.1 GCA_005791255.1 Planctomyces sp.
ACGGGGGATGTCAGCCGTCCCCCCAGTGTCAGTTTCCAGAGGGGCTGGACCTTTGCCGGGACTTCCTGCCGGGAGGTGCCGCTGCGTTTTTCATCATGGCGGAAGGTGGGCCAGTCGTCATTGCCGTCGAAGTCGGCGATGGCTGCCAGCGGTTCCTGCCATGCCGGGCCTGTTGTCAGCCGTCCCTCTTCGGGGATTTGACCGGGAATCGGTCGTGTGGGTGCGGTGGGTGCAAGAGCGTTGAACCCATACAGCTTGGCTTCTGGATAACAGGCACAGTTGTGGGGCGGAGTATAGGTCAGACCGTTGCAGGGCATGACTCCATACAGGCAGCCGCCGCGAACCCAGTGATGGATATCCCAGTGTTCCTTTTCAAAGTCTACGAATTCGACTCCTGTGCGTGACGGAATCAGAAAGTTGTCGGTGGCTTTGGCGATATAGCAGCGATGGTGAAACCAG
This sequence comes from Planctomyces sp., assembly GCA_005791255.1. GTDB lineage: Bacteria > Planctomycetota > Planctomycetia > Planctomycetales > Planctomycetaceae > SXXK01. The sequence continues at coordinate 460 of SXXK01000385.1, forward strand.
TAGGTGTCAACATCCGGGGCGAATTCCTTTTTCACTGCACCGCTGCGTGGATCGCGACCGGTGAAAACGCCGGTGTCTTTGCCGGAGGTCGTCGGGGCGCACCAGACCAGTCCGTCGACGACCATCAGGTCCTGCGGTGACTGATAGCCGGAGTTTGGATGATCTGATTCCCACAGCTGTTTTCCTGAGGCGGAATCGACGCTGATCATTTTTCCGTCCCCGCCGGCGTACAGGACCACATCCTGCCAGACGACCAGTCGGGGACCGAAATTGAACGTGAACTGACGGCGTCGCGTGACAGGTTCACTGGCCCAGACGAGATTTCCGGACTGTGGATCGAGTGCTGTCAGGGATTCTCCGTCGTGGTAGTACACGCGGTGCTGATCGGCGGCGAGGGTGAGGGGTGAGATGCGGGTCTGGCGAGCCCACAGCTGTTTTCCGGTGGCGGCTTCGAAGGCCATGATCACTCGCGGTTCTTCATTCCAGAAGAATTCCTGACCGACTTTTGCCTGATCACCGACGCGCCCGTTGGCGGGTGCATAGCTGTCGCGTTCGCCCGGTCCTTTGCGTGACACTGTGAACAGGATGCCATTGGACAGGATGACTTCTTCGGTGGCAGCTGAGCCCTCGTAGGTGCGGAGCGTTTTTCCGGTGGCGGCATCGAGGGCTTCGAGCGGACCGTCGTTGCTGAGTACGGAATAGACTTCGTGATCGGCCGAGATCAGTCGTCGGGCGAGGTGCGTCGGGCCACTTTTCAGCGGCCAAAGGTGATTCTGCCAGTCGGTGATGTCGCGTTTCCAGAGGATGACACCGTTGAAGGCATCACGGGCAATGAGTTTCCAGCGGGAGGGAAGCTGGATTGAGATGCGGCTGCCTTCATCCATGATGTAGAACATGCGTCCGTTGGTGGACACGAGGGCGCTCATGCTGGCCATGCGGTCATGATGTCTGGACCAGCGCGGGCTGCCGACCCACTGCAGGTGTCGGGGCGAATTAACGACCGTGTCGTGAGCGACGGCATTTCCTGAGGCGTCGTGCAGGTAGTGCGACCATTCATCGATGGATGCGGGCCGTGGTTTTGTGAGCTGCTGCCACTGTCCGTCGGGCTGACGCAGCAGGGCCTGTCCGTTGGGTACAAGCACTCGCAGAATTTCCTCGCGCTGAGCCGTGCTGCCGGTGTCCGCGATCAGCAGATTGACTGAGTTGTCGACGTAGGGCAGCTGTGGCTCAGCGTGCTGAATGACGGACACCTCGCCGTACAGGCCTGCGTTGCGAATGGTGCTGCGTGCCTGTTCGACGAGCGCCGGATCGGCTTCCAGACCATGAACCTGAAACGAGTCGGACTGTCGGAGTGCGAGTGTCAGGCTGCCATTGCCGCAGCCGGAGTGCACGATCAGTCCGCCGCGGACCTGAGTCTGCCGGAGCAGTTGTGCCGCCTGGTCCTGTGGTTCAGGAGTACCGGGATTCTGAGCGCTGGCGGGTGCTGCTGTGATTGTCAGGAGCAGGCAGAGCAGCAGATGGACTGGATGCAGGGACATGCAGAGACTCCTGGAGTCCTGGGTGGGATGAGTCTGAGCCGTTGTGGAAACGGCATTTTTTGCGAGTTTGTAATGTAGCGAAGGACGTTTGGAAGAGCGAGCAGTTGGGCTGTGCGGTGGCGGAATTGCACGAAAACCGGGCGACACGCCCGGACAGGGCTCGACAGCATTCCTTCGGGCCGTGAGAATCCGGCGGGGTGGAGGTTTTGGATGCACCGAATTTCGGGGCGACACTGGATTCCAGGGATATTCAGATGCTGGTGGAAAGTTGTCCGCAGCAGACGCTGCAGCATGTGACTGCCGCCCGGCAGCGAGGACTGCTGACGGGTTGTGTCCCCACGATGGGTGCGCTGCATCAGGGGCATGTCAGTCTGATGCAGCGGGCGCGCAGCGAGTGCGGCTATGTGACGGCCACGATTTTCGTAAATCCCACGCAGTTTGGGCCTCAGGAGGATTTTTCAAAGTATCCCAGAACGCTGCAGTCGGATCTGCAGTTGTGTGAGCAGGCCGGCGTGGATCTGGTGTTTACGCCGCAGACTGATCAGATGTATGCGGCCGACGCGGAAACCGTGGTGCAGGTGGGTCGGCTGACCACGCTGCTTGAGGGGGCTCACAGGCCCGGTCATTTTGACGGAGTAACCACGGTGGTGGCCAAATTGCTGATGATTACTCAGCCGCAGAAGGCCTATTTTGGGCAAAAGGACTATCAGCAGCAGCTGGTGGTTCGGCGCATGGTGCGGGATCTGAACATTCCCGTTGAGATTGTGACATGTCCGATCATACGGGAATCGGATGGTCTGGCGATGAGCAGTCGCAATCGCTATTTGACGGCGGAAGAGCGGCAGACAGCGACAGCGCTGTCGGGGGCATTGCGGCTGGCCGAGCGATTGTGCAGTCAGTCTGGCGCCGTGCCGTCGGTGGTGGAACAGCAGATGCAGCAAATGCTGCTGCAGACACCGGGGCTGGTTCTGCAGTATGCTGTGCTGGCCGATCCGGAGACTTTGCAGCCGCTGCCGGAGCGTGTGCCGAGTGGCACCTCGTGTGTTGCGCTGATTGCAGCCCGTGTCGGCACGACGCGTCTGATCGATAATCTGCTGCTGGTTTTTGGCTGAGCCTTCTGGAAGTCATCATGCGCACGAACCTGCTGAGATTCATGTTTGATTCGGCGTGGCGCTTTGATGCGGCCGGCAACGAGTTGTATGTGGGAGCGGGCTGGCTGATTCTGGTGTGGACATTGGCTGTGTGCGTGTTGTCAGCACAACTCTGGCGGCGCGAGGGAAGCCTGGTGGAAGCCCTGCTGGCAGCCGGATTCTGGCTGGTGGTTCCTGCAGGATTTCTGGGTTTGCTGCTGCTGCAGCCGGATATCGGGATCGTGCGGGACGGGTTCCCGGTGTTTGGCTATGGATTCATGATGTTTGTGGGTTTCTCCACAGCCAGTTGGCTGGCAGCGCGACGCATTCGTTCGATTGGCGTGGATCCGGACATCATCTGGGACATGCTGATGTGGGCTCTGATACCGGGATTGATCGGAGCGCGGGCTTATTTTCTGCTGCGACATGGCAATCCGGCATTTTCAGCGGCGACGGGGCTGCAGAAGGTGATTGCTGCGGTGGCATTGTGGGATGGCGGGATCGTGTTTTACGGCAGCGTGATTGGCGGGATGGCGGGGATCGCGACATTCTGTCGTCTGCGGAAGCTGCCGCTGGTACCGATTCTGGATGTGCTGACGCCCTCACTGCTGGTGGGGGAGGGATTTGGAAGGATTGGCTGTTTTCTGTATGGCTGCTGTTATGGTCGGGCCTGCAGTCTGCCGTGGGCGGTGCAGTTTCCGCCTGACAGCCTGACATTTGGTCAACTGGTGGTGAAGGGGCAGCTGGATCCGCTGGCGCAGGCGACCATGCCTTTGCATCCGGTCCAGCTTTACAGCTCGGCTGCGGCTTTTGTGCTGGCCGGTATTCTGGCGTGGTATTTTCGCAGACGTCCGTATGACGGTGCGGTGATGAGTCTGGCGGCGATTTTGTATCCGATTTCCCGTTATGGTCTGGAATCTCTGCGGGCGGATGTGGCTCCTTTCACTCTGGGGCTGAAGGACGCTGAAATTTTCAGTCTGCTGCTGGTGGCAGTCGGAATTGGCGGGATGTATTATTTTTCACGTCATCGACGGCTGACCGGCTCGCGGAAAGCGGAGGGAATGCCGACCGGCTGACTGGTGGTGGCTGGCAGTTGCGGGGACGGTTTTCAGCGGACGAGTTTTAGCAGGCGAACTTGCGTGGGCGAGCCATCGGATCAGCAGCTCATTTCTGACGCTCTGCGGGGTACAGCGGATTCTGCAGAGGCGTTTGACCTGCTGGTACTGCGGTATCAGGATCGGCTGGTGCACAGTCTGGAGCACAGTCTGGGTTCTCGTGAGGATGCATTGGATGCAGCTCAGCAGGCCTTTCTGCTGGCGTGGCAGCAGCTGTCAAAATTCCGAGGGGACTCAGGGTTTTATTCGTGGCTGTACCGGATTGCCCGCAATGCCGCGATCAGCAGCGTGCGACGTCGGCGTCCGGCTGGTTCATTGGATCAGCTGACGGAGGCCGGTCTGGCGGAGCCTGTTGATCAGGGAACGGCAGGGACTACCGGAGCAGCCCTGGAACTGGACGAAGAAGTTCAGCGACTGCGGCAGGCGCTGCGCCAGGTGCCTCAGGATTTTCGTGAAGTTCTGGTGCTGAAGGACATTGACGAGATGTCTTATGAGCAGATTTCTGAGCTGCTGGGGATTCCGCTGGGTACGGTGCGCAGCCGTCTGTTTCGGGCTCGTCAGGATCTGCTGGATCGGATGCAGCGACTGGAACGGGATCAGTAGGTCTGCTGCTGCAGGGGCAAGGGGTTCCAGGATGCGAAGTACATGGCCTGCGGTACTGTGGAAGCGGCAAACTGTTCGCTGAGTGATGGTGTGCGAGTGGCAGCTCCCAGTACGACATCGATCAGTCCCGGCATGGCCCGATACTCGAACACTTCGTACTGATCCAGCTGCAGCTGTGCGGCGAGGGCCTTGACGGCGTCTTCCTGATAGCCCAGTTCGTCCACGAGGCCATTGTCGAGAGCCTGCTGAGCGGTGTAAATCTGGCCGGTTGCCAGTTTGCGAATGGCTTCCTGATCCAGTTGTTTCCGACCTGCATCAATGACACCGATGAAGCGGTCGAACGAGTCCTTCAGAATGGCGTCCCAGACCTGTGTTTCCTGAGGAGTCATATCGCGGAAGGGGTTCAGGGTATCCTTCAGTGGGCCGGTGGTCAGTGGCTCCACTTTCACTCCCACGGTTTCCGCCAGTTTTGTGGCGTTGTAGCGCGCGATGATGACACCGATGGAACCGGTCCAGGTTGTGGGTTCAGCGAAGATGCGGGAGGATTCACCGGGTGCGACGGCGATGTAGTAGCCGCCGGAGGCGGCCAGGCGTTTCATGGACACCCAGACCGGTTTTGTGGCTGCCAGCAGTTCAATTTCGTGATGCAGCTGATGGCTGTCTGCCACGAATCCTCCGGGGCTGTCAATCGACAGCAGCACTCCGCGAACCGACTGATCCTTTGCTGCCTTTCGCAGCTGGCGAATCCAGCGTTCGGTAAAGGGTGGGCTGATCATGCCTTCGACGGAGATCACGGCGATGCGTGCGGCGGCACCGCGGGTGCCTTCCAGGAACAGCTCCGGGATGTCCGTGCCGGAGGTCGTCAGGCTGGGTCCCAGCAGCAGCCAGAAGTTCAGCAGCAGTGACAGGGTCAGCAGGATGCGGGCAAGTCGTCCGGAAGGTTTTCCGGAGGCATCGCCGGAAACGACACGGATCGTGATCTGCTGCTGTCCGACGGTCACTGCTTCACCAGCTCGCACCGTTGTTTCACTGCTCATAAGTCTGCCAGGGTTGTACTGAATTCAAGTGCCGGAAGTGGTCAGGGCCGCGGGGGGGAAGTATGGGGCGAGTGAGCGAGCGAGTCAAAGCAGCGGGGTATTGGGGGGCGAGATCAGCGAGAATCGGCATTTCCAGCCACCTGGCCGAAATTCCGCGCCGATTCAGGGGGTTTTGGGGGAATGCGGGGATTCTTTCGGTCGTTCCGGTTTTTCATGTTCCAGTAATCCTGTCTGTCGCAGGGACTGAAAAACCCAAACAAGTGCACCAACCGGCCTTTTCGGAACCGTCGATACAGACGGCAGTGCGTGAGCCTTGATGCGTGGATCGCAGCGTGGCATTGAGGGGCAGAAAAGTTCCGGGAGAGGAAAGTTGTCATGAAGACAGAAAAGTGGGTGAGCCGCACGTTTGTGGTGGCGGCAATGTCGGCCACGGTGGCGGTGCCGATGTCCGGGTCTGCTCAGGGGATGCAGGATTCTGCAGTGTCTCGCAACAGTGGCAAGACTCAGGTGCAGTCCGCTTCGCATGGCACCAGCGTGAACGGGGAACTTCAGAAGCTGTTTCAGCAGAGCGGTCAGGAGATGCCGTCGATGCGGTCTCAGGATCTGCCGAACGCTCAGAACATGCAGACTCAACTGGTGCGGAAGAAGCCGGCTGAGCCTCCGAAGAAGGAGAACGTGTTCAAGAAGTTCTGGGGCAAGGTGACAGGGCGTGGCACTGCTCCTGCGGCTGCTCCGGCTCCGGTTCCTCCGGACTACCTTGAACCGGCTCCGGTACCAGCAACGGCTGGTCCGGCTGGCGGGCTGCGTCGTTCGGCTCCGCTGCCTGCTGCTGCGCCCAAAGCTGTCGCCGCCCGGCCGGCTTTCCCCAGCATTATGAAACCTGCTGCAACTCCGAACGGTGAACCTGCTGCCGTGCCTCCGGTGGCTGGTCACAGCCTGCGACCTCGCACGACGGTATCCGAGCCTGCGACAGCGGGGCCTGCCGGTTTGCCGGGACTGTCCGGTAAGCCTGCGCGGTTCACGCAGCCCGGAGCTGCTCCGGCCTTCATGCCGAAAGCAGAAGCGGCCGCTGCTGCTGCGGCGGCTTCAGCCTCCGCTGCGGCGAAGCAGGTGTCATCGGCGGCCAATGCGACGGTTGATGCGGTCAAAAAACAGTCGGAGTTTCCGGAACTGTTTGGCGGTGCGGAGGCTGATGCAGCTGCAGACCCGCTGGATCTGGATTCGATTGCCGAGGCCATGCAGGAGCAGGAAAACAGCGTGAAGCAGCAGGCGAGTGCGGCTGCTGAGACCATCACAGAGACCGTGCAGCAGAAAGCAGCCACAGTGGATGCTGCGGTGCAGGAAGCAGAGCAGGCTCTGAAGTCAGTGGCTGAGGAAAATCCCTTTACGGGAGTGATTCTGGAGCAGCAGAAAGAGACCCTGCCGGAAGCCATACAGTTTGAGGAAGCGGAAGCAGCGCAGCAGTCCCGCGTGGCACAGCCGCCGGCGTTCGAACCTTCGCTGCCGTCCGATCTGCCGACATTCCCTGCAGCCGCACCGACGACGGAAACCGAGACTGAGTCAGCAGCCGCAGGTGAATCCCAGGCTGCCCCGTCAGAGCAGCTGCGGAGCCTGCCGGATGAGAAGCTGCGGGTGGCGATGGAAAATGATGAGCGACAGAAACAGCTGACTCGCATCCGCGAGCGAGGTGAGCAGACGGGCTTCAAGGGATTCTGTCCGGTTGCCCTGCGTGATCACCGTGAACTGATCGATGCGGATTCCGCGATCACCGCGCAGTTCGGACTGCAGACATATGCGTTTTCTTCTGAACAGGCTCGTTCGCTGTTTGAAGCTGATCCGACTCGATATGCCCCGGCTTCCGGTGGCTGCGATGTGGTGGTACTGGCCAGAGAAGGTGTGGAACGTCCCGGTCGTCTGGACTTTGCACTGTGGTTCCGCGGTCGTCTGTACATGTTTGAAACCCGCGATTCAATGTCCGAGTTCCACGCGTCTCCGAGAACCTTCGCAGTGGAGCAGTGAGCATTGTCGAAGTGCAGTGCACTGAGCAGTATTTGCGACGCTGAACTGAAGCCGGATCCTTTGGATCCGGCTTTTTTTGTTATGAGGTTGTGGGTGGCTGAGCAACGGAGCGCAGAATTCGCGTTTGTCTGCATTCGGGCGGCCGGGTCAGGCCCATGACAGGGCGGGCATCGGCAGAAAATGCCGTCTCAGCATCTTTTTCCAGCGGGTGTTCCTGTCGAAACTTGATTTTCTTGAAAATCGACCACGGTTTTGCCTGGATTCGCTGTGAAGACGTGTTGACACTCGCGACCGATCACAGCTATCAATCGGCCTCTCAAGCCGGACCTGACTCACTGGTCCAGATATCCTTTCCCGTTCTCCTCTCTTCCTCTCCGGACTTGCTCCGGAAAACTTCCTGATACCCCGTTTCACCTCCGTTCAGGGCTTTCTCGGCCTGATGTTCGGGAGTGTTGCTTCAGGAATTTCACGTCTCTCTCCCTCCGTCTCTCCCTCAGCTCTCAGATCGAGGACATCATGAACGAGTTCCCGCACGGTGCTCATCATGAGCCGCATATTCTGCGGTTCCCGCATTCCGCGCCGACTGCCCCTCCGGAACCCCGCACAACTGCCCCGGAACCGGAAGCAGTGAATCGCACAGTTCTGGTTTTTTCGCCCCGTCCGGGAGCCCGCCAGCTGCTTGCTGACGACGTTCGCAAACGAGGCATGCAGGTGTGCGAGACAGACAGTCCCGACGCCATGCTGTTTCATCTGAGCCGGCAGGAATTCTGCTGCTGTATCATCGATGATGCGGATTCGGTGTCACGCATTCAGGAAGTGAATGCCGCCATCCGCGCTCACTCACGAGCATCGCAGGTGCTGTGCATTGTGAGCGAAGATTCCCGCTGGGGACGTGAAACCGTTCCATCGTTCGACTGCGATGTCATCGAACGTCCATACTCAGCATCCCGTTTCGGTGCCGCTCTGCTCAACGCACTGCGTCGCGGAGAACTGGTTCGCGAGAATGAAAAGCTGCGACGCCAGCTGCTGAATCGAAACCTGATGGATCTGGTCGGCAGCACGCCCGCCATGCAGTCACTGCGAGAATCCATTCGGATTGCTGCGGATGACGATCGTACGGTGCTGGTGCGAGGCGAACCGGGCAGCGGAACCACACTGGTTGCTGAGGGCCTGCATCGCTGCAGCCGTCGAGCCGGTCGACCTTTCCTGCGTATCGACTGCAGCCTGCACTCCGTGGAAACGCTCGAACATCAGCTGTTCGGAGACGAAACTGCTGATGGCTTCCCCGGTTACCTGAAGATGGGTGACGGCGGATCCATTCTGCTGGATAATGTTGACACTGTCGCCCTGCCGTTCCAGAAACGTCTGGCACAGTTACTGGAGCAGCGGGCTGCTGCTGTTTTGAATGGAACCACGGATGGTCCCAACATCCGTTTCATCGCTGCTACTCATGGCGACCTGAACAGGCTGGCCATGGAAGGTCGCTTCCGTGATGACCTGCTGCAGCATCTCAGCGGTATCACGCTGCAGTCGCCTCCGTTGCGGGTTCGCACCAATGATATTCCGCTGCTGGTTGAGCACTTCATCAGTCAGATTTCTCTGAAGGAAGGCCGGCCGCCGCGTCAGATCAGTGCCGAAGCCCTGCAGTTGCTGGAATCGCATGCGTGGCCGGGCAACGTGAGAGAGCTGCAGAATGTTGTTGAACGCTGCTGCACTGTCGATGCGGATGAATGCATCAGCCCTGATGACCTGAGACCATGGTTGTCTCATGACGCGATTGAAGATGGTGCTGAGTGTGTGGGCATGACTCTGGCGGAAATGGAACGCAAGCTGATTGAATCAACGTTTGCCCGCTGCAACGGCAATCGTGAAAAGACGGCTCAGATTCTGCAGATTGGTCTGCGAACGCTGTCCGGCAAGCTGCGTGAGTACGGGTATCCTCCGCGAGGCGGCCCGGGATCGAATGTTCGTCGGCCGCAGATCGCTGCATTCAGCAGCGAACGAAAAGCCGCCTGATCAGAGACCCGCGCAGCAAAAACGAATACCACGAATCTCTCCCCTCCTGAAAAGGCTGGCTCTCCCCCCCGGAAGCCAGCCTTTTCTGCTTGCTGCCGAAAGAAATTTACATGTTTGCATACATGACACAGGCTGTTCTGTTGCTGATGGCAGCGGTATATGCTGGTATTGCGACGCTTTGAGGTATCGACTGCGTCGGCGGGAATACTGGTGGCAGGCAGCGTCAGCCGCGAGTCGGCTCCAACGTTAAGGCCATTCAGATCCCTGCCGTCCGGCAGGGACCTCGATGTCATCTCTGAACATGTTTCGGTGGTCGCAGCTGAACAACCCCAATATGCAGTCCTGCGCAGAAACGTGCTGCGTGACTGGATCGTCAAAGTGCAGGCGGACGTGCTGATCGTTCGGGATACCGGTAAAGAGGCGGTTGATCGCCGCCGCCTGCAGGTAAAACAGATGCTGCACGCTCTGAAGTCCGGACTGTGACGTGTGAGCGATTTCAGCCGGGGTCTGAATCCGCATCTGAGAATTCAACTTTTGACAGACCCGACCTGCAGCGTTAGGCTGCGGGTTACGGGTGGGTAGCAGGCTTCGGGTGTTTGCGGTGGAGTCCCGGGAATGAGCAGATCTGGCTGTCTGTGCCATCAGGAACATCGGCAGGCTGCGGTTTGCGCAGGCCACTGGCTGGCTGTCGGGGTGCTGGCGATTGTGTGCTGTCTCGACGGGAGCAGAGCGATGGGACAGGATCGAATCCAGCGTTTGCAGCTGACGTCAGCCGGGTTTCCGGAAGCCGTGATCGTTACAGGCGATACCTGCTGGACGGGGCAGGTACAGCCAGTGGGTGCTTTGGCAGGGACTGCAGCAGAGCAGGCAGTGGCCTGTGTGCGTGAGCTGCAGCGGATCCTGCAGGCACATGGTGGTTCACTGGCTGATGTTGCCAGGCTGCACCTGTACGGCGAATCTGACGAAATCCTTGCTGCGGCTCGGCAGGTACTGCAGTCACAGTGGTCCGCGGATGCTCGTCCGGCGCTCACGCAGGTTATCTCAGAAATTCCAGGCCCTGGACTGCTGACGATGGATGCGATTGCGACGGCGTCGGAGTCCGGGGCTTCGCCGGTGACTTCAGAGTGGTCGCGGCTGCCTGCAGGTCGACAGATTTATGTGGCTGGCCAGGCTGAGCAGTCTGATTCTGTTTATGAGGCGTCCTTGGCCACGCTGCAAAGTCTGCAGAAAACGCTGGAATTTTCTGGTGGGAATTCGGCCGACATCGTGCAGCTGAAGGCTTTTGTCCAGCCGGCTGCAGCAGCCGGTGATGTGCAGCGTGCCGTGCAGAATTTTTTTGGCTCTGATCGTCCGCAGCCTCCGCTGGTGATTGTCGAGTGGAAATCCGGTGCGAAGGTGCCGGTGGAGATTGAGCTGGTGGCAGCCGGCGGGCCGGTGCGTGCTGATCAGCCTTTGATCGCCTGGGTAACGCCGCCGGGCATGACAAAATCGCCGGTTTACAGTCGTGTGTGTGTGGTGCAGACTCGCACGTTGATTCTGACCAGTGGAATCACGGCAGCGGAGGAGCGTCGTGAACAGTCAGCTGCAGCTGCGGCTGCCGAGTCTTCGTCGGTGCTGGAAAGTCTGCGGCGAGTTGTCACTTCCGCCGGCAGTGATTTTCAGCATCTGGTGAAAGCCACGTATTATGTCTCTTCGGATGCAGCCAGCCTCAGCCTGAACACTGTGCGGCCGCGGTATTATGATCCTGAACGTCCGCCGGCAGCATCGAAGGCGGTTGTGTCGGGGACTGGTGCCCCGGCTGCCGAGCTGGCGATGGATCTGATTGCCGTGCCGGCAGAGGATCCTGGTCGCTGAATTGTTTCCGATTTTGTTCCGTTTTGTCTGCGGTGCCGAAAATGCTGCATCTGAAATCCGTATCTCCTGAACGCTGGCTGGGTCAGGTTGCCGCTGCGCTGCCGGAGATTCTGCTGGATCATGCGCATTGCGAGCAGAAGGCGGCATCCACAGCCATGGATCTGATGTTTGACTACGTGCAGTCTGACGAGATTTGCGACTGCATGTCTGAGATTGTGCGTGAGGAGCTGGAGCATTTTGCTCTGGTGCGAGATTTGCTGAAACGTCGCGGAATTCGTTTTCAGGGATTGAAACCTGGAACCTACGGGCGTCGACTGAAGGAGCTTGTGCGTCGTCAGGAGCCACTGCGCGCCGTTGATCGCCTGCTGATTGCCGCATTGATTGAGGCTCGCAGTTGCGAACGTTTTGTGCTGCTGCGGGATCATCTGCAGGATCCGGAGCTGCAGGCATTTTATGGCAGTCTGTTTGAGTCAGAGGCGCGGCATCATGCCACTTATGTGCGGCTGGCGCGTTTGTTTGCGGATGCCGGTTCTGTGGATCGGCGACTGCACGAGCTGGCAGAGCAGGAAGCCGTGATCATCTCCGAGGGGTGTCCTCTGCCCAGGGTTCACAGTTGACCCTGGGCAGCTGGCTGAGGAAACAAATCAGTGACCAGTGCAGAATCTGATCCTGTCGAATCAGACGACCCTTTTACGGTTGTCTACGCTGAGCTGCGGCGGATTGCAGCCGGTTGTCTGGCGGATGAAAACAGAGCGCATACGCTGTCGCCGACCGCGCTGGTGCATGAGGCCTGGCTGCGACTGCAGCGATCCGGTCCCGAGCGATTTGCGGGCATCCGCAGCATGAAGGCGCTGGCGGCGATTGCCATGCGGCAGATACTGATTGAATATGGCCGTCGCAGGCGTCGTCGGCTGCGGCTGCTGCAGAATGATTTCGGCGGTCGCGGAGCTTCTGACACGGTGACGGTCTCCGAGTCATTTGTGGATCTGCTGGACCTGGATGAGGCTCTGATCGCGCTGGCTCCTGAATACCCTGAGCATGCGCGGCTGGTGGAGCTGCGGTATTTTGGCGGACTCAGCCTGCGGGAGTGTGCCGAGGAACTGGGGGTTTGTGAACGCACGGTGGACCGACACTGGCAGTTCGCGCGAGCGTGGCTGAACAGGCGACTGCAGGGCAACAACTGAATGATTACGGTTGCTCTGAGAGGTGCTGACTCACGGCCAGCAGTGGCAGCATTCTCACGGCAAAGACAGACCATGCCTGATACAGCAGCAGGCTGCAGAGCAGGGCGGTCAGTGCCGTGCGTATGACAATCTGTCTGCGGCTGCGGGATTCGGCATGCTCCGGCCGCAGCGGCGCCGCTGCAATCAGGGGTATGGCTGCAAAGCAGCTGCACTGCAGCGGAGTGAGTCGTCCGAAGAACAGGCCGATCAGCAGCAGGCAGCACAGGCTGCCCCAGCAGTACGTCAGTGGCAGCGGTCGATCAGGTTGTGATTTACCGAATCCGTTTCGCAGTGCCAAGGGCAGCATGCTGCCGGCCAGTGGCAGGGCCAGCAGGCCACCCTTCAGATAGCCTCCCAGCATGATTACAACGCCGCTGCAGAGCAGGCAGCAGACGAGGTTCAGGGGCAAGGCTGCGGTAATGGAAGGCCGGCTGGAGATTGTTATCAGCCGTCGCAGGAGCACCGCGCCTGTGAGCGGCAGTGGTGTCAGGCAGGCCAGCAGCAGCCAGCCGGTCGGCGTCAATCCCTGAATGGTTGCCTCGGCGGGCTGAGTCAGCCAGACGGATCGGTACAGGATGACGGGGACAGGAGTCAGCAGCAGGGTGCACTGCAGCAACCGATGAATTCGCGGCGGGAGCATTGTTTCGGCAAAGTCGACCAGCAGCAGCACGGGCAGCAGATACAGAAATCGGTCTGCAGCGGAAACGGGTGGCAGGCCGGGCAGGATCTGCAGGACGAGCAGTCCGCTGACACAGCCGGCCAGCATCAGCAGCGGATGAAGCCGTGGCGCTGCCCCCGGGGCAGCAACCACGGCCGCAGTCAGAAACGCCAGCAGACAGAGCAGGGCGTCCGGCATCGAACTACTTGCTCATGCCTTCGCAGTCAATGATCACAACCGCCTCATCACCAATCGGTCCGATGGCATTTTTGTCAAAGTTGTAATCGCTGCGCTTCAGTCGCAGTTCGGTTGAAAAGCCCACACGGCGCACGCCACGCGACTCGATCTGCCGCCCACCCATCAACTGAATGGTGATTGATCGTGTCGTCCCGTGCATGGTGAAGTCGCCGGTCACCTCATAGCCGCCTTCAATGGCCTTCACCTTCGTGCTGCGAAATTCGATCGTCGGGAACTGCTTCGTGTCGAAATAATCCGGCTGCCGCAGATGCTCGTCGCGAGCCGCATTTGCTGTGTCCACACTGTCGGCCTTGATGGTCAGCTGAAAGCTGGACTTTGCGGGATCCTGTCGATCGATTGAGAATTTGCCGTCCACCTCATTGAAACGGCCATGAATCCAGCTGATGTCGAGATGGCGGGCTTTGAAACTGACGGAAGAATGAACCGCATCATAGACGTACTCTTCAGCGGCACTGGCTGTGACCGGCAGCAGGGCCGCAGCGCAAAGGGCAAGACGGAGCAGTACACGAGAAACAGACATGGCGGGACCTTTCGCGGAAAACAGTCTGTAGGATACAGGACACTGCCCGGATGGTAGAGCCCGACAGGGGCAGGGTAAAGCCCGCGGCCACCGGCGTTGATCAGGCCAGCAGGTCCTGCAGCACATGTCCGTGAACATCTGTCAGTCGGCGATCAATTCCGTCCTGCCGGACAGTCAGTCGCGTATGATCAATGCCCAGCAGATGCAGAACAGTGGCGTGCACGTCGTAAACCTGAGTCGGGTGGCTGCGATCGAGAGGCTTGTAGCCCCATTCGTCAGACGGTCCGTACGTCACTCCGCCACGAATGCCTCCGCCGCACAGCCAGTTTGTGAACACGTAGGGATTGTGATCGCGACCCCGGCTGCCCTGTGTGGAGGGCATCCGGCCGAATTCCGTGGTCCACAGAATGATGGTGTCTTCCAGCAGGCCGCGCTGCCTGAGGTCCTGAATGAGTGCGGCTGTACCGATCGCCATGCCCATGGCCAATGGTCCGTGATCTCGCTGAATGTCTTCGTGGCTGTCCCAGTTCCGTCGTGGAAAGCTGTTGTCATTGCCGCTCCAGATCTGGATGAAGCGAACGCCGCGTTCAACCAGCCTGCGGGCAATCAGGCATTTGCGACCAAAGCAATCGGCTTCTTCGGGAACGTTGATCTCCGCCGGCCATGTGGTACCTGTTTCCGACAGTCCGTACATTTTCAGGGTGGCTGCGGTTTCCTGCGACAGGTCGAAGGCTTCCGGAGCACTGAGCTGCATGCGGGCTGCCAGTTCGTAGGAACGCAGCCGCGATTCCAGTCGCGAATCGCCCGGGTGCCGTTTGTTGTACCGCTGATTCAGCGACTGCAGCAGTCGACGTCCGTCCGTTTCACCGGCTGCAGTGATGAAGTCCGCACTGGCCTGCAGGTCCTCAACAGGGGATTCCCGCTGCGGGAAAATGGTGGTACCCTGATTGCTGGCCGGCAGAAATGCAGAACTCCAGTTACGCGGACCGTTGCTGGCGTATCCGCGATGGTCCGGCAGGACCACAAAAGCCGGCAGATTTTCGTTGAGGCTGCCGAGGGCATAGGTGACCCAGGCTCCCATTCCCGGAAAGCCCGGGCGGTCAAAGCCCGTGGCCTGCAGATAGGTGGCCTGACTGTGGACACCGGTGCGTCCCACCATATTGTGAATGAAGGCCATGTCATCCACACACTGGCCCAGCGGTTCGACGACTTCACTGAGCAGTTTTCCGCAGCGGCCGTGCGGCCGAAACTGAAACGGCGATTTCATCCATGGGCCAAGTCCGTTCTGAAATGCTTCCACGTGTTCGCCAAACTGTGATGGCTGTCCGTGATGTTTTTCCAGTTGTGGTTTGTGGTCCCAAAGGTCCAGATGGCTGGCTGCTCCGCCCATGAACAGTTGAATGACGCGTTTTGCGCGGGCGGGATGATGCAGTTGCGTCAGTGTGGCTCCGCTGCCCGGCTGTGTGTCTGCGGCGGCCTGTTCTTCGGCCAGCAGCACAGCGGCGGCCAGTGCGCCGAATCCCTGCGCTGACTGCAGGCAGCCGCGCCGGGAGACAGGATCAGCAGCAGGGTGAAATGTGGCCATGAGAACTCTCCGTTGGAAGCTGGTGCGACAGTCATCCACCACACCCTTGCCTGTTATACTACCGGCTGCTGTCTGTACCTGACAGAGTTGTCCTGCAAAATCGAGAGCCTGCGAAAAGAAAGATCGGCAATGGGTCGGTGTCCCGAATTCTGGCGCTGCGCTGTTCGCAGTCTGACCCTGCTGACCCTGCTCACGCACCTCAGTCATGCTCGGGGCCAGCAGCCTGCCGGCATACAGATTGTCGATCGGGCGACAGGTCGTGGAATTCCGCTGGCGGAACTGACTACGGTGGACGGAGTCGTGTATCTGACTGACAGTGGCGGACGAGTGGCCTTGAACGAGCCTGAACTGCAGGGACAGACGGTGTTCTTCACGGTGCGTTCTCCTGGCTATGCCGTGGACCGTGATGGTTTTGGCATGGATGGTGTGCGACTGCAACTGCAGTCCGGCAGTCGGCACAGGGTTGAAATGCAGCGCAGCCAGCCGGCACAGCGACTGTATCGCGTGACTGGACGAGACATCTGGCTGGACACTGTCAGGCTGGGAGAAATGCCGGGGATTACGGCTCCGCTCGGAACTGCCTCAGTGGTTGGGCAGGATTCGGTACAGACCGCAGTGTACGGGGGCCGGATGTACTGGTTCTGGGGCGATACCAGCCGCTTGTCATATCCTCTGGGGCTGTTTCGAACGGCGGGGGCTGTCAGTGAGCTGCCGGGGCCGGCCGGTCTGCAGCCGTCAGCGGGAGTGAACCTGGCGTACTTTGTCGGTGCTGACGGGTTTGCCCGCGCGATGGCGGAAGTTCCTGATCCGACGGGAGTGGTGTGGATTCAGGGTGTGAGTGTGGTGCGGGATGCAGCGGGTCAGGAGCGGATGGTGTGCAGTTTTTCAAGGCGGCGGGGGCTGGAGGAGCCGCTGCAGCAGGGTCATCTGCTGTGGAATGATCAGCGTGAGATCTTTGAAGTGCTGCATGAGATTCCGCTGCAGGAACGCTGGCGCCTGCTGCGGGAACATCCGGTGAAGCAGACCATCAGCGGTGTTGAGTATCTGTGTTTTGGGGCACCATTTCCGGTCACGCGGGTCCCTGCGCGTCTGGAATCTTTGTCTGATCCGCAGGCGTGGGAATCGTGGACCTGTGCAGCGGACCAGCTGAGTGGCGAAGGTCAGACGCTGCCGCAGAGGAATGCTGCCGGACAGCTCAGCTGGGGCTGGCGGCGTGCGGGCCCGACGACGCAGCAGGACGAGCAGCGGTGGCTGCGAGCAGGGCTGGTGCAGCCGGAGGAACTCTGTTTTTTGCCGGTGGATGCGGAGCGACCGGATCGGCGGGTACTGCTGCATGCGGGGAGTGTTTACTTCAACAGATATCGTCAGCGCTGGGTGATGATTGGAAATGAGCAGGCGTGGGAAGCGGGGAGTCCATCATTTTTGGGGGAGGTGTACTATTCGGAATCTGAGTCGGCTCAGGGGCCATTTCGGGCTGCCTTGAAAGTGGCGACTCATCCGGGGCAGAGCTTTTACAATCCGTGTCAGCATCCGGAGTTTGACGAAGCAGGCGGGCAGCGAATTTTTTTTGAGGGCACCTACACGAACACATTCACAAAGTCCGTGGCCACGCCACGTTACAACTACAATCAACTTATGTACATGCTGGATTTGCGGGACGATCGAGTGGTTCGCGCGTTTGGCGAACAGGGCGGGCGTTGAACAGTTTTTTGATGGTCGGAATGCGGAAGTGCTTTCGTGGTAATGACTTGCGGACGATGGGCGGGAGGTTTTGCGGAGCAGTGTCTGTTTTGCAATCTGGCGAAAAAACCGTCATTTTTGTGCGTAAAAGCGTGATTTTTCGATGTTTTCCTGCTGGAATAGGTGGGCGCACATCGGCGGAATGGCCTGCGCTGTTGGGTGTGGGCGGGTGTTTTGAGGGGGTTGATCATGGCTGGGGCTGCAAACGGGCCTGATGATTCCGCAGAGAACGAAACTACGGACAGATCCCTGGTGGCTCGTCTGCGTGATGGTGATGAATCTGCGGCCAGCGAGCTGTATCGGCGGTATGCGGGTCGGCTGCACGGCCTGGCAGACCGTCAGATGTCTGCCGGCATTCGCAGAACGCATGAGCCCGATGACATCGTGCAGAGTGCATTTCGCAGTCTTTTTCGGGGTGTTTCGTCAGGTTCGTACGATGCACCCGAAGGCAATTCGCTGTGGAGTCTGCTGGCGGTCATTGCTATTCATAAGGTGCGTCGCAAGGCATCGCGAGACCGCAGTGTAGCGGCAACATCCTTTGTGCAGCCGGACGGTGAACCTTCGTCGTCGCAGGAAATTGCCGGGACGATTTCAGAGCAGCAGTTTGAGTGTTCGCTGAGTGAGGCGATTGAGTTTTTGCAGCCTCAGGAGCGTGAAATTGTGGGGATGAGGGTACAGGGATTTACGGTGGAAGAGATCAGTGCTCGGGTGGATCGCAGTTGTCGCACGGTGGAGCGTACGTTGCAGCGGATCCGTGAAAAGCTGTCGGAGAAGCTGGAGGCGGACTGGCTGGCTGAAGATTCTTCGGGCTGATGTCCTGCGTATTTTGTGGATTTTTCCGGATTTAACGCAGTTGTATCCGAGGTTTCTGCGGCAATCCGGCTGAAATCTGCCAGTTGTGTGGCGGACGGTGCCGGTGGTGCGGGCCTTTGCTGTCGGGTGTCCAGGTGCTCTGACAGCTGATGTACGGCGGTGTCCTGTTTGTCTGCAGTGCATGAAAACCCGCAGGGGAGGGTGTTGTTGGGGATGGCTTCCTGTGGGCGGGCAGCGGATTAGCTTCAGGTGGTGTCAGTATGAGTCTTGAATCCTCAAGAGCCGCAGTGATTGACGAGGCGATCGAGCTGTTTGAACGCAGCTGGCGGGTGGATCATCGCAGTCTGATTGAGGAGATTGTGTCAGAATCGCAGTTGTCCGGAGATCCGGAGCTGCTGGCGGAACTGATACGGGTGGACATTGACCGTCGCTACTCGGTGGGTGCTGAATTGTCGGTGGGGGATTATTTCGAGCGATTCCCGGTGATTCGGCGGTATGAGTCGCATGTGGCGGCGATTTGTTTTGAGGATTTTCGTGAGCGCAGGTCGCGTCGTCGCTCGTGTCCTCCCAGTCGCTGGTCCGGTTTTGCGGGAGTGGAGTCGCAGGACTGGTATCGTGAGCTGCTGTCGCAGACTCAGATGGCTCGCAGCAGTGCGGTGCAGGGCGAGTTTCCTTCTACGGCTTCGTTTGTCAGCGTGCAGGTGGAGCACGTCGGCGGGGAATTTGTCGCGGGCGGAGACGCTGCGGCTGTCGAATCGAAGGCTGAGCGGATTGGCGATTTTGAGCTGATGTCACTGTTGGGTGAGGGGGCATTCAGCAGGGTGTATCTGGCGCGGCAGCTGTCACTGGGCCGGCGTTATGTGGCGGTGAAGGTTGTGGATCGGCCGATGCAGGAGCAGTTTCATCTGGCGCGTCTGCAGCATACGGGAATAGTGCCGCTGTATTCGTGTCACGAGGTGCAGGGGCGCTGGGTTTTGTGCATGCCGTACAGCGGGGCCACCACGGTGGCTCGCTGGCTGCGTGAAGTTCGCGAACCGTTTGAGCGGACGGGTGGCAGCCTGAACGGAGTCGTTCGGCGAGCACAGGAAAAGCTGACGCGGCTGCCTGCGGGCAGTTCGGTCGCTGGAACTGATACGGATTCGCTACTGACAGAGACGCCGGTGGCGGGGGATGTGCTGAAGTCTCTGCGTCGCTGGCATGAGGCGGCTTCAGGGCCTCTGCAGCAACTGGTGAAGATGGATGCCGGCAATTTGGCGCTGTGGATTTTTCGTCGCCTCGCCAGTGCTCTGACACACGCGCACCAGCGTGGCATGGTGCATGGGGACCTGAAACCGGCCAATATTCTGATTCGCAACGACGGCGAGCCTGCGTTGATTGATTTCAACCTGTCGCAGCACACGGAGAATCGGGAGCGAGTCTGGGTGGGGGGGACTCTGCCGTATCTTTCGTGTGAGCAGTTGCGGCAATTGCTGGGGAAGACACCTGGTGCGGCGCGGCCGGAATTTGACGTGCATTCGCTGGGTGTGATTATGTTTGAAATTTTGGAGGGGCGTCTGCCCTTCCGGGCTCCTGCCAGTACAGCTGTGGAGGAGCTTGAGGCGTCAATTGCCAGCCACGCCAGTCCTCCTGTGTTCACCAGTGGGGTTGGCAGTACTGGCCTGCGGACGATTGTGGCGGCCTGTTTGTCACCCGGTGTTGCGCAGATTTATCCGACGGCGGCCGAGTTACTGGCGGACCTGGAGCGGGAAGCGGCCAGTCTGCCTCTGCTGCACGCTTCAGAATCCTTCTGGAAGGGAACGGTTCCGAAGTTTGTGCGACGTTATCCGCGGGCGATTTCCAGTGGAGTTGTCTGCACGATTTCCGCACTGATCATCGGCGGATTGATGATGGGGCTCGTGAGTTCGAGGGAGAAAACCGATCGATTGAGGGCAATTGAGGTGCTGGAAGAGCTGCGCTCTCTTTCCGACTATGCTTTCAGCACCGTGGCCGTACCTGATCTCGCGGTGGATGCGTTTCAATCAGTGACTTCCGAAAGCATAGCTTTGCAGTGCATGAAGGCGCTCGGCGCGGAAACTCCTGATGAAATGCTGGACTCATGGGACTGGATGAGTGGCAAGCTGGATCTGGAGAATCGCCGGGAGGCGGAAGATCGGCTCAGGGCGCTGGGGTTTGTCGTGGAACAACTGGAGCAGAAATCTGCTGATTCCGGTCCATCTTCTGAAAAGGATGTCGTGGACAGTTTTCGCAGGACCGTCAGCAGTCTGGCACCATCCCGGAGTTCGACGACTGTTGGGGGAAGTGGAGAGGTTCCGCGTGAAAAGGCACGGGCTTTGGAGGTTGGCAGCCATGCTCAGATCGTAGCGGCTCTGGAAGGTACTGGGCCGGTGGATCGACTTTTTGCTGCTTCCCTGATGCTGACTCGTGGCCGTCCGGATGCTGCCATGGCCATCCTGGATGCAACTACGGTTCCGGGAGCGTTCTGGAGCGTTTACTGGGTGATTCGCGGTCGCAGCCATTTTGATATGCAGCAGTATCGTGAGGCAATTGCTGCATTTTCATCAGCGCTCAGTTCGTCGGAACAAAGTGTGGCCGCTCGTTACAGTCGGGGACTGGCTCTGATGTACGATGGGCAGCTTTTGAATGCCGAACAGGATTTTTCGAAACTGATCGAGAACAATCCGCAGCTGCCCGAAGCCTGGGCACAGCGTGCGATGGTCCGCCAGTCTCTCAGGAAATATGACGATGCCGTGGCGGATCTGGATGAGGCGATTAAGCTGAGGCCGGATGGCAGTCGACTGCGACTGATGCGTGGGAGGCTGCTGACGACGCTGAAAAAAGAGCAACAGGCCGAGGCAGATTTCAGTTACGCAATGCAGCATCAGCCGACCACGGCGCTGGACTGGATCTCAAGGGCCATTTCGCTGTTCGACCGCAAGCCCGAAGATGGACTCCGGGATCTGCAGCAGGCTGAAAAGCTCTATGGACCGAATCCGTTGATCCTGCAGCCTATGGCCCACGTACTTTCCGAACGGCTGAATCGCCCTGATGAATCCATTCAGGTGCTCGACCGGCTTCTCGGCAGCAGTCCTCGCTATCAGAAGGCACTTTCCGGAAGAGCTGTGCTGCATGCCCGTGCCGGTCGTTGGGACCTGGCTCGGCAGGATGTGGATACACTGCTGGCGATGCCGGAACGTCGGGGCAATGACATCAATTACCAGATTGCCTGCGTCTATGCGTTGATGTCCCAGAAGCACCAGGAGTTGGCCCAGGAAGCGATCAGCTGGCTGGCTCGGGCTGTGGCTGGTGGCTATGGCCGTGACATTATTGACACTGACACGGATCTGCAGCCGATTCGCGGCATGCAGGATTTTCAAATGATTCGCCGCACGGCCCGAATTCTGAGTCAGCAGAAGGACCAAAGATAAGCGGTGGCTCATCTGCCACCTGAAGACAAAACCCTCCCGCTGCTCCCGGACTTTCCGACAAAAAATCTTTTCCGGATTTTCGTGGCGGGCTGCTGCCGCTGCCTGGCCTTCTTGGACAGGTGTCTGAGCGGATTTCCGGATGCCTGCGCACCGCTGAATTTCCAGCAGCCTGCGTTTTATCAGTCTGAACTGAAGGGGCTCGCATGTTTTTCTCACACCGTTCGGGAAAATCTCGCCGCAAAGGATCTGCGGCGTTCAGTGGTGTGGAAGCCCTCGAAATTCGCAGTCTGCTGACCACCTACGGCCTGCCATGGTCAGACCCCAGAAGTCTCAGCATCAGTTTTCCGGGTGACGGGACTCCGATTGGCAGTGAGGCCAACGACATTCGACAGACGCTGGATGCCGTCACTACTCGTACTCGCTGGCAGACAGCCGCCCTGCAGGCCTTCCAGACATGGGCCGAGGTTGCCAATATCAATGTGGGTCTGGTGGCCGATCGCAGCGACGCTTTCGGCACTGCCGGACTGGCGTCAAACGATCCCCGTTTCGGGGAATTTCGCATTGGGGCGTTCAGCCAGCCTGGTGTGCTGGCCAGTGCTGTGCCGTTTCAGCCTGTGGCCGGGACATGGTCTGGTGATGTGCTGCTGAACAGCGATGTCTCGTGGTATCTGGGAAACTCACCCGCTCAGCAGGCTCCCGGGGGTAAAGGTTACGAACTGCGTACCGTGCTGCTGCACGAGGCCGGCAATTCTCTGGGGCTGGAAGATCGGCAGGATGCCGGGTATGTGATGTCAGCTCAGTACACCAGTCCCCGCTGGTCACTGACTGCTGGTGACATCAGTGCCATCCGGGCCATCTACGGAGCTCGGCAGGACATCTGGGAATCAGTGCCGAACGAAAATTCAGCCACAGCCACGCCGATAGTGCTGACGGCGGCCGAAGCGGCAGTCGGTCGTGCTGTACGCAGCGGCAGTCTGAATACAGCAGACGATCGTGATTTTTATTCATTCGTGATGCCTGCCGAAAAAACATCTGCTACTGTGACCGTTTGGGCATCCGGCATCAGTCTGCTGGAGTCGCGACTGAGGGTGCGTAAGGAGCAGGGTGGTGTGCTGGGCAGTGATGCTGTTTCCGGCGTGTTTCAGAATAACGGTCGTGTCCATCTGACTGGGCTGACGCCGGGGGCTACGTACGTCATCTCTGTTGATTCGCTGGAGAATTCCAGCTTCAGAGTCGGTGACTATCGACTGGATCTTGATTATCGCGATCCTGCTCAGCTGACGCCGACGACTTCAGCAAACTATGACTCGGCTGCGTACTCCGGCCGACAGCGACTGCAGAATGCCGACAATGTCGGGTTGCCGCAGTTGTTCAGCACAGGACTGGTGGACTCTGAAGTGGGGCAGAATGATCGACCTGCGACTGCCACGGCCCTGCAGTCAACTCCGGGCTTCATTTCTCAAAGCCGTTACGAGGCCATGGGAGCAATTGCCACTGCGGTGGATCGGGACCTTTACACCATCGTTGCTCCGGCAGGCGCTGTTGGTTCCCTGAACATCACCCTGACTGCTCTAGGGACCGTTCGACCGGATCTGACTGTGGTGGTGATGAATCAGGCCGGCGATCGGATGCCGTCTCAGTTGAAGGTGGGCAGTGATGGTCTGCAGAGCCTTGTGGTGCCCAATGCGGTTCCGGGGCAGACGTATGTGGTGGGTGTCTGGCAGCGGGCGGGGGCAGTGCAGTCGACGGGGAATTACCTGGTGACAGCGGATTTTTCCACCGCTGCGGCTCAGATGACGGTGCTGACTGAAAAGTCATTGGCCATTGGTGCCGTTGATGCAGATCTGCTCAGCTCGAGCAAGTCGCAGCTGTTCCGTTTTGATCTGACGACATTCAGCACGTCTGCGGGCAAAGCGACCCTGATCAGTATTATTGATGTGCGGACCCAGCAACTGGTCCGCACGATTTCTGCCGCTGGCGGTGTCACAGCATCAGCCTTTGTCTGGCTGCCTGTGGGTGACTATCAGGTGGTGGCCAAAGCATATGCTCAGGGGTCAACCGTGACCGGCCCTGTGTCGTATCGCCTGCTGGCTGACGTGGTCAGTGATGATGATGGCCCTGGCTACTCTGATCCTACACTGCCACCACCACCATCGGAACCACCACCATACACATACAACGAGAACCCGGATGGTAGTCCGACCGATCCGACGCTGCCGGGGCCGGAAGATGACCCGTTCTACCAGATTCCG
Organism: Planctomyces sp.; assembly: GCA_005791255.1. Classification (GTDB taxonomy): domain Bacteria; phylum Planctomycetota; class Planctomycetia; order Planctomycetales; family Planctomycetaceae; genus SXXK01. The sequence goes on from SXXK01000385.1 coordinate 24,246, forward strand.
TGGTGGGATATGGTGGAACGGTACTTTGACGATCTGTTTGGTTCCGGCACCTGAGCATTCTGAATCAAAGTATGACAGCGGCAGGCAGCAATTGCCTGCCGCTTTTGTTTTGCCGGGCGTCGGTATCGCAGGTGGGTCCGAGGTCTGTATTTTTGGCCTTGTTGAAACCTCGCATCGCCCGTCTGTTGCATTGCTGCAGCGTTGCAAAATGGCAGCATTGACGGCATCTGGACGGCACGAGTTAACAATTCGTGCGGACCATCGAATACCTCCATCGCGATTTGCGCCGCAAAAAGAAACAGTGTGCGGCTGATGTTGATTTTTACCTGAAAAAACGCGTTGTGCGGGTATTCCCTCGAATTCAGGGCACTGCTTTTGCTCCCTGATTCCGGTGTTCAGTGACGTTGTTGCAATACCGCAACCTTCTGACCCCAGAATCAAAGGGCTCCTCAGTTGAAACTCTCCGCACTTCCCGAAATCGCTGCACTGCTGGCTGCACACGGGCAAAGTTTCGCCGAACAGGCAAATGCTGTCTCTGTCCAGGTGATTGGCGACTACTATGTGTACAGCCGCAATCGATTCAATCGCTGGATGCGACTGCTGGATCATCTGGAAAGCGGTGGCGAAACGACTGCTTCTGCTGATGGTACCAGGGGTGTTCGCATCGAAAGCGGTATTCCCCTGATCAGGGAAGTTTCCGAACAGATCCTCATCAATGAAATGCTGGCCCGTGTCTGGACAATCCTGCTGATTGCTCAGGATCGTCATCGTGGCTGCAGTGACTCTGAAGCACTTGCCACGAATGTGCTGCTTGGGCATCAGGCACTGCGTCGCCGACTGCTGCGGCTCTGTCGCAGCGAAGAACTTGTCGACTCTGAATTCTCGCTCCGCATCGAACATCTCCGCCGGGAAACTGAGGTCTGGACGGATATTCTGTGCTGTCCCTTCATGAAGCGTTATGATCTGTGGTCGTTCGCGTGTGATGACGAGGACGCTCGGGACTACTTCCGCCAGCGTCAGGAACGATGTGCTCTGGATTCCGACAGTGCAGCGTGGGTTGCCATGCTCGGCGGATTGCGGGACAGCTTCAGTGAAGTTGACCAGACCGCTGTTTTGGTGGCTCAGGATGACGTTCGCATTATCCGTCTGATGGCCTCGTGTTTTCCGGCCAGCTGCACAGAAATCAATTGGCTGACGGCTCGGCTGCCACTCGGTGTCTGAGATTTCCGGCAACCGGTCAGACCGGCAGATTTGGATCGGCAACAGTCACCTGCCCGCCAGGGTATTCGGAAAATTCTGCGGTTGCTGCTGACATTGGTGTTCCTGAATCTGCCGATCCCCGGCAGTTCCGCGGAAAGTCCGTTGTTCAAGCGACTTTTTCCGGATAACAAAGTTGCCATGAACGATCCGGGGCGGGGTAGGTTCCGCGTAGGGGCCTCCCGGTGGGCTGCTGTATTTCTGATGTATCGATGACAATAACGGTAGATTCTCTGCGCCGGCGAAGCGTATTGCGAAGGAATCTGAAGGCCATCAATGCCGATGGCTTTTCCTTCAGTATCATGGTCGGGATTGCGGAAACTTACCTGCCTGCCTTCATGCTGGCTCGTGGTTTTGGTGAGCTGGCAGCGGCTCTGATTGCTGCGCTGCCGGTCCTGCTGGGCAGCCTGCTGCAACTGGCGGCCCCGTGGCTGCTGGCTCGGTTGGGCGCTTACCGTCGGTTTGTCGTTACTGTGGCGGCATTGCAGGCAACCAGTGTGCTCGTACTGACAGGTCTGGCGCTTGCCGAAAATGTGCGTCCGTGGATGGTGTTCGTACCGGCAACGCTGTACTGGGCGGCCGGACTGGCGGCCGGCCCGGCGTGGAATCTGTGGGTGGAGCAACTGGTTCCACCGCGGATTCGCGGTGGCTTTTTTGCCTGTCGCAGTCGTTTGTGTCATGCCGGTGTACTGATCGGCCTGATCAGCGGCGGTCTGCTGCTCAGATGGTCCGGCGAAGTCACTTTGCTGGCTTTCGCTGCGATGTTTGCTGTGGGAGCAGTGGGGCGGTTCGTCTCGGCCGCCATGCTGGCCAGGCAAACTGAAGTACTGCTCAGGCCTGAGATTTCCGCGGCTCAGGGAATTCCGGATCAGGATCTCTCAGCACGTGCCGGCCTGCTGCGGCTGCTGCAGCTTGTCAGACGACCGGGGGCTGACGGCAGGCTGGTGCTGTTCTTTGTCGCGGTTCAGACAGCCGTGTATGTCTCCGGCCCATACTTCAACCCCTTCATGCTGAAGGTGCTGAAGCTGTCGTGGGTGGATTATATGAGTCTGCTGTCGCTGGGCTTCATCGGAAAGATGCTGTCGCTGCCATGGGCTGGTCGCTTTGCCGGTCGTGCGGGCGCGGATCGACTGATGTGGGTGGGGACTCTGGGTATCGTTCCGGTCAGCATGCTGTGGTACTTCAGTCAGCAGTTCTGGTACCTCGCCTGCCTGCAGATCTTCAGCGGTCTGGTCTGGGGCTGTTACGAACTGGCGATGCTGCTGCAGTTCTTTCGCCAGATCCCGGCACAGCGACGGGTAGCTCTGCTGACTGCCTACAACGTAGGAAACTCAGCGGCCATGGTTCTGGGGACAATACTTGGAGCGTGCGTGCTGTACGGGATCGGTCGCACAACAGAAGGGTACCTTGCGGTGTTCGTGCTGTCCGGCTGCCTGCGTCTGGCTGCGACGCTGGCGATGCCCGGCCGTCGGACTGCGCTGCGGCAGACCTATTCTGCGGTGCGTTCACTGCAGCGACCTGCCGAAGATCGGTCTGTGCTGGAAAACGCGGCCTGAATCCGCAGAGTTTGTCTGCGGCTGATCACTCCCCCCACAGCTCCAGCGTCCGGTCACCGCGGCGAAAACCGCAGCGTGAGTACAGCTGCACGGCCGGTGCATTTTCCAGATCCACTTCAACCGTCAGCCTGACTGGTCTTCCGTGCGGTGTCAGAATCGCCGCGAATTTTTCAGCCTCCCTGACCAGCCTCGCTCCAATACCCATGCGACGAAACTCAGGTCGGACAGCCAGCCACAGCAACTGCTGACACGCGTTGTCGGCGACGATTTGGGCAGCGGTATCGCCGGCCAGTACGCACAGGCCCGCGTACTGACCATCAGGGGCAGTGGCTGCCAGAATGGTGGCGGACGCCCGCTGCCAGTCCTGCCACTGCTGACGAAACACGGGCGGGGGCAGCCTCGTGAGGTCCGTGGAGTCGGCGGCAGCTGCGGTGATCAGGGATTCCAGGGCCAACAGCCGATCCTGCGGGATTACCGGGGCCTCTGCCTGCAGCTGAAACACGTCCACATTTGCAGTGACGCAGGCATGTCGGATCTGACCCCGTTCAGCCTCCACCGTGTGCTGGAACTGGGCAATCGTCGCCAGTTGCTGCAGGCCGGCGGACGTCAGGCAGCTCCTGAGACGCTGGTCAATGTCCTCTGCCTTTGTCAGCAGCAGCATGCGACCCGCGCTGACCTGCAAAAGAGTCGCTCTGAGACTCTGCAGCAGAAAAGTGATCAGCAGTTCTGCCGGCTCTTCCAGTACCAGCGGAGGTGTCAGCCAGCAGCCGGATTCCGTGTGTGAGACGGCGGTTGTGCAGAGCACTTGAGTTTTGTTGCAGACTGCAGCAAACCATTGTCCCACCGGGGGCGGTCCGGCGAGCAGCTCGGCAGGGAACTGTTGAGATTCCCTCGCCTCCGGCGCTCCCTGCAGAATCCAGTTCAGGGTCCACGAACTCTGCACAGCTATCGCCCCAGTTCCCGCCGCAGCTGTTCCAGCTCGGATTCAACGGATGCGGCAGGGCCCGGTCGCCTGAAGGCCGCCGAAATCTGCTCGTCCACACCCGTGGAGAACCGTTCGGTTTCGCGCTGAGCCTCGGCAAAACGAGCTTCGAGGGCCCGGCGAATTCGCTGCATGTTGTTCCAGTTGCCGGTCGCTGCCTCCAGCTCCGGTCGCAGTCCCGCAACCAGATCCTCCAGCTCGGACTTGCGCTGCAGTGCCAGTCGGGCGGCATCTTCGTTGCCGGCCCCAAGGTGTTCCCTGGCCTCGTCTCGCCATCGGCCCGCCTGAGTCTCGTGGCCGGCAATCTCCTGTTCCAGTCGGTCGCGGCTGACAGAGTACGTGTGGAGGTTGCGGTCACAGGCCTCCAGACCCTCCCGCATCTCAGACAGAATTTCGGACAGTGCCAGCCTGGGATCGGCAGCAGATGCCAGCAGATCACTGATGCGGCAGGTAATGATGTCGGTCAATCGGCTGAAGTAGGGCATAGTTTCACACCAGGCAAATCAGTTATCAGAAACAGGATCGTGGTCAACGGAATCGTCATCGGCAGCATTGCCATATCCGCGGCTGGCGAGCTGCTGTCGCAGTTTTTCCCGTGCCAGCCGCAATCGCCCCTTGACCGCCGGCAGCGTGCAGGCCATTGCGTCTGCGACCTCCGGCAGCGTCAGCGAGTCATAATAGTGGAGAGTAAACGACAGACGCTGTTCTTCAGGCAACAGTTGCAGCAGCTGATTCAAAACCTCGCGAAACTCGTGAGCTTCACTGGTGTCTGTTGGCGCCGGCAGGCTGTCCGGCAACTGCTGAATCAGATCCAGTTCGGATTCGGCCGGCACCGAGCCGCGCAATGCATGCAGCAGCACATCATGACGCAGACGACGGGAATGGTCGGTCAGCAGATTTCGAGCGATGCGGAACAGAAAACCCCGGAATAAGCCTCGCGGAAGATAGTCCCAGCTGTTCCGAAACAGACGCAGCATGGTCTCCTGAACCAGGTCTTCAGACGTCTCGGCGCAGCGAGTGTTGCGGAAGAAAAAATAAAACAGCGGACGCTGCCAGGCAGCAGCGATTTCTGCAAACGCCGACGAGTCCCCGGATTGCAGACGAATCATGCGAGAATCGTCTGCCGAGCATTGAGGGGAAATGGTCGTCAGGTCAGAGCCCATAACAGTCGGATCAGTGTGCCGTGAAAAGGACGCAACGCTGCTGTCGCCAGCAGACAGTTTCTGAAAACCCGCATTGTAGCCGGAACATTCGTCAACTGCACATCCACTGACGTTCCGGGCTGTTTTATGTCTGGGGTACACAAAATTCGGGCGTTTTTCTTTTTTGGGATGCGTGAGTCCGCTCAACTGTTACAACCGGTTTTCGCATCGCCGGAATCTCCTGCGAATCCCTCAAATCTTCTGTCTGATGCTCATTTCAACCGTAGTATAGGAGTGCTGAAATCTTTTGATACAGAACTCATTGGATCAAACTCAAGGTACTTCTGCTGGGTGAAAATTCATGGCGGATCGCGTTGCCAAAGGGCTGAATGTGCTGGCGGACGGGTTGCGACATTACGTCGTTGCTCGCGTGCCCGCACAGGTGCTCAGCAACTCCGCCGCCATCCAGGGCAACGTGCAGGACTGGGATGCTTTGGCCCTGCTGGTCTTCATGTGGGATCACTGGAACGATTTGTTTCGTCATGATCTGTCCTTCGTTGAACGCAGCCTGATCAGTGAACTGCGTGAATACCGCAATCGCTGGGCTCATCAGCAGAAATTCTCTGAAGGTGAGATCTATCGGATCATGGACAACATCGAACGCCTGCTGACAGCGCTGGAAAGTGGCCAGGTGGCTGCGATTCGCCGGCTTCGACTTGAATCGCTCAGACTGCTTTTCAATCAGGAAATCGGCGGTCGGGATTCCGGCGGTTTTCTGTATAAAGCGTGGCCGTGGGTGATGTGCGGCGCCAGTGCCCTGGCGATGGATTCCGCCATTCTGGCTTTTGGCCGGTTCCCGTGGTCGTGGATCATGGCGTTTCTGGTATTCATTGCCATGATGCGAGTAGCGTGGTGGCAGACGATTCGCGAAACTCTGCATCGCCGTGGTCCTCACGAGTGTGGTATCTGCGGCTGTATTATCTACACAGAGCGCTGCCCGTATTGCCAGCCGGCTACTGCTGAGTCTGCGGCTGGGGCAGTTCCGCCGCGACGTGCCAGCGGTTCTCGCTGGGGGACTGCTCCGGAAAAAACAACGGTCCCTGGGCGCTCCTGAGACTGGACGGAAGGCTCGGTCGCACGTAGAAGTGACGACTGTGACCCCGGTCAGATCCTGTACTGCTGCGGCCCCGCAAAGCTTCGCCTCCGAGAATTCCGATGTCTTTTCCCCCCGGTCTGCTCAGGCAGTGTCTGATCCTTGCCGGTCCGACTGCTTCCGGAAAATCGGCTGCTGCACTGCTGCTGGCTGAACGCATCGGAGCTGAAATTGTTTCGCTGGATTCCATGACCGTTTACAAAGGCATGGATATTGGCACGGCCAAGCCCAGTCACGCTGAGCGTCAGCGTGTCGCGCATCATTTGCTGGATATTGCCGACCCGTGGGAAGAGTTTTCGGTGGCGGAATACCTGCGTCTGGTGCAGCAGGCTGCAGACCGCATTCTGATTACGGGGCGTGTTCCGCTGTTTGTCGGCGGGACAGGTCTGTATCTGAGGGCGTTGCTGCGCGGCTTTTCGGCCGGTCCGCAGGCAGACTGGCAACTGCGGCAGCAGTGGCAGCAGGCAGCGGAGCAGAACGGGCCCCGGTGGCTGCATGCGGAGCTGCAACGACGGGATCCTGCGGCGGCCGCGAAACTGCATCCCAACGACATGCGGCGACTGATTCGCGCAATCGAGGTCTTTGAAATCACCGGACGCCCAATTTCGGAAGACCACCATCAGCAGCCTTTGCCACCGGAACAGCAGCCGCGACTGGCTGTATGGCTGCAGCCGGATCGTGACTGGCTGTATCACAGAATTGATCAGCGTGTTCAGCAGATGCTGGCAGACGGCTGGCTGCAGGAAGCTGGCAGGCTGCTGGAGCTGTCTCAGCCCCCGGGACGCACAGCCTCCCAGGCACTCGGATATCGCGAACTGTTTCAGTATCTGCAGGATGGTGGTGATCTGCAGGCTGTGACTGCCGGCATCTGCACGGCTACTCGCCAGTTTGCCAAACGACAGCACACGTGGTTTCGCAGTCTGACAGAATGTCGGCCACTGCCGGTCGGGCCGGGCAGTTCTGCCGAAATCATCGCTCAGCAGTTGCAGGATCTGCTCGCCAGCCGCCCTGGCGAATAACAGCGAGGCTTCTCAGGGTCGGAAAATGCTGCCTGCTGCCGTCGGGCGCTCGGCACCGGACCTGTCAGGCATTGTCCCCGGCGCAGTGGCATCCGCGACGTCCCATTTTTTCCATCACGACCGTAGCTGTTTGTTCGCTGCCACATTCAAGGCTAGCATACGCGGCATGGCAGCCATCGAAGTCAGGAATCTGTGCAGACAGTACCGAGTCTATCGCAAACGCGAAGGCCTGCTGGCCTCCGTGCGCGGTCTGTTCCACCGCGAATATGAAACGGTTCTGGCGGTTCAGGATGTCAGTTTTCGCATCGAGGAAGGTGAAATGGTGGCTTTTCTGGGGCCCAACGGCGCCGGAAAAACAACCACCCTGAAATTGCTCTCCGGCCTTGTCGTGCCAAGTTCGGGGACTGCCACCGTGCTGGGGTATGTGCCGTGGCTCCGGGAAGATCCCTATCGGCGCCGATTTTCGCTGGTCACCGGACAGAAGGAACAGTTGTGGTGGGATCTGCCTGCCCAGGAATCCTTTGCTCTGCACCGTGAGATCTATCGCATCAGCGAAACAGATTACCGTCGTCGTCTGGACGAACTGACGGAGATGCTGGAAGTTCGTCGCCTGATGGCTCGCCCCGTCCGCGAACTGTCGCTCGGGGAACGCATGCGGATGGAGCTGATCGCTGCACTGCTGCATCGGCCGGACGTGCTGTTTCTGGATGAGCCCACAATCGGGCTGGATGTGGTCAGTCAGCGGCGAGTACAGGAGTTTCTGCGCAGGTATCAGCGCGAACAGCAGATCACTGTGCTGCTGACCAGCCATTACATGAAGGACGTGGAAGCTCTGTGCAGCAGAGCCATTGTGATCAATCAGGGACGACTGATTCATGACGGACCGCTGGCGGCAATCATCGATCGATTCAGTCGCCATAAAATCATTGAGCTGCAGTTCGCTGCCAATCAGGTCCCCCAGCAACTGGAACGGTACGGAACCCTGCTGGAAAGTCGCGGACCGCGAGTTCGACTGCAGGTCGAGAGACATCGCGTTTCGGAAAGTCTGGCTGCGATTCTTGCCCAGTCTGAAGTCGAAGATCTCAGCGTGCTGGAGCGACCGCTGGAAGATGTGATTGCCGAGCTGTTTTCCACCGACAGCGGTCATGCCGGAGCCGGCGCATGAACAGGCCTGTCAGGTCAGGCTGGAGTCCGGCTGCAGCCTTGCGGCTGAAGTGGCTGGTGCTGCGTACCGCCATCGAAGAACGTCTCGTCTATCGCGGCGACTTTGCCTTCTCTACGCTGGTTCGATTTTTGCCCATCGTGACTCAGATTTTCCTCTGGAATGCCATCTATCAGAATGATCCCCAGCGGTCGCTGCGAGGCTATAAATTCGGTGATATGGTCTCCTACTACCTGCTGGTCATGCTGGCCCGCGCCTTTTCCAGCATGCCCGGGCTGTCCACGGGAATTGCCGGATCAATAGCCGATGGGTCCGTTCGCAAGTACCTGATTCAGCCGGTCGATATGCTGGATCATCTGTTCTGGCACCGGGTGGCTCACAAGCTGGTATACTATGCTGTGGCCTGCGGGCCGTTCGCATTGGTCTTCTGGCTGTGTCGTGAATGGCTGCCCGGCTGGCCTGCCTGGCCCGTAATGGCCGCCTTCATCGCTTCCCTGCTGATGGGATTCGCCATTGGTTTTCTGATTGAAGCGTGGATCGGGCTGGTGGCCTTCTGGTTTCTGGAAGTCAGTTCACTGATCTTCATCTACATGATGCTCAGCTACTTCCTGTCCGGTCATATGATTCCCCTCGAGTATCTCAGCAGCTGGCTGCCATTTGTGGAGGTTTTGCCGTTCAGATTTCTGGCATACACCCCGGCAGCGATCCTGCTGGGACGCATACCCGCAAGCCAGCTGTCCGGCGAACTGCTGCTGCAACTGGGCTGGATTGTCTTTCTGCTGGCGCTGAATCGCCTGACATTTCGTCTGGGAGTTCGGAGATACAGTTCGTGGGGTGGTTAGTCAGAGGTCTGACGTCGCATATGCTTTCGATGCGATTCTGCTGGCGTTACGGTACTGACTGTTGAAACACAATCCTGAGCGGTTCTGCGGTCGGGGACACACGCAGCATCTGCACCGACAATCGGCCTGCCAGTCCTGTAGTGGAATCGAACCACTGTTCAGCAAGGTTCCTGCAGTTCTGATCCATGTCGATGTCGGCTGCCCGCGAGCAGTGCCGGGACACCACCAGCATGGCCATATCGATTTCAGCATGGTACGTCAGTTGAAAATCGCCCTGACTGTCGGCCATGCAGAGATTCGCCTGCAGTTCGTGCAGGGCTGCCGCCGTCGCCAGCCATGCGGGATCTGTCGAACCGGAATGCAGGGCGCTGCCCGGGAATCTGAGCGGAGTGGGATTCTTCAGTGGCAGCAGAAATACCAGTGCTCCCGCATCAGGCTGTTCCTGTCCGGCGCGAAGATAGCGGACTTGTCCGCTGATGACCTGCGGCGCATCTCCGGGCTGCCTCGCGGCTTGTTCGTCAGCGGCGTCAGCCAGCGGTTTTGGCAGCTCCGCAGCGACGGTTTGAGAGCCTGCTGCGGTGGCGGGCTGCGCCTGCTGACCAGGCGCTGCCGAAAATGGGATCAGTCGCCCCGTCAGAAAACCACTGATGAAGACCACCAGTGACAGGCACGCCAGCAGCATTGGGCCGTGCTTTCCATACCCGACGCGGTGATTGCGCAGGCCGTCGATCAGTACCACCGGGACTGCTGCCGGATCGGTTTGTGCAGAGTCAGACGTTGGCTGGTGACCGGTCGCCTGTGTGGTATTCAGATCTGACAGTGCCGACAGCGCCTGTTGCAGCCGGAGGTCCGGGACCGGATTGCCTTCGGCTGGACGCAGCGAGCGGCCCGGGACCTTCTGAGTTCTGCCGCAGCGAGGGCAGTCAACGGCCAGACCGGCTTGTGAGTCGGCAATTCCCAGCAGGCTTTTGCAGTAGTTGCAGCGGAATTGAATGGCCATGCTTACGTTCCCCGGTGCAGATCGTCACGTCACAGAGTATAACAATTACTCTGCGAATAACCCAATGCATCACGGTCATCACTCCCGAGTGGCGGCGGTGATTGTCAGAATCGTCTGCGCAGTCGGGCCGGACTGCAGGAGTTTCACGGTGCACTCTGAACTGCTCGATCTGCAGGTCTTTGATCGATTTGGTCTCCAGCCTCGACGGTCCACGCCCGTACCCGGTGGCCTGAGTGAAGCGTATGTCTGGCATGTGGCTGATGTTTCGGGCAGGGACTTCGCACTGAAGGCGTGGCGTCCGGTTTCGTCGGCCCAGCTGCAGCATCGCCGTACGGTACGCCGGTGGATGCGCGACGCGTCCGGCTGTGGCCTCAACTTTGTACCGCGTCCATTGCAGGCCGGCGGGTCTGATCTGTCGGGTGAATCACTGATTCTGCAGCCGGGGCATTATGCCTGGCAGTCTGAAACATGGTGCGCTGGCGCATCTTTAACCGGCCAGCCCTCTCCGATTCAGCGTGCGGCAGCGGCGACCGCGCTGCAACAACTGCATGCGACCGGCCGGGAATTTGCCCTGCGTCACAGCAGCAGTGAACTGAAGCTGAATCAATCGCCGTCTCCGGCGATTCTGCGACGAGCAGTGCTGGTGGATGAGCTGCTGCAGGGGGATTTGCAGCGGTTGCTGGTGCTGGCCCGCAGCCTCGGTGAAGCTGGTACATCAGCCATCTGCTTTCTGCAGCTGCTTCAGAAATGGCTGCCGTGGCTGCAGCAGCGGCTGCAGCCATGGCGCTCCCGTTCCCTGAATCTGCAGCCGGTGCTGCGTGATGTGCGGACTGAGAATCTGCTGTTTCATCAGGGACAGATTTCTGGAATTATCGACTGGGATGCGGCAGATGTCGATCACCCATGTCTGGATGCTGCGCGGCTGCTGCGATCATGGTACTGGGACGACAATCAGGCCCTGACGGATGCTGCTGAACACTGGGCAACTCAGTGGCAGTTGTCCTCAGACTCGCGGCAGTTGCTTTCAGTATTCGATGCAGCGGCAGTGCTGCTGAATCCTGTCATCTGGCTCAGGCGACTGGCTGACGATCCCGCCGTGTTCAGCAGGCTTCCGGGTGCCTGGGATCGATTTGAGCATCTGGTGAAGTCAGCCGAGCTTTGGCAGTCAGTGTTCCCGCGACGCTGACCGGGCGGCGCGTGCAGCTCGATCGATCTTCGCTGCAGCTCGGCGGGTCACGAGGCTGCGCCAGAAAAACAAGGCCAGCAATGCGGGTTTCGGAAACAGCATGCGCGACCAAATCCCGCGCCAGCCGGTATGATGCTCAAATTCAATGTGCTCATGCACTTCACTGGTGTTCGCATCAATCGCCGTAAAGCGATGCGTGTGCTCCCAACGCTTCATCGGCCCGGCCACCTGAACGTCGGTAAAGCCCGCGCGACTGACATTTTTGTGTTCGGCTCGCCAGTGTACCGGGACAGGTCCCATCCACATGGTGAAGTCTCCGATGGAACCTTCGGCCAGCGGATCAAACCGATGTACCTGCAGCAGCATCAGCGGCGGTGACAGCGATTTCAGAATTCCTGTCTGGAAATGAAAATCCGCCACGGCATCAACCGTGGCGGGAACCTGAAATCGGTAGTCGAAGACTGGCACGGCAATTCTCGGCACGGACATTTCTGCAGTCGGCACTCACGCTGTCCTGTTGTAGACCGATTTGCCGGGCAGGCGAGCGACAGTCTTCAGAAGGGTTCCACCAGTGATACCGTGGCTGCCGTCGTGGGGGCGCCGCCGGGCATGGAGCTGAAGGCCGGATCCGGTACGGGCGAAGCTGTGGCCGGTGCCGGCTGCGGTGTCCCCGGGGTCATGGGCATCGTCACGGTACCAGGCAGCATGGTTCCGGCATCACCATTCATGATGATCTGGCCGTTCTGAGGCATCATGGCGGATGCATTGGTCGGGGCCGGTCCGGAGGTCACGACCCACGGCGTCGGCGACGGCTGCCACCCGGATCCGGAACCCTGCGGGAACGGCAGCATGGCACTGCGCGAACCCGGCGGACCGGCAGCAGGTCCGAACTGGCCTGCTCCGTTCGGCATGCCAAAGGCCATCTGCTGACGCGGGATTTCACCAGGGTGCATACCGCGACCCATCGCCGTGGCGCCCATTGCTGTCGAGGCTCCTGCTGACTGAGAAGCGTTGGCCAGTCGTGCATGAATGTCGGGCTGGTTCCAGTCTGACCGCAGCGACTGCTGATACATCGTGACGGCCATTTCCGGCTGACCGATGTCCTGATAATGCTGACCCAGATGAGCGAGTGCAGTGGAATTGCCGGGGTTGATCTGCAGAGCTTTCTGCAGGGCCTGTCCACTTTCCTGATGATTACCCAGTTCCCGCTGCAGCCACGCCAGCTCAATCTGTGGCTCCGGGTTGTACGGCTGCGAGCTGGCCCACGTGCTCAGCATGGCGGTAGCTTCCTGACCGCGATTCTGTGCCACCATCAGCTCCGCCAGACCATGATAGGCCGGCTGGTGCGAGGGCTGCACGGTCAGAGCCTGGCGGTACAGCTGCTCGGCACCCATGGCGTCGCCCGCCGTCATGCGGACTCGAGCCAGATTGGCCATGTAGTCCGGATTGTCAGGATCACTGGCCAAAGCTCTTTGGAACTGTTCACCGGCAGCCATGTAGTTGCCGCGCTCGAAATAGCTCATGCCGCTCGAATTGGCCATGTTGCCACCCATCGAGGAACAGCCGGCAAGCAGGGCGGACACTGTCAGCAGTGAAAGTCCGCGAATGATCTGCGGCAGCGGAAGACTGACCATAACTGTGGGTCCTGAGAAACAGCAGATGAGAGACAGGAGAGAAAGGAGAGAACTTGAGGAGAGATGCGAAACATATTGCGAATTCCCGAAAGTCAGCAACGGCGATTCCCCGGAATTCGTCGGCGATGATCCCTGCAGCAGCCGTCACACCGGCAAAAACTGCCGATCCAGGCTGCTGCCTGCATCGCCAGAGGCAGAATCCGCCGTTTCAGTTCGCGGATTTGGGGCGTGCACTCGCCCGCAGATCGGTTTTCTGCGTTTGGCCTCAAGTTTGCGCAAGCCACTGAGCTGTTTTGAGTGGGAGCAATGGGAGGTCTGGGAGATCTGAGTTGACTGTGGGCTCTTCGCTGATTTTGGCGGTGTTTGCGATGCTGCCGGGTGGCACAGGACGTCTGCACCCGTATTGTGCGGCGGTCGATACAAACCACATGCGACTCACAGACGGACAATCCGCGGAATTTGAGCAGCAGTGCCTGACGGTGCTGAGCTGCTATCACTCGCGTGAGGCCGCGGTGAAGGTGGCTGATCCGGAGTACTCTGGCTGGGTCGATCGGATCATGGAGGCTGGCGAAATGGATCGTGCGGCCCTCACGGCTGTGCACGGTCACCTGATCGCTCTGGGCCTGATCCGCATTGAATTCTCCGGTCGCGCCCGCGGACTGCAGTACCAGGTGAGCCCTGCCGGACGAGACGCCGTGGCACGTGGCAGCCTGCAGGCCCCGGAAGACAACCGCGGCTCTGAGGTTGCGGACCGTGATGTTGCGGCAGCTGCCTGATCAGGTTGCAGTGGATACGCCGGTTCTGCTGACGGCTCTGCAGTCTTTGCTGGAAACGATTGTGCGGGCAGTGTGAATTGCGGTGTGTCTTCGCGAAGACAACGAACGATATCAGCATTACTCCGTGGGCTGCTGCGCGCAGATTTTGGGCAGATCCACGGCTGTTGCGACTTGTAGACATCCTGAGGACCGGCCATGGTGACCATCGCGGACGGATCGAGTTCCGGCAGTACGGATCTGATCCGACTGAAAACGGATCTGCATCGGCAGATCATTGATCTGGTGGATTTCAGCAAGGCGGAAGCCCTGACTGAAGCCGAGCTGCGTGCGCAGTTGAAGGCGCTGGCGGAATATCTCTGTTCGCGACAGCCCATTGCATTGTCCGAGCAGCAGCGGGAAAAGCTGGTGCTGGATCTGATGGACGAAATCTACGGATTCGGCCCCATTGAGTCGCTGATGGTCGATCCCACAGTGTCGGATATTCTGATCAACGGACCGGGGCGAGTGCTGGTCGAGCGTCGCGGGGTGCTGGAAGAGACAAACGTGCGGTTTGCCGATTCTGCGCACCTGATGCAGTTCATTCATCGGCTGGTGGGTCGAGCCGGTCGTCGAATTGACGAATCCAGCCCGATGGTCGACGCGCGACTGCCCGACGGCTCCCGATTCAACGCGGTCATCCCCCCGCTGGCACTGGGTGGCCCGACAGTCTCAATTCGACGGTTCGGCAATCGCCGTATCCAGATGGAAGACCTGGTGCAGTTCGGCACGATGGCACCCGCGATGGCCGACTTTTTGGTGCTGGCTGTGCAGGGACGCATGAACGTGATTGTCAGCGGTGGTACCGGTGCCGGCAAAACGACACTGCTGAACTGTATGAGCCGATACATCTCCGACTCCCAGCGCGTCGTGACCATTGAGGAAACGGCCGAACTCAATCTGCAGCAGCGTGACGTTGTGGCACTGGAAACCCGACTTCCCAACCTGGAAGGTCGTGGTGCGGTGACTCAGCGGGACCTGCTGCGAAATGCACTGCGAATGCGACCTGACCGGATCATCGTCGGCGAAGCGCGAGGTGCGGAAGTACTGGAAATGCTGCAGGCCATGAACACGGGGCACGACGGTTCCATGAGTACCGTGCACGCCAATGATGCCCGGGAAACACTGGACCGACTGGAACTGATGATCGCGCTGGCTGGTGTGGAACTGCCGTCCCGAATCGCGCGGCAGTATATCTGCAACGCGGTTGATATCGTGATTCATGTGACGCGTCTGCACACCGGGGAACGTCGCGTGACCCGCGTATCTGAGGTGTCCGGTCTGAAGGACGGTGAGTGGCGGATGGATGACATCTTCGTCTATCGACTCAGCGGTGAAATGCGGGGCGGACGACCGGCGGGTGCCTTCTTTGCCACCGGCTATCAGCCCGTGGCACTGCGACGACTGGCCCTCGCCGGGACCAACGTGGAACAGTACCGGCCGCTGTTTGAGCCTCGAGAACTGACGGCACCGAAAGCCTGATGCGGCTGCTCGGAAGTTATACGAAGGACGCCCCATGATTGCTCCAAATCCCGAACTGCGTTCGATTCCGCGGGACGTCGCGTTCGCCGGACTGCTGAAGGAAGAGATCGGCTTCAGCGAGGGAACCGGTGGCACAGCGGACGCCGTGAACGGCTGGTTTGATTCCCTGATGCTGCAGTCCGGCATCCAGACGGCCCCTTCCGTCTGGCTGGGACTTTGCGTTCTCAGCGGGATTGCCAGCGGTGGACTGTTCTTTGTGCTGACTGATCGGTTGGTGATGAGTTCCGTCACCGCCGCACTCGGACTGCTGCTGCCAATCGTCTACGCACTGGTGCTCAGGTCACGCAGGCAGGCACAGATCATGCAGCAACTGCCGCTGATGTCTGAGGAAATGGCCCGCTTTGCACGTACCGGTCGAAACGTCGAACATGCGTTCATGACGCTGGCCGCGGATACTCCCAGTCCCCTCGGAAATGAACTGCGAGTCAGTGCTCGCAGAATCGAAATGGGAATGGACGTGGGCTCTGCCTGTCGGGACCTGGTGTCGCGGACCGGAGTGACAACGCTCACAATGTTCACGGCAGCGCTGTCTGTCAATCAGGAAACCGGAGGGGATCTGATTCAGGTTCTGGAACGCCTTTCGACAGCCATCCGTGACAGGCTGCACTTCGTGGCGCGTCAGCGGGCTGCCACGATTTCCAGTCGACTTGGGTCGGTGATGATGATCACGGTGCCCATTATTGTCATCGGATTTTATGTCGCCCGGGACCCCCAGTATCTGGATAAGCTGTTCGCATCGGGCTGGGGCCGATCGTCCTTCTGGACTGCTGTCGCACTGCAGGTGGTGGGCAGCCTGATAGTGTTTCGTATTCTGAGCCGCACGTCCCGTTTCTGATGATCTGCTGGAGATGCTGCTGTGGATTCTGATCAGGGAAAAGGGCGGCAGACGACGTGGGGAAATCGTCGACTGTTTCATGAATTTCGCAGCATCGTGGCCGAAGAGCGACTTTCCATTCGCAATCCGGAGCCGGAAGAGCTGCCGATCGAGGAAGTTGATTACCTGTTCGGAGCCGCCACACCCGCACTGGCTCAGATGCTGCCTGAATCCGAATCCCGTCGGCTGACGCAGCGGAAAAACCTGACCGCTGCCGGTTATCAGTCCCGCGCGGCATGGCAGAATCTCAGTGCACTGCGTTTCATCATGGCCTTCTCATCACTGAGCCTGCTGGGCCTGTTGCTGATTATTGCCCCACCGGAAGCTGAGCCGATAGTTGTCGGTGGTCTGGTGATCGTCCCGCTGCTGATGTGGGCTCTGCCACCGCTGGTCGTGGCATCGCGAGCCAGTGAGCGTGTTCGTGATATCGAGATGGGTCTGCCAGACGTCCTTGACATGCTGAATATGTGTGTCAGCCAGGGGCTGACAGTCATGCAGTCGCTCCGACGAATCTCTCGCGAAGTCAATGATGTGCATCCGTCACTGGGCGTCGAGCTGGGGATCGTGACAAGGCAGGCGGAAGTCAGTGACCTGTCTCATGCCCTGAAAGCTTTTGCCGCCAGAATTGAATCTCCGGAAGTAACCAGTTTCACCTCGCTGCTGGTGCAGTCCGACGTCACCGGGACAGCACTGTCGCGCGCCCTGACGGAGTACAGCGACAGTATCCGCGCGACACTGAAGGAACGCGCTGACACTCGAGCCAACTCGGCATCGTTCCAGTTGCTGTTTCCCGTGTCTCTGCTGCTGATGCCCGCAGTGTTTCTGTTCCTGCTTGGACCCGCCATCGTACAGATCTCAGAATTCTACGGCAGCCAGTCCAATCCGGTTGACCAGTCGCGACAGCAGTCTCTGCAGAGCCTGAATCGGCAAACCCCCAACGCCGGTAATGCCGCTGCGAATCAGTAACTTCGTTGAGGCGTGCCACTTGAGTGTTGCATTTCGGCAACATTCTGCAGCAGCTCCTGATCAGCGTCCCTCACAACGCCTGTCCAGATCCTCAAACATGTCTGAGCCCTCCCACGCGCACGTCGCCAGCGCTCAGGCTCGCTCTGACGTCACAGGATGGCCATGTTTGGGCCTCCTGAGCACGCGTGGTTACCGCATCAGCTTCGCGCAACCTGCTGCTGCCGCTTCACGCACACCATTTGCATTACAGCAAACAGACCGCTGCTGCTCAGCGAATGTTGCTTTTCTGCAACATGTCAGCCACCCGGCAGGCTTTGGTCTGTCACGGGCGCAAGCCGCCCAGGAAGTTCGGTGGTGTGATTATGGAAACTTCAAAGACCGGGGCAGAGCACCGTTGTGATGGACGGCAGTCCATGGCTGTGGTGCTTGAAAACGCAGAAAAACGCTTTGGACAGCGTACCGCAGTGGCCGGTATCAGCCTCAGTATCCCCGCTGGTTCATTGTGCGGATTCATCGGCCCCAACGGATCCGGCAAGACCACGACCCTGCGAATGATCCTGCGGATCGTCAGACCTGATCGCGGTAAAGTGGTGGTGCTGGGAGCCGACAGTGGCGAGTGTGCCGATCATCGCGTCGGTTACCTGCCTGAAGAACGCGGGCTGTACCGCCGCATGAAGGTTCGTGAACTGCTCAGGTACTACGCGGCTCTCAAGGACGTTCGCAATCCGGATCCTGAAATCACCCGCTGGCTCCGCAGGCTGCAGGCTGACGGCTGGGATCAGCGACGCATTGACGGACTGTCCAAAGGAATGTGTCAGAAGATTCAGTTCATCGCCGCCGTCATCGCTCGCCCTCGTCTGCTGATTCTTGATGAACCCTTCAGCGGGCTGGATCCGGTGAATCTGGAACTGCTGAGAGGTGCCATCGAGGAACTGCAGCAGCAGGGGACCACCATCATCCTCTCAACTCACGAAATGGAAACTGCCCAGCGGATGTGTGAACGGGTTGTGATGATCTATCGTGGTCGTAAAGTGCTGGACGGACCAGTGCAGCAGATTCTTGCCCAGTCCGGCAGCGGGGAATTGCGAGTTCGCACGGTGGGGGGCCGGCCCCTGCCAACTCTGCCGCCGGCAGTCGCTGCAGTCCGCCAGCAGGGGCAGTATCTGCAGCTGCTGCCGTCCGGTTCGCTCACAGCCGCGGAAGTTCTGCGGCAGCTGACGGCGGTAGTCGACCTCGAACATTTCGAAATTGTGCGACCATCGCTGCACGAGATCTTTCTGCGGCTGGTCGGCGATGACACCGCTGCTCTGCCAGCCCCGGTCATTGCAGAATCGGGTGGCCGGCAGGGCATTCGCCAGGGCACACTGATCGCCGCAGCATGGCAGTCAGTTCGCAGCGTCTTCAAGCCACTGATCAACACCGGCAACTAAGTTCTTACAACGATGAATCCCGCGGTTTGACATATGCGAAAAACTTTGGTGATAGCATGGCGTGAGTATCGCGCTATGGTCGGAACTCGCGCTTTCCTCATCGGTATGGCCGTGATGCCGCTGCTGATGCTGGGAACCCTCTGTGTTCCGGCTGTGTTGTCGGGCCTGCAGCAGCCTGCAGTCCGGCGAATTGCGGTGATCGATCAGACCGGTGTGCTGCTGCAACCCCTGCAGCAGGCCGCAGAACAGCGGAATCAGCAACTGTCGGAGGGACAACCGGAACTCAGCCAGTCCGGACACCACGACATGCTGGCAGTGCTGGGTATGCAGGATCGTCACCTGTATGAGTTTGAAGAGCTGCCGGCTGACGATTTTGATGATTCCGACAGGCTGCTGCTGTCCGAGCGAATTCGCTCAGGTACGCTGCATGCGTTTCTGGAGATACCTGGTTCTGTACTGCGGTCTGCCGGGCCGGTTGCCGGCACCGATGGTGCTGCCGAGTCGCTGATGTGGGTCTCGGAGGATGCCGCACTGTCGGACACCAGGCGGTGGTGCGAGCAACTGGTGGATGGGCTGCTGCTGCAGCACAGACTGGCTGACAGTCTGCCGCCCGCCCTGTTGCCAGCCGTCATCAGTCAGTTGTCAGCACCCACGGGAATCGGCCCGGTCGGTCTGTACTACCGAGACGAAAACGGGCGGATTCAGCGAGGTACCCGGCAGACATCGCTGACAGCACTGGCCCTGCCGATCGGTGTGATGGCCATGATGTTCATGGCAATCCTGCTGTCCGTTCAGCCGATGCTGGAAAGTGTGCTCGAGGAAAAGACGCTGCGAATCTCAGAAGTGTTGCTGGGATCGGTCAGTGCCACGCAGCTGATGACGGGCAAACTGGTCGGGAACGCTGCTGGTGCCATGACCATCTTCGGGCTGTATGCCAGCGCGGCGGCAGTGGCGGTCTGGATGCAGGGTGCCGCCGACAGTATTCCCTGGTCCCTGCTGCCGTGGCTGCTGATGTTTCAGCTGCTGGCCGTACTGCTGTTCAGTTCTGTATTCATGTCGGTGGCAGCCTGCGTCAGTCAGATGCGGGAAGCACAGTGCCTGCTGATGCCGGTCTGGCTGGTTCTGACGCTGCCTCTGCTGCTGTGGTTCACAGTCATTCGGGAACCCAACGGGACGCTGGCCACAGTGGCCAGCTTTCTGCCCCCCGCCACACCACTGCTGATGGCCGTGCGAATGTGCTCAGGAGCCGTAATCCCGCTGTGGCA
Source organism: Planctomyces sp. (assembly GCA_005791255.1). Lineage (GTDB taxonomy): Bacteria > Planctomycetota > Planctomycetia > Planctomycetales > Planctomycetaceae > SXXK01. The sequence goes on from SXXK01000385.1 coordinate 44,068, forward strand.
GTCTGTGCTGAGCCTGCTGCTGCTGCTGGCGGGTACAGGATTTGGAATTATGACCGCCAGCCGCCTGTATCGTGCGGGAATCCTGCGGCAGGGACAGGCGCCGGGGTTTTCAGAATTGCTGCTGCTGGCATGGCGCGGAGAAGCCGGGGGGTGAATCGGTCAGTGGCATCAGGTAATGCTCTGACGCAGTCGTCGGCGGGCTGCAGTGCGTCGCACCAGCTCATCCCCCAGTACGCCCAGCAGAATCACGGCTCCAATGATCGTGTACTCCAGCGACTGCGGAATTCGCAGCAGCATAATCATATTGTTCAGCACCTGCATCACGGCAGTTCCGATCACCACTCCGGGAACTGATCCTTCTCCGCCGCGCAGACTGCAGCCCCCGAGCACGGCTGCGGCAATCGCATACAGTTCAAACGAGTTGCCGAAACTGGATGGAGAAATGGAGCTGTACTCCAGAGAAAACAGCATGCCTCCCACTGCTGCCATCACGGCACAGATCACATAAGCCATCACTGTCACTCGACCGGTATTGATACCGCTGAAGCGAGCCGCCTCTTCATTGCGGCCAAGTGCCAGCAGATAACGTCCCCAGACAGTGCGAGTCAGCACGATGGTGGCCACAATTGCAAGACCGGTCATCAGAAAGAACGGGATCGGAATCCCGAACAGGATCCGATCACCCTTCAGCAGCAGACCGACTCGCCCGGATGCCACCGGCCCCAGCACACTTTGCAATTCACCGAATCCCGCCGGATTGTCGTTGGTCAGCCAGCGCGAGGCACCACGATAAATCAGCAGACCGCAGAGTGTGACCACAAACGGCTGCAGTCTCAGTCGGGTTATCAGCAGGCCGTGAATCAGCCCCAGACCGGAGGCTGTTCCCAGCACAATCAGGATCGCCAGCGGTATGGAACATCGCTGAGTCCGGCGGAGCACCACCGCGAAGGATTCGGAGTGATATCTTGGTCCGGGATCCCTGGCCAGAGTCAGCAGCAACTGATCACCGCGGGTCTGCACCGCCGTGATTTTTTGTCCGGTGACACCACCATCCCGACGATACAGCTGCAACTGGTCGCTGGTTGCGGCTGAGGTTGCAGGCAGGGTCGCAGTCAGAGTGTCGGTGGCAAATGCCTGCAGCGGCAGAATTCTGACAAGTCGGCCGTCGCGTTCATCCCGCGCCAGCGGTTCACGCACCACAATTCGCCCGTCAGTCGCCGATTCCACCGTCAGAACCAATCCCGAACCCACTCCACCCGTAAAACGAACCGTATCTCCGGCACTGAGCGACTGCACGCTGCCATCCACCACAATCGTGCGGTCCGCTGCCGTCATTTGCACCACCGACAACGGCTGTTCCGGCTGATAATCCACCTTCAGCAGAATCGACAGCAGCACTCCGCACAGACACACCATCGAACCAATCGAAAGATCAATGCCGCTGGTGATGATCACAAACGCCACACCGATGCCCAGAATCCCGTACAGGGCGGTACGGCTGAGCAGATTCATGATGTTGTCCAGTGCCAAAAACTGCGACTGGCCTGGATTCCACCACGGATCCGCGGTGGCCATTGTGAGGCAGACGCACAGCGCCGCCAGCACCGAGAAAATGCCGAGGATCTTGCCCTTCATGGAACAGCCTGTTCTGCAAAAAATCCGGTCGCCAGTTTCATGATGGCCTGCTCGGAAAGCTGGTCACGCTGCAACTGCCCCGTCACTCTGCCTTCGTGCATCACCAGCACTCGATCACTCATTCCCAGTATCTCTTCCAGCTCACTGCTGACGAACAGGACCGCCAGACCCTGCTGCGCCAGCTCATCCATCAGTTGATAGATTTCCTGTTTTGCTCCCACGTCAATGCCGCGAGTCGGCTCGTCCAGCAGCAGCACGTTCGGGCGCAGGGCCAGCCACTTGCCCAGCACCACCTTCTGCTGATTGCCTCCCGACAGATTGCCCACTCGCGCCTGATCGTTCGGCATCCTGACCCGCAGTCGACTGCACATTTCCTGCGACTGCGCCTGCTCAGTGGAAAAACTGAGAAAGCCGGCTTTCGAATGGCGGTGTGCCGAGGCCAGTCCGATGTTCTGGCGGATCGCCATGTCCAGCACAATTCCCTGCTGCTTGCGATCCTCAGGCACCAGCGCGATTCCGGCTGCAATCGCATCCTGAGGTGAACGCAGCTGCAGAGTCTGACCGGCAGCGACGATGGAGCCGGCGAGCGGAGCGTCGATGCCAAAAAGTGTGCGGAGCAGTTCCGTGCGACCGGCTCCCACCAGCCCCGCAATTCCCACAACCTCCCCGGCACGGAGACTGAAGCTGACCGCGTGCGCGGGCCACGCCGTCGTGCGGACCCCCTGAACTTCCAGGACTGTGCGACCCGGCTGACAGGGCTGCCGGGAAAAAATCCGCGACACATCCCGCCCTACCATCAGACGCACAAGATTGTCATGCGTGATCTGCCCCCGCTCCAGCTCGCCCGCGTTGGCGCCGTCACGCAGCACCACCGCCCGATCCGACAGATCCTGCACCTCCGCCAGCCTGTGCGATATGTACACAATGCTGACGCCCTGCTGCCGCAGATCCCGAATCACCTGGAACAGCCGCGCGGACTCGGCACCGGACAGACTGGATGTCGGCTCATCCATGATCAGCACTCGCGCATTGATCGACATCGCCTTGGCGATTTCCACCATCTGCTGCTGACCCACAGTCAGCTCACGCACCAGAGTTTCAGGTGTGAAATTCAGCCCGATCCGACGCAGCAGCTCAAGCGAACGGCGCCGAATTTCCTGCTCATCGATCAGTCCCAGCCGCCGCGGTTCCCGACCCAGAAACAGGTTGGCGCCGATGTCCAGATTGTCGGCCAGATTCAGTTCCTGGTGGATCAGCGCGATGCCGTGCTGCATGGCGTCCGCCACCCGGGTAAACTGCTGCGGACGACCGTCCACCAGCAGCGTCCCGGAATCCTGAGCCTGTACGCCGGCAAGGATCTTCATCAGAGTACTTTTGCCGGCGCCGTTCTCACCGACAACCGAAAGGACCTCGCCCGGGAACACCTGCAGGCTGACTTTCTTCAGCGCACGCACTCCCGGGAAGGACTTTTCAATCTCCTGAACTTCCAGACGCGGAACAGCTGCAACTGCTGAAACCATGACGACTACTGGCCCTTCAGACGCTTCAGCTCTTCCCAGTATGTGTCCACGTTCTCGGCCGTGATGGACCGCGGAGCAATATCGATGTAGCGGGACGGCGGAATCACCTGCTGATTGCCGCTGAGAATCTCCTTCAGGACCTTCACCGACTGATACCCGTATTCGTAGGGGTTCTGCACCACCGTCCCGGCACATTCACCGTCGCGAATGGCCTGCAGCGTCACGTCGTTTTCATCAAAACCGGCCAGCGCGATCTGCTTCAGCCGTTCGGCCTTTTTGAGTGCCTGATAGCAGGCTGGCGGGTTGTATTCGAACAATCCGGCCATGCCCTTGAGGTCAGGGTACTTCACCAGTGCGTCTTCAGCCTTCTGCAGCGCCACCTCCGGTTTGCCCTGATCGGTCAGAGTGGCCACGATGGTGTACTTGTCACCTTTCAGCTCTTCTTCGACCGGATCGAAGCTGCCCGGATTGTCCTTGTAAAACTGAATCGTGCGGTCGCGTCCCATCAGCACATCAATGACACCCTGTCGACGATAGCGGCTGTTGTCCTGTTCCAGTCGTCCAATGCAGATCAGGATCTGGCCCCCGTCCGGGACCGCGCGTTTCAGAATCTCACCGCAGGCCCGGCCGGCGGCATAGTTGTCCATGCCGATATACACCAGTCGCTCTGAGGCCGGAGCATCGGAATCGTGAGTGATCAGGGGCATTTTCTCAGCGAGGCTGTTCAGCCATTCAATCTGATTATCGGCATCCAGCGGACTGATGGCTATGGCCTGAATGCCACCGGCGATGGCATCTTCAACCTTCTGCTTCTGCACCACAGCGGTGGCTTCCGGAGGCATGATGACCTGCACATCCATGTCGAATTCCTTCGCCGCCGTGATGCAGCCGGCTTCTGAAATCTTCCAGAAGTCGGCCATCTGGTGGGTGACAAAGGCCACGGACATCTTCCTGCCAGTCACGGGGGTTTCCGCTGCAGGTGAGAGGTCCGGTGCTGGTACGACGGTGGTGGGGGCGCCCGGTGCGTCCGCACTGCCGGAAGTCTGGGAGGTCTGTGAGTCCTGAACCTGGCAGCCGACGAAGGCCAGTGCCAGCAGCAGCAAGCCGCGTTTCATGGTCTGGTGATCCTGTGGTGGGAATGAAGGAGCGCCGAAGGGCCCGAAAAGCTCCACGATAGAGCCCGGGGGGGCCGGGGTCAAATCCGAGCGGGGGATTGCTGCCGTGAAAGTCTGAACAGAGACCGAATTCAGCGGATTCGCACCCGAATCCGCCTCGCCGGCCCCGATCCGGTTGAATTGGCGGGGCACTCTGGTACAGTTCAGGGCTGAGAACAGACTGTCTGTACAGGTGACTGTCGTGGTGGTCTGTCAGGATTTCGGACAGGTCATCGGTCCCACCCGAAATCTGCAGGTACTGCCTGTTCCGGCGCACGGCTCCGGACAGGTTCCTCAGAAGAATCTCCAGGTCAGGCTCAGAGACGATTCCGCGAAGTGTTCCGGATTGTTTCTGGCTTAACAGTTTCGACAGGTCTGGTTGCTGCATCTGGCTGCTGCGTTGGGTTGCTCATGCTGTATCTGATTCCCATAGTGCTGTTGTTTCTGGCTGTGCGGCTGCGGCATCTGCTGCTGTCGCTGCCGGCTGCCGCAGCAGGCGTGCGAGCGGATCACGGCAGGTGTGCGCGGACGTGGCCCGGTTCGGCGACCTGTATTCCGACGCTGTCCACCTTCGTTTGTTCATGCTTTCGTTCCGCTGTGGCGGTGCGTCTGCAGGAAACCGGGTTGGCGCCGGCCGGGGCAGCGGCGGAATTGTCGACGGTTCCATAAGATTCAGCAGGTTCAGTGCAGCAGATTGTCGTCCGTACCCGGACAGGGCAGGACCGTTCACAATAGAGGGACGGTGCCATGAGTGAATTGATTGTCGGTCTGGTGGCCGCTGCCGGTGGCGTGGCTGCCGGTCTGTTTGCCGAGCGGGCCATCAAAGGCCGTGCTTACAAAACTCGTGATGACATCATCGAAGCGGCACGTCGCGAAGCCGAAACTGTGCATCGCGACCAGGAGCTGCAGCTCAAGGAAGAGTTGCTGAAACGCCGCGAATCGCTCGAAGCCAAGCTCGAGGAAAGCCATACAAAACTGCGTGATCGCGAGCGGGAGCTGGATCGTCGCTCGGCACAGATGGATGAGCAGCAGGATGCTTTCCGCAAGAAGGAAAAGATGCTGCAGACCACTCAGCAGAAGCTGGCCGATCGTACTCGCAGCATCGATGCCCGGGACGCCGAACTGAATCGCATGATCCGCGAAGAACAGGATCAGCTGTATCGCATCAGTGAGCTGTCGAAGGAGCAGGCAACGGAACAGCTGCTGAAGCGACTGGATCGGGAACTGGCCGATCAGACCGGTGCTTTGATCATGAAGCACGAAACCGAACTGCGGAACGAATGTGAACGGCGGGCTCGCGAAATCATCGGCATGGCCGTTCAGCGATATGCCTCCGCTCACACCTCCGAAACGACAGTCTCCACCGTCGACATCCCGAATGATGATGTCAAGGGACGCATCATTGGTCGCGAGGGACGCAACATTCGGGCCTTTGAGAAGGCCACGGGCGTCGATGTGATTGTGGATGACACGCCGGGTGTGGTGATCGTGTCAGCCTTCGACAATGTGCGTCGCGAAATCGGCAAGCGCACGCTGGTCAAGCTGATTCAGGATGGTCGCATTCATCCGTCGCGGATCGAGGAGATTGTGGCTGAGACCACGAAGGAGATGGACGAGCATATTCGCAGGCTGGGCTTGCAGGCCAGTGAGGAAGCCGGCATTCGGGGCCTGCATCCGAAGATTCTGGATCTGATGGGTCGGCTGCATTTCCGCGTCAGTTACAGCCAGAATGTGCGGCAGCATTCCATTGAAGTGGCTCATCTGACCGGTCTGATGGCTGAGCAACTGGGGCTGGACGGCAATCTGGCTCGCCGCTGCGGCTTCCTGCACGACATCGGCAAGGCGGCTGACCACGAAATGGAAGGCGGGCATCCTGCAGTCGGGGCTGAGCTGCTGAAGCGATACGGTGAAGGTGCTGAAGTGGTGCACGCTGCGGCCGGCCATCACGATGACATTCGCCCTGAATTCATCTACACGGTACTGGTCGCTGCGGCTGATGCGGTATCCGCCGCACGTCCCGGAGCACGCCGCGAAACACTCGAGAAATACGTACGTCGACTGGAGGAACTGGAAGCGCTTGTGTGCGGGTTCCCGGGTGTTGAGCAGGCGTTTGCCGTGCAGGCCGGTCGTGAGGTGCGAGTGATCGTGGATTCGGCGCGAGTCAATGACCGGCAGGCGGCAAGAATGAGTCGGGATATTGCCACAGCGATTGAGCAGACCCTGACATATCCGGGCGAAATCAAGGTGACTGTCCTGCGGGAGACTCGCAACGTGGAATTTGCGAGGTAGTGGGTGATGCAGCCTCAGGTCGTGTGGCCGAGGCTCAGGTTCCGTGGTTAACAGTCAGATGGGACAGGCGTGAGCAGCGGGTCAAAAAAACAGTCTGATCTTTTTTCTTCGCCGGCGGATGCAGCAGACGACGAGATTCTGCGGGATCTGCTGGGCTACCTGAATTTCTCGGATGGCACTCCGGGCAACCGATTTCGCGCCTGCATCAACCAGCTGTTTCTCAGTCAGCGCGGCGGCAGAGATCCGCAGCAGCTGAAGTCGCTGCTGCTGGGCCGGCTGCAGACTCTGCAAAGTTCCGGCGCAGCAGCCTTCGCTGTGACGGATCAGGCTGAACTGATCATCCGGCAGACACTCAGCGAAGTGCTGCCCGCCTATCGTGCCTGGCACTGTGATCTGCTGGCTCACTGCACAGACGAGGATTTCTTCAGTCCGCTGCTGCTGGCCCGGATGTTCGAGACGACTCTGGCGGTGCGGGCCGAGCGTTCCGGAATGGCTCCGACCGACGCCGCGCGGGAAGCCGTTCGCAGACTGAATCATTTTCTCGGCTATCGACCTGTGGCGGTACTGGAAAATGGTCGCCGGGCGCAGCCTTACGACCATGAACGATTCTGTGTGCTGCCGCTGTACATGGTGGATGTGGGAGTCGCGTCGGGGCGGTATCACGGACTGATCAGCGCAGCCATTCAGTTTATGCAGGGGTTGCCGGAAGAGCTGCTGGCGGGCACGCACTTTTCCTTCGCAAGGCTCAGCGAACTGTCACTGGATGTGCGCGCTCACGACCACACGCATCCGGTCACCAAACGGACGAATTACATTTTCGGGGAGTGGGATCCGGACGAGATCGACACGAAGGGGTATTACCGTCGCTTTGTGGTGCGGCGTCTGATCCTCGATGCTCTGCTGTCATGGATCTCAAAGGGCAAGGGACGTCTGGGAGCGGAAGATCCTGAGCGTCTGTATGACGCGGCGGCCGTGCTGACGGGCACCATCCTGATGGGCTCGTCGATCAGCGGATCCGGTCCGCAGACCTGGGACTCCTCAGTGTCGCTGACGTCGCTGCTGCCGATGGTGGCGCGGCAGCGGGACTGCTTTTACAGCGAGCTGCTGGAACAGGCGGAAGGTGAACGTCGAAAACGGCTCCGCCGACTTGCCACCTCGACTCGCCAGCCTTTCGGGCATGTGCGGCACCAGTTAAACCTGTATCTGGCGAAATATGGTGCGGATCAGGTGCAGCATCGGCATCTGTCATGGGTGTTCGCGCGGATGGGTTATGAGCAGGCCAGTCGTGAAGAGGCGTCGGTGATTCCCAGCCTGGCGGCGCGATTTGAGTCCGAGATTTCTGCTCGACTGGTGACCATTCCGCGGCATCTGCGCGCCGGGAAGCCGGAGGAAGCAGCGCGGCTGATGGATGAATCGCTCGAACTGCTGGAGCGGGCGATTCACTGTGGCGGGTTTGTGGATCCGTGGAACATCCTTGGGTTTCAGGGGTTGTTTCCGCTGTTCTCTGCACGCGAAGATTCCATACCGGACACTCGCGTCGATTCTCTGCTGGAACTGATGGGACTGCTGTTTGATACCTGCGCGCTGATCATGAGTGAGGCGGCGGCTTCCGGAAAGATGGCTGTGCATGAACATGTTCTGACGCGGTTCAGGCTGCTGGCGGAACAGTGGGACAGATATGCAACCACCACGGTCAATGATCTGACGAAGGTGGAGGGTCAGCGGTCGGTGGACAGTGCCATCCAGGTGGCTCGAGCACTGGCTCGGTGGCGAGAAGCGGGCGAGGCGGCCGGGGACATTTCGTTCTGGCGACAGCATGTCGAGGAATTCGCATCGCCCTCCAGTTTTGCTCAGGTCGTCACTTCACTGCTGGATCGTCATGATCATGTGGCGGCCATGGGGCTGCTCATGCAGTGGCTCAGTCGGGCAGATTCCGTGCCGCTGGAGAGCGGGCCGCATTCCATACACAGGCTGCTGCATCGATTGCTGGATTGTGTGTGTCAGCACGGACCCCCGGAACTGCGCTGGATCGGACTGCGACGACTGTTTGCCTTCATGGAGGCGAATGCGGGAGAATTCTGGGAGGTTCCGCGTCTGAACGCCTATGTGGAACAGCAGCGAAAGACCGGGCGTCGCGGCAAGCCCGGCGACGAACTGGATCTCGAGCATCTGTTCGACGGTAATGACGAAGAACAGGACACTCTGGCAGCAGCCTGGGATGAAGTGACCTACCGTGATTCCACCGACGACGGGAATGTCGGGGACACGATGGATTCATCCATCACAGCTCCGGGCACTACAGAATTCGAGATTCTGTATCGGCAGATTGAGCCTCGACTGAAGTTTCTGCACACCGTGGGATCGCTTTGGAGTATTGCGGCGGTCTGGGTGTCGCGACAGCAGGCCCAGGTGTCTCAGGAGCACGCCGAGATGATGCGCGACTGGCTGGTCGCCATTCGCGGCCGGCTGCAGGGACTGGGAGAACTGGTCAGCGAAGTTCGCGACTATGAAATCTCGGTTCTGAGCAGTGGTCTTGAGGGAAATCTGGAGTATGACATACAGCTGCAGTGTCGGTTCCTGCTGATGCAGAACGCGCTGTCCACGACTGTGGAATTCCTGATGGCTGAGCGGCTGATTGAGGCCGTGGTGGGAAGTCCCGGAAAAAACAGTGACACGGAAACTCTGGATCAGCTGGTTTCGGCCATCTTCACTGCAGTGTTTTCCCGTCGCTCTGACGAGGTGCGGAAGCTGTTTCCGGCGTTCTGCCGGGAACTGGGACGGCGTCCGCTGCTGTATGTGCCATTTGAGAATGGCGGACAGCCGGCAGCCATTCTGAAGGCGCGGACCCTGCAGGCGATTCTGCGAGTCCTGCTGGGACAACTGCCTCGCCTGGGGCTGCTGACCGAGACCTTTGTGTTGCTGCAGACTGCGTTGAAAATGGAACGCAATGCGCGACCGTCCGGCCAGGCTGTGACAGAATTTGACAGACTGTTTCGGCTGGGACTGCAGCATTCCACGGAGGCCCTGCTGAAGTCATTCGAAAACCTGCAGGGTGAGAAGAGGCTGGAGATTGTCGAGCCGCGGCTTCGCAGTCTGACCGAATTGTATGCCGCACTGTGGGTCCGCCACAGCGGCTCCATGCGACTGTCAGTCGTAGAGGATCTGCAGGATCGGGACTTTGACGTGGTTGTGCAGGACTTCATCAAGTTGTATGGTGACGAACTGTTTCACACACGAATGCTGACGCTGGGGAACATTCGAGCCATTCTGCATCACGGAGTCTCGGTGCTGTTTGCCGAACTGGAAGAAATGGCCAGCACTCAGCCCATCATGCTGCTTGACCATATGGATTCCGGCATGGTTGATAAGGATGATGCCGAAGAGGTGACGGAGTTTGTGCTGGAATGTCTGGTCGACAACTTCGATCGATTCATGGAGTACAATACGACGACGACCTACAGCGACTATGGCAGCCGTCTGTACTGTCTGCTGGACTTTCTTAAACTGGAGGCGGTGTACGACCGGTTTGAATGGAACCATATTCCGTGGCAGCTGGTGCACGAAGTGCTGGTGAGAAAATCGGACGAAGGTGTTGCTGCGGCTCTGAAGGACGCGATCAAGCTCAAAACGGCGTCACAGGCGAGGGAGCTTGTGAGTCAGTTGTCCGGGCTGGAAAAGTCATATGGAGTGAAGCTGCCGGCACTGCATGATCACATTAATGAGCAGATCGTGGGGGTGCTTGAGCAGAATGCGATAGCTGCGATGGTGTCGCGAGCGTGTCCGGCCGATTCGGGTGTGAATTCCGAACTGGCCGAAGCCACATTTCAAAAGTTGCGAATCCGCATAGCAAACTACATGAAAACTCGCAGCGGTTCCGGAATTGAGCCGCCGGAGTGGATGCAGCGGCTGGTTTCTGAACTGGATCAGATTCAGAACCGACAACCGGGCAATCTGAGCACGACGCTGTCGGAAGGCGAGTATGAGCAGTTGTCGATGAAGGAACTGGATTCACAACTGACAAAGCTGCGGCGGCTGAACAAATAACGCATGATGAATTGATCCTCATCCGTCACGTCAGCCACCAGAATGCTCAGCAGGGCCATGCCTCAAGCGAAGCCGCGAAGGTGCGAAGCTGAGTGCTCCAAACTGACAACTGACAACTGAATGCTCGCCTCGCCCCTTTCAGGGGCGAGGGGTGCCATGTGGCGGTGTCTCGGTGATCTCGTGCTAAAGCCCGAGCTGCATTGGCATGTGACTTATTCATGTCCAGCCGCCGATCTCATTCGTGTTCATTCGTGGTTCCGAACACGGAAATCCAGGTGCCCTTCACCCCTCACCCCCGGCCCCTATCCCCTTCCAGGGGCGAGGGGTGCCATGTGGCGGTGTCTCGGTGATCTCGTGCTAAAGCCCGAGCTGCATTGGCATGCGACTTATTCATGTCCAGCCGCCGATCTCATTCGTGCCCATTCGTGTTCATTCGTGGTTCAAACACCGCCTCCATTCGTGGTTCAATACCGCCTCCATCCGTGGCGGAACGCCCCCCCCTCATTCCTGGTTCTCCAGCCACCGGATCACCGCAGCCGCGGTTGCCGGGTTCGTGGCCAGTGGCACATTGTGCACATCACAGACTCGCATCAGGGCCGAGACATCGGGCTCGTGAGGCTGAGCGGTCAATGGATCACGGAAAAACAAAACCGCCGTCATCCGACCCTCCGCAACTCGACCTCCGATGATCAGGTCACCACCGCTGGGACCATGCGCGACTCGCTCCACCCGCAGACCTAGTTGCTCCTGCAGCATACGCCCCGTGTTGCCGGTGGCCACCAGAGTCTGCTCGCGGAAAAATGACAGTCGCTCGGACACAAACTGGTGCATCGTGGTCTTCAAAGCATCGTGGGCGATCAGAGCAATCATGGGAGACTTTCATCGCAGAAGTGCAGGCAAAATTTCGATCCCGATGCTCTGTATCATAGGAAATTCGAACAGGACCGTAACTGGCCATGCCGGAACTCCTCGCGTGTCCAGGGGCAAAATCTGCCAACAGGCTCCACGTGACAACCAGTCAGCCGATGACAGGATCGTCTGAGGCAGTGGCCTCCCCTTGGGGTAGTAATTTACCACATAGGGGCATGCTCCGCCGCCAGGTGGTCCCGCAGAAACGTTCAAGTGCAACCGATACAACCAACACGGAGTGCCGTTGAAATTCGTTTTCCTCAGTTCCATTGGCCTTCCAGCAGTTGTCGGCCGATGTAAAACGTAAACGCCGCCTGACGTACACCTGTGTGTCGCACATCTGCTTGTCGTACCTCACTCGTCAGTTCCATGCTGCTGCCCTCTAACAATCTGAATGCATTCAGTGCCGGGGCGGTCGTCGCTGTGCTGCTGGCCTGCGCCGGGTGTGTTTCAAACACCACGCTCACGTCACCCGTCGAAGGCCTGGTAACCGTCAACGGCGAACCCGCCGCCGGTGTCAGCATCGTTTTTCATGCACAGCAGGAACAGCCGGAAATCTATTCGCGGCCCAGTGCGAAAAGTGGATCTGATGGTCGCTTTCGTTTGACTTCAGTTTCCTCGGGTGATGGTGCAATGCCCGGACGGTATCTCATCACGCTGACTTGCCGAGTACCACCAGCCGAATCTGCGGGGGGTCTGCTGGGTGGTGGTGTCCCCGATTCCGTTCCTGCTGATCAGTTCCAGGGTCGCTACGCAAATCCTCAGACCTCAGGGTTCAGTTTTGAAGTCCGTGACACCCACAACGTCGTACCGCCGATCGATCTGAAACTGCCGTAACAGTCTGCCATCAATCCCATGCCTGCCAACCTGAACAAACGCAATCACCGGGGTTTCACCCTGATTGAACTGCTGGTCGTCATTGCGATCACAGCAGTTCTTGTGGCTCTGCTGGCACCCGCCGTTCAGCAGGCTCGTGAGGCTGCGCGTCGCACACAGTGCCGCAACAATCTGAAGCAGATCGGTCTGGCCCTGCACAATTATCACGACACCCAGTCCTGCTTCCCGCCCTGCGGCATCTTCCTGGCCACTACTCCGGATCAGGCATGGCACTCGCTGTTCACCGTCATTCTGCCGCATCTGGATCAGCAGACTCTGTACAGCCAGTTCCGCATTGATCTGCAGATTGGGTTCAATCTGCCGGCCCCTGTGTCGCCGTTGAACATTCGTGCGGCCACCTTCGAAGTGCCTGTGTATCTCTGTCCGTCCGCTGTCGGCGGGCGTGCTGACTATGGTGCGGCCGGACTGCTGCCAGTTCCTGCAGGTCTGCTGGTCCTCGGTCGCACAGACTACTCTGCCGTGAACGGCATTGACCCCGGCTTCGCAGATCTCGTCGGACCGGGAAAGCCCAGTGGTCGAACCGGCCTGCTGCAGTTCAACGCGGCACGCCGCATTCGTGACTGTTCCGATGGCACGTCCTCAACCGCCGTCATCTGGGAAGATGCCGCCCGACCACAGCGCTGGGAACTGGGCCGCCGAATCCCGGCACAATTCAGCAGCGGTGCCGCATGGGCCGACATGCAAAGCACATTCTTCATCAATGGCTCAGATGTCGACGGCAGTGGCGGACGCTGCGTGATCAACTGTTCCAACGACAATGCCGTGTACTCGTTCCATACCGGCGGAGCTCAGTTGCTGCTGGCAGACGGCTCAGTACAGTTCGTCTCCGACCGCATCAGTCACTGCATTACTGCTGCACTGGTCAGCTGTGCCGGCGGTGAACCATTCAGTTCGCCCTTCTGATCAGTTATTCGTAAACCAGGAACTGCTGCCGACGTTCCACAAACTTTGCCAGGTCGTCGGCCCACAATCGCTGAATCTCAGCGCGGTCGCGACCCGCCAGTACCGCATCCCGCACCCGCACACTGCTCAACAGCCGATTCAGATTCTTTGTCTGCCACTCCGCCGGATACAACGCCTGCAGACTGCACATCAACTGGATGCCGATCGCCAAAGGATCCACGGTCTGCCGATCCGTAATAATCAACTGCACCCCACCACACACCTCGTTCGGGTATTTGGCGGACAGCGGAGTAAATCGGACGGGCACAAATCGAATTCCCGATAACCCCGCCCCGTTCAGATGCTCCGCCAGCACACGTTCCTTAATCCACGGAGCCCCCACGATTTCAAAAGGCGTATCCGTGCCGCGGCCTACCGACACATTCGTCATCTCCACCAGCCCCACCCCGGGATACAACAGCGCCTGATTCAGTGTTCTCATGTTGGGAGACGGATTTGTCCACGTCAGCCCCGTCTCGTCATACATCTGCTCACGCCGCCAGCCCTCCACACGAATCACCTGCAGATCCACCCCAATGTTCTTTTCAGCGCGAAACATGCGAGCCAGTTCACCAGCAGTCATTCCATGTCGCACCGGGATTGTGTGATAACCCACAAATGACTGTTCACCGTCATCCAGGATCGGCCCGTCCACCGCCATGCCACCCACCGGATTTACTCGATCCAGCACCACAAACCGCAACCCGTGATCGGCTGCCGCCTGCATCGCATTTCCCATCGTCGACAGATACGTGTAAAACCGACAGCCTATGTCCTGAATGTCGAATACCAGAGTATCCAGGTCCTGCAGACTTTCTTTGGTGGGCGTGCGAGTCTCACCGTACAGACTGAAGACCTTCAGACCCGTGGTTGAATCCTGCTGATCACCGATCTTCGGAATATCCAGACGCCCCTCCAAACCATGCTCAGGACTGAATAACGCCTTCAGCTGCACACCCTTCGCCTCGTGCAGCAGCCGCACCGTGCTGACCCCGTCCCGATTCAGGCCGGTCTGGTTTGTAATCAATCCCACTTTGCGTCCCTGCAGCGCTGCAAAACTGTCCCGCTGCAGCACATCGATGCCGTTCAGCACTGCCGCCCCCGATGTCACCGGCAGACTGCGTCGCGCACTTGCAGCAATCGTGCCGATCCGACCAATCAGCGGATTTACCAGCCCCTTGCCATCCGGATGCACCCGATTGCTCAGAAAGATAACAAACACATCGGCCTGCGGATCAATCCAGATGCCCGTACCCGTGAAACCACCATGTCCGAAGGCCGCTGATGTCATCAGATCGCCGCGATTCGACGAATAGCCAGTGCGAGCATCCCAGCCGAGTGCTCGACGACCACGAGGCACCTCGACGGCCGTTGTCATCAGCGTCCACGTTTCCGGCTGCAGGACCTGCACAGTTCCCAGTTGCCCGCCATTCAGCATCATCACCGCATAACGCGACAAATCGTCAGCCGTCGAAAACAATCCCGCATGACCGGCAATGCCCTGCAGAGCGTAAGCGCGAGGATCATGCACCTCGCCCTGCATCCACCGCTCCTCACGCTGCTCCGTCACGGCCGCTCGAGCCCGCAGGTCCGGACCTGGCAGATACCCGGTTTCCGTCATTCCCAGCGGCTGAAAAATCGACTCCCGCGAAAACTCATGCACACTCTTACCGCTCACCAGCTGCACAATCCGGCCCAGCACCAAAAATCCCACATCACTGTAGATAAACTGCTCGCCCGGAGCCCCCACGGGTTTCAAGGCCGCAATCTTCGCCATGGATTCCTCAGGAGTCCCCGCGTAGTCGCTGATCGAATTGTCGGCAATCAGGCCGGCCGTATGAGTCAGCAGGTGACGGATCAGAATCCGATCCTTGCCCTGCTGAGCAAATTCGGGCCAGTAGGTGGACGCCGGAGCCTCCAGCTGGATTTTACCCTGCTGCACCAGCAGCATCACACTGGTGGCAGTCGCAATCGGTTTAGTCAGCGACGCCAGATCAAACACCGTGGACAGTTCCATCGGCTGCTGCTGCGGTACCGTCTGGCGGAACCCCCACGCACCCCGAAACACCACACCCGCGCGACAACCCACCACCACCACACAGCCCGGCATCTTCGACTGCGACAAACCCTCCTGCACAACCTCCTCAATCACCTGCAGTCTGACTGCATCAAACCCGGCGGACTGCGGGGCAATCACCGGGATGGCCGGCGGGACCTGCACCTGAGCCACAGAGAGCGCGGGCAGCAGCACAGAGAAACAGAACAGAACCACGGGACAAAGACGCATGACACAACATCCTGCAGGGAACAGCGGACCGAGATCACGGTGACCGGATAGTATCCCATCCCGCTGCAGCGGACCAGTCGCGGGCTGTCGGAACCAGGGCCGAGCGGTGGTTTTTCGCCACGGATGAGGGGTGCTTTTTGCCACGGATGAACACGGATTTTCACGGATGAAACGCAGGGGGCCGGCGTTCTCTCCTTTCGACTTTCTCTGATCTCCTTTCTATGGCAAGGATGCCATGCCCCCTCACCCCCGACCCCTCTCCCCCGTTCCGGGGGCGAGGGGAGGAATTTGTGTTCGGGCATGGCACCCCTGGCAGCGCGCAAAACATCCAGGGATCAGAACGGGCCGAAGTCTGCAGCTTCCGCGGCGCCGGTGGCCTCGGTTGCACCTGCCCCGGTTTTTCCGGAAACTGTTCCACAGCTCGGATCCGACTCCCGTAATTCACACCTCATTCAAGAATCCTCGCTATGACACTCCGCCGAAATTTCGCACGGCTCCTGCTGGTCTCCCCC
>SXXK01000386.1 GCA_005791255.1 Planctomyces sp.
CGCAACTGGCGGCTCAGGCAGGAAGGATCAGTCATCATGCGTAACGCCCTCGTTGAAAAAGCCGAAAAGTCCAGTCTTCGCGAGCAGCCTCTGCAGTTCGCAATCGGAGACACAGTGGATGTCCACACCCGGATTCTGGAAGGCAACAAAGAGCGAATCCAGAAGTTCAACGGCGTCGTTATCGCTCGCCGCGGCTCAGGCACCCGTGAGATGTTCACTGTGCGCCGCATCGTACAGGGTGAAGGCGTCGAGCGAACGTTTCCGGTCAATTCCCCCAAGGTGGCCGCAGTGGAAGTGAAGCGTCACGCCCGCGTCCGCCGCGCGAAACTGTTCTTCCTGCGTGAACGTGCCGGCAAGGCCACACGCCTGCGTGAACGCAACGCCAAGCCGTGGGAAGTACAGGTCAGCGACGCCAACGGCTGAACACAGCCCTTCAACTCAATCCCTGCACCTGAGCCACCCTGAGGTGGTCGCAGACAGGGGCACGAAATCCAGCCGCCGCCCCTCACAGGGCTGGCGGTTTTTTGTTTGCCGCACAACACATGACCTCTGACCCGACTCCTGAAATCAGCCTGCTCCAGCAGTACCGACAGTTGCCCGCCACCGTGCACCTGCTCTGCGTCGGCTCGTTCATAAATCGAGTCGGGTCATTTGTCATGCTCTTCCTGTCCATTTACATCAGTGAAGAACTGCAGCTCGGTGCCGACTTCGCCAGCTACTGCATCGGCGCATTCGGCTGCGGATCTGTGATCTCCGCACTGATCGGCGGTCAGTTGGCTGACCAGTTCGGCAGACGACGTACCATGCTGCTGGCCCTGTTCGGCGGTGCCGCAACGCTGCTGGTACTCAGTCAGGTTCGCACCGGCTGGCTGTTTATGCTCGTACTGTTCCTGTTCGCCATGATCGTGGATATGTATCGCCCGGCATCCACAGCACTTATCGGGGATGCTGTGTCCGATGCTCAAAGGCCCCACGCCTTCGGCCTGCTCTACCTGTCTTTCAACCTTGGATTCGCCGTTGCACCTCCGCTCGGCGGTTACCTCGCCGGCAAGTCCTTCCAATACCTGTTCTGGGCGGATGCCGCCACAACCGCCATGTACGGTGTTGTGGTCCTGCTGACGATTCGCGAAATTCGCAGCTTCCCGGCACACGCCACCGATTCCCGGCAGGCCGCCCTGGCCGGAGAAACACCCGTCTCTGCAGCCGACGCAGCCGCCAGTGCCACAATCACCACATCGGAAGTCACCCCGCTGATTCCTGCAAAACCAAGATCTGCAATCGCTGCACTTCAGCACCTGCTGCACGACCATAACTTCCTGCTGTTCATGACCTGCAGCCTGCTCACCAACATCGTCTTCATGCAGTCGTTTGTCACATTGCCACTTTACCTCTATCGACTGGGCTTTAATGAACTGGAATTCGGACGGATGATCTGCCTGAATGGCGCCCTGATTGTGCTGCTGCAACTGCCGGCCACCCACCTGCTCAGCCGTTTCCCTCGCGGAAAGGTCCTCATCTGCGGTGAACTGCTCATGGCCGCAGGCTTCTCACTCACCGCATTCGCCACTACAGCACCAGCCATCCTGCTCACCATCACACTCTGGACTCTCGGGGAAATCCTGCAGGCACCATGGAAACCCACTCTGGTGTCAGAAATGGCTCCGCTGGACCTGCGAGCCCGTTACATGGGGCTGTTCAGCATCACACACGCCCTCTCAATTGCACTCGGTGCTCCGATCGGGGGCTATGTTCTGTCACATTTCGGAGCCACCGTGCTGTGGCCCTGCGCGGGTCTGGTGCTGGCACTCACCAGCCTGCTCTACGCACTGCTGTTCCGTCGACTGGCTCAGCAAACTGCCGTCCGCTGAACACGGACTTCACTGAGCCTTCTGCTGCCGCTCCAGTTGATCCTGCAGAGTCTGCCTCAGCTGCCGCACCCGCTCAACATCCACACCCTCAGGCTGCTTTGCTGTGAACCAGTCCGCGTCAGAGACAGCCATCGCCAAACGACCAGTCCGCGCCCGCATCTCCAGTCGCTTCGCCCTGTACTCAACGTTGTCCGGCACAATCTCCGCCAGCGTTTCCAGACACGAAAGCACCGTCTCATCCGCCCGCCGAGCCTCGGCAAGGCTGAGCAGATTATTCACCATCCGCTCAATGATCTCGGCGGGCGTTCGCGCCTCCCGAAATCGCGGCTGATCCGGAAAACCGGCTGCCGCGATAATCCGCCGCACATCATCCTCAGACAAACGCCTGCCGCGCTCAAACACATCAATCATCTGCGATTCACCACCCGACTGCGGTTCAAAACGCACAACAAAATGCCCCGGCAGCCCCACACCCACCACCTTCAGATCCAGCCGCTTCGCCAGCTCCATATAAAGCACCGAAAGTGAAATCGGGATCCCTTCCCGATCATCAATCACCTCATTCAGATAACTGTTGGATGCCGTGTCGTACTCAAATCGGCTGCCGCGAAAACCCAGTTCCTCAAACAGCCAGCGGTCCAGTGCGGCCAGTCGTACATTTTCAGATGCATCGGCCGGCAGTCGCCCCCGAATCTCTCCCGCCATTCGCTCCACTCGCTGCACATAACCCGCCGGATCCACATCCGAGTTATCAATCCGGGCAACCAGCAGGGCACAGCGCAGCAGGTCAGGCTGCTGTCCGACATCAGCGGGCCGCAATGCTGACACCAGCTCACGACGCACCGCAGCCCGATGCAGATCTTCAGACAGCAATTTCAGCCGTCGTGACTTCTGCTGCAGCCGCTCGGCCTCCGCCGCCATAAACTCAATCGCCGGCTCACCCAGCGGCAGCAGCAAATCCATGCCCTCCTGCTGCACCGGCAGATCCGCTCGCACGCCATCCGCAAACTCCCTCAGACGTGCAGCATTCTGTGAATCAGGTCGCGCCGGCAGCAGATCACGCCCCACCTCAAATCGCCGAAACTCAGCCGTCGTCCCGCGAAATGTCGCCAGCCCCGCACGGCCACGCGGCAAAACCGCATCCCGTGATTCCACAACCAGCGCCTCGTTCACAAAACACTGCATCCCATCTGCCTGAATACGCACCGTTAACGTATTCCACTGCTCAGGACGCCACGCATCATGTGGCTGATTGTGCAGGATCGTCCACGAGTTCACATCCGGACCATCAAATCGAGTCAGCCGCAGGTTACCCGCACTGGGATAAAAACCATAGTGCCGATCACCCTCGTCAGAATGAAACACCAAACCCGCTGCACCACTCTCGTCCTCCAGACGAACCAGTACCCGAATGTCATACGGAACCGCCGGCAGTTCACCGCGACTGATACACAACGAACGCCCCCCAAAACCCGAACCCTCGCCACTGACCTGCATCCGACCCGCTCGCTGACGCCAGTTGCCACCAGACAACACCGCCCATTGTGACGGATCCAAAGCACCAATCGTACTCCATCGCGACATCAGCACCGGATTCGGATCGGCCTTCAGCTCCCGCAGCAGACGCACCGGAACCGCAAAACCCAGCTTGTCCTGCAGGGCCGACTTGCGAGTCACTATGCCCACAACTGCACCCTGCCGATCAAGCACCGGGCCTCCACTGTTGCCCCGCTCGATCGACATCGCCAACTGCAGCATCTCCACGCCCTCAATGTCCTGATGACCAGAGATGACTCCCGAAACAATCGAATTCCGAAAGCCTTCCGGATGCCCCAGCGCAACAACCTCACGCCCCTGAGGTGTTTTGTCGTCTGCCGCCAGTGGCAGTGCCGGCAACTGCAAATCAGCCACCTTCAGAATTGCCAGGTCCTGCTGGCTGGAAGACGCATAAACTTCCACAACCGGAACCAGCCTGCCACCCGGTAACTCCACCCGAATCTCTCGACCATCACCAATCACATGATGCGCAGTGGCAATCAAACCACCCTCAATCACAAATCCCGTTCCCAGCCCCGAGTCACTGCCAGTACGATCAGTAGCCCGCACCACCACCAGAGACTGACGAGCCCGCTCAGCCAGCACCTCCGCCGACAGCGGCTGCTCTGTACCCGTCACCGGTTCATCAGCCCGCGATATCCGCGCCAGGAACATCACTGCAGACAAACACACCAACAACAATGAGCGCTGCAGGAGCATGGACTGATTCAGAAGCACCGCTGACGCCTCCGCTGGATTCCCTGGATAATTCCACATCTGCGATCCGCAATCGACCCGCCAGTGTAACCAACCCGCAGCAGGGAATACACCACAGCAGTCAAAAGTGCCGTCGAAACGCGCCGGACATCAGGCCCTGGTCAGCAGACACAACGAACCCCGCTCCACCTGCACCCGCAACGGCAGCGGACCACCCGGATCGCCGTCATACTGAAATTCCGCCGGAAAGCCGCCGTCCACAACCCGCACTGACACCGCACTCGTCCGAAAGACAGTGACCTCGGCAACACCAATGGGCAGGCCCAGCTTCAGTCGCAGCACATGCCACAACATTCCCAGCCGACCAATGCCGTGATAAATCCGCACATCCAGCAAACCGTCGTCCGGTTCAGCACCCGGACAAAATGGAAGATCAAAACCATATCGCGGCACATTCGAAATGATCACATGCGAACCACTTCGCAACGTCGGCTGCTCAGCTGCCGTCACCTCAAATAACCGCAGCCGACCCCACAACAATGCTCGCAGCACCGGAACAACATAGCTCAGTCGCGAAATGTGACCGCTCCGCCGCCGATGAACCTCCGCAACCACGTCCGCATCAGGCCCGCAACTGACCATCAGCAGCACCCGGCGTCCGTTGCACACGGCCGAATCCAGCCGACACACTCGCCCACCGGAAATCACCTCCGCAAGGTCCTCTCCGCTGCGCCGGAATCCCACAAATTTGGCCAGCAGATTCTCTGTTCCCAGCGGCAGCACCGCCAGCGCAATGCCCGGATGACGATTCACCAGATCCGCCACCGTCCCGTCGCCACCAGCCGCCACGATACACCGAACGTCTCGGATACCCGACGCGGCCCGCATCCACGCATCCAGCCGGACTCGATCCGAAAACAGACGAACCCGAAACCCACGACGCCGCAACGCCCACACCAGCCGAAACAGCTCGCGAACCCCGCGACCACTGCCGGACAGCGGATTGCGCTGCACCACAACCCAACTGCCCGACACGCCGGCTCCAGCCATGCCCCGCTCTCTGAAAACCCGAGATTCTGCAGCAGACAGATCACTTCGGAGTCGCAAGTTTGATCAAATGACCGTCACTGCGAACAAACAGGCCGCCACCCGATACGCCCGGACTGCAGAGAATTGTCTCGCCCAGATCCAGCTCGGACACAATCGTACCCTGGTCAGCTTCCGGCTTCACCACAAAAGCGACGCCCGCTTCATTCACCAGATACAGATGGCCACCGGCAAACACCGGAGTCCCGCTGAAGGGCCCCCGCAATCGCAGCTGCCACACACGCTCGCCTGTCTCCAGAGACGCCGCATTCAGAACCCCCGAACTGTTCAAAACCAGCGCCAGATTTCCAGCCACAACGGGACTGGATGTCGCCGGACTGATACTGCCCGAATTCCACAACTGCTCAACAGCATCAACACCCGGCTTCAATGCCGTCAGGCCATTCGACGGCACATACACCGTACCCGCAGCAACCGTCGCCGAAGGAATCGTGGAAGCACCCTTGTCGAAATCCCACAGAATCTTACCCGACTCCGGATCCACCGCCGTCAATCCCTTTGATGACTGCAACAGCACCTGAGCCGCCCGCCCGGCACGCCCCGGAATCAGCGCCGGAGACGTCCAGTTGGCCGCCCGCGGACGCTGAATCTGCCAGCGAGTCTCCCCGGTGATCACATCCACACCGCAGGCAAACGCCTCCGCATCACTCTCCACCTGCACTACCAGAATTCCACCCACCACGATCGGAGATGATGACATCCCCAGACTGTTGCTGGCGTTCGGAAACTCACGCCCCAAACCCCGATACCACAACAAACGCCCCTTCAGATCCAGACAGAACAAATCATTGCTCGAGAAAAACGCGAACACTCGCTGTCCGTCACTGGCCATCGTCGGAGTCGCATTGGCCATCTTTTCATGCGTCTGAGTCCTCCCGGCTGCGTAAAACTGCCGCTGCCAGAGCTGCATGCCATTTTCCGCATCAATGCTGACCACATGCAGCCGATTCTGCGTGTACCCGGAACTGGCCGACACGAACACACGACCATCCACAATCACCGGCCCCGACACGCCCCGACCAGGCAAAGCAGCCTTCCACGCAATCGTCGAACCACTCAGCTCTGTCGGCAGTGACTCACCCGACGCCACCGAATTCGCCTCGTTGCCCCGAAACTGCTTCCAGTCTCCAGCCCGCAACGAAACCGAAGACAACACACCGCATACCACAGCCAAAATCACAAACTTCGCTACAGGCCGAATCATTCGGCACCCCCTTTGTTCAGTGCCGTCTTCCGCGATACACCATTCCGAACCACCACAGGCCCCGGAAGCACGCCCACACCCGTGCTGTCACAAACCCGCAGCTGAAACTGATACTTTTGTGCCCAGTCCTGAGTCTGCTCGTTCTGACAAATCTTGAATGCCAGCACATTCACGCCAGGCTTCAACTGCACCGGTACTGAATACTGATCCAACTGAGTACTGCGGTGATACTCCTCACGCTCAAACACCAAAGCACCATTCACCCACAGCTTCCAGGCATTCGGAGTCCCGAGGCGAACCTGCAGGGTCTGCTGAGCAGGACTGCTCCACTCTGCCACGGCATACATCACCGAACCCTTGAAGTTCTCGATCTGCTTCGCAATGTCCACCACACCAAAATCATCCGTCGTCTCGACCGTCTGCCAGCGCACCTTGCCGTTCATCCCGTCGTATTCCGCTTCCACATTCGGACGCTCCTGCACGATCTCAGTCTCAGGTGCATAAGCCACCGCAAAACCCTTCTCCTCACGGTTGTCAAAAGGCCCCACGATCTTCCAGGAGGTCACAAAGCCAAAATGGCGGCTGATGTCGACGGTCTCACCCGCCTTCCGTAAAGCCTCAGCAATCGTCTTCACCTGATCCTCATGCACAGCCCCCCCCATTGCCCGCCGATACAGGTCGGTTGCCGCAGCACCCTCGGCCTGAGCCGCCTGCTTCAGCAACAACTCCACCGCATCACGACGAAACTCGGGACTGGGATCATTCAGCATCCCAGGAATCACCTGCTCCGCCAAACGTGCATCCTCGGACACCAGAGTATCCCAGGCGAGGCGACGAGCATCCGCGGAATTGCCGGTCTCCATCACAAAGGCACGCAGAGCATCAGCAGGCAGCGGCTTGCGAGCAGCCCGCAGAGACTCAGCAATCTGCTCAAAGGCATTCCGCAGCCAGTTCAGACCCTCAGGAGTCGCTTTCTGAAAGCCCGTCAAAATCGGCAGCATCGCCCGTTCACCGGAACCCGTCAGCGCCACCAGCGCACGCTGGTTCTCTCGACTGCCCTGACCAGCCGTCTTTGCCGACTGCAAAATACCAACGGCCTCCGTAATGGCATCCGGACGCTCCTTCTTCTTCGCAGCACCCGCGTCTGCAGCCAATACCACCAGCAAGGCCAGCACACCAACCGCCGCCACCGCCCTGACTACGACAGCCCGGCCAGGCGAACGCCCTGCCGACCACCCACCACTTAAACCCGCCATGCCCGTCACTCCGTCACTCAACAACGTCATGCTGTCAAGAGCTGCAACAACTGTCCGCAGGAACAGTCATCACGCCCCCCCCCAAATTCGAAGTCTGCCGGCTCGGAAACCTGCAGAGATCGCCCCATCACTACTAGAACATCGCAATTGTGCGCATGCCACTCCGAGGTCGAAATAAATGACAGAAACCGAGCGATCGTCAGATTCGGACCGCCACTCAGGAATTCTCGCACCGGAAAAGTCGTTTTCAATCCCGCAATTTCACACAATCGCCCCACGTTGCACGCAAGCTCACCGGAAACTGCCCGAATCGCACGAATCCGCCCGCGATTCCGTTTGCCGTCATTGCTTTTTCTGGCATGATGCAGGGTGGCAGACTTCCGCCCCAGGGGCACTACACCCCGCTGGCCGTCCCATTTTTTGAAGCTGACCCATGCTGCTGATTTTTCTGCGAGTAGCCTACCTGCTGATCTGTGCCGGCGCTATCCTTGCGTACATCTCCACGGAAACAGTCGCCGGAAAAACGGCACTGATGCCGCCCGTCATCGAAAACAATAAGGCTCTGGCCTTCTTCGTCCTGCTGTTTATCTCCCAGTTCGTCACCATCGGCGACCTGCTGATCAGACGCAAACGCATCGAAGTCATTTCCAGCGTGTACTTCGGAATCCTGATCGGCGTCCTGCTCGCCTACCTCATGATCCAGGCACTGACACCCGTGGTTCCTCCGGACAGTGGCTACCACACACTGGTTGTGCTGCTGACACTGCTGATCCTGCCGTACCTCTGCGTCTCGCTGCTGCTGCAAACCAAGGACGACTTCCGCTTCGTTATCCCCTACGTGGAATTTCAGCGTGACCTGAAAAGCGGGCGCCCGCTCGTTGTTGACAGCAGCTCACTGATCGACGGACGCATCGCTGATGTCGTCGAAACGCAGATCATCGAATCACAGTTGATCGTCCCCGATTTTGTCCTCGCTGAAGTCCAGGAAATCGCTGACTCGTCAGACAAAAATCGTCGCGTCCGCGGACGTCGCGGATTGGAAGTACTGGCAAAAATCCAGCAAAGCACCCACGTCGACGTCAAGGTCGTGGAAACATCACGCAACGAATTTCGCATGATGACCGTCGATCAAAAAGTTGTTGCGCTCGCCAAACAGATGCGCGGCGGTGTCATCACCAATGATTTCAACCTGAACAAAGTTGCCAGCGTGCAGGGCATTCCGGTCATCAATCTTAATGACGTCGCAAACGCCCTGAAGCCACGCTATATCCCCGGCGAACGCCTCAATATTCGCGTCATCAGGGATGGTGATGGACCCGGCCAGGGTGTCGGATACCTCGATGACGGCACTATGGTCGTCTGCGAAAATGCCTCCGCACTCACCGGCCGCGACATCGCCGTCACTGTCACCAGCGTCCTCCAAAACAGCGCCGGTCGCATGATCTTCGGGAAACTGGCCTATCGCCCCGGTGAACAGCCACCAGCCTGAATCACCGCCAGCCTGAA
This sequence comes from Planctomyces sp., assembly GCA_005791255.1. Classification (GTDB taxonomy): domain Bacteria; phylum Planctomycetota; class Planctomycetia; order Planctomycetales; family Planctomycetaceae; genus SXXK01. The sequence goes on from SXXK01000386.1 coordinate 9,195, forward strand.
TCACTGCATGATCATCCATGCCGCTTTCAGATACTCCGTCTCCGGACACGTCGACAGCACCGGATGATCAGGAGCGGCGCCGGTTCTGGCAATCAACTGGAACGAACGCGGCGCCGCAGGGTGACCGTCCGCCTCTCCCTCGTCACCCGGGGACCTCGCCGCCGCTGACAGCAACTGCAGAAACTCAGACTCCGGCAGCAGTCCCGCACACGTACAGCTCAGCAGCAGCCCGCCCGGCTTCACCAGCCGCATCGCCAGACGATTCATCGCAAAGTGCCTGCGAGTCCCGTCTTCAATCTCCATCCGACTGCGAATCAGCTTTGGCGGATCCAGAATCACCACATCAAACTGTCGCCCGTTCCGCAGCATCTCCCGCATATAACTGAAAATATCAGCCTGCACAAAACGCACTCGAGCCTGATTCAAATTCGCATTCTCACGGGCCACCTCCAGCGGCTCCTCATCCAGATCCACCCCGATCACTTCCGACGCCTGCCCCAGTACCTTCGCCTGAATCGAAAAACCGCCCGTGTAACAGCACAGATCCAGCACCGTTTTCCCGGCACAAAACTCCGCCAGTCGACGCCGATTCTCACGCTGATCGCAGAAAAAACCCGTCTTGTGACCACCATCAAACCGCACGCGAAATCGCGTCCCATACTCCTGTATGATCACATTCCCCGGACAACCCTCAGACTTCAGCTCCGGGGGATCACAACCCTCCTGAGACAAAAACTGCGGACTCGTTCGCAGCAGCCAGTGCTGCGCACCCATGATCTCCGCCAGCATCGGCAACAAGAGAGAACCACGCTGATACATCCCCAGGGAAAATGCCTCCGCCGACAACACCCCCGCAAAATTGTCCACCACCAGCCCCGACAAACCGTCAGACTCAGCATGCACAACTCGCCACGCCGAAGCCTGTGCAGGCAGTTTCAGTGTCTCAGACCGCAGCGACACAGCCCCTGCCAGCTTGCCCCTCCACGCATCATCACCCGGCAACTGCGCACCATGCCACAGCAGACGCACACACAGCTCGCTCCGAGAATTGTACAGACCATAAGCGAACGGCTGTGCCCCCTGCTCAGCATACACCGCCACCAGATCTCCAGCCTTCGCACCACCACTGTCCTCCAGCCGACGACGATACATCAGCGGATGCAGACTCCGACTTTTCATCCGCACCACAGGAATCGGATCCGACGATCGAGGCCCCAGCCGGGCCCGCTGCCGCACCAGCTGCCCGCCCGACTCACTGCCAGTACGCACAACATCCGCCCATGCACCCTCGCCCGAATGCTCCGGCTCCGACGATAAATGCCGTGACACCCGAGCACCCTGGGCACCCTGGGCACCCCGAGCACCCTGGGCACCCCGTGATCCGCGAGCCCCCCGGGAATCCGTGTGGCGAGACTTCTTCATCGCTTGTCCTTCAACTTCCGTTCAGGGCGCCAATTCCACCTGCCGACTCAGCGTCTGCAAATATGCCACCAGATCCACAAACTGATCCGCCGTCAGAATCTCAGCCACGTTCGCCGGCATCGGCGAAGACGCAGAAATCCGACGCTCATCCAGATCCGCTGCCGGCAAAATCGTCTCCCGACCCTGACTGTCCGTCATGCTGACACGCTCGTCCGTCAGCTCCTTCAGCAGTCCACTGATCGCCTGCCCGTCCTTCGTCACAATCGTTGTCGTCCGAAACGCCACGTCCACATTACGGCTCGGAGCCAGAATGTCCTCCAGCATCCGCTGCACTCCACGACTGGCAACACCATCCAGATTCGGACCGACCTGCCGCCCCTCACCCGCCACCTGATGACAAATCTGGCAATTCTTCCGGAACAACTCCCGACCAGATTCCACCACACCAACTCGCTCAGACAACAACTGCCGCCGCTCACTGATCAGTCTGTCAGTTTCCGCGGTCTCTTCCGGCAACTGAGCCACAATCTCAGCCATTCGCCGCCTGACATCCTCGGACGCAACAGCCTGCAGCCTCAACTGCACCGCCGGGCGCTGCAGCAGCCGCGCTGAAGCCTGACCAGCCTCAATCAGACCCGCCAGCACAGCCGCACCGGCACTGTCCGCGGCCAGCAACTCCGCCATCTGCTGCTGTTCCACCGCCGTAGCACCATGAAATGCCACCTTCAGCAGCGACATGGAATCCGCCTGCGCACCCGCACCAAACGACCCCCGCACTGCCCACACGAGCTGCTGATCTGCCTCAGGCATCTGCGGCACCAAAGCCAGGGCCGCCAAAACAGAGCTGCCCCGCAACTTCGCCAACGCACCAGCCGCCTCAGAACACTCCCGACCACTCAGATCCGCAACAACCGTCAAATGCTCAAGCACACCAGCAAACTGCTGCAGACCAAACTCCGCAATCAGAGCAATCGCTGTCCCGCGACGACGCGACTGATCCGAAGGATTCAAACCCGCCACCGAAAATCGACCCGCCGCCAGCCACGCATACGCCGTCGCACTGTCACCATCCACCAGTTCCAGCCGCACCGGCCGACCAGCCTCCCCCTGCAATGACCAGCTGACCTGCTGCGCCACGTCGTTCCGCGGCGGTGAGACCTGCCGTAAAACCTGACCCGTGCCCGCATCCACCAGACGCACCACATTCACCTGCTTCAAAGGCCTGTCCGGAAAACCATCATGTCCGGCCACATAAAAACTGAACTCCGACGGAGCCCTGAAAGACTCAGACTGCCAGCGACCTGTCTTCTGCTCACCAGACTCAAAACTGCTGAACAACACAGCCCCCTCGACACCATCCGCACAGCGTCGCGATGTTGTCACACCCCAGCAGTTGTCCTTCGACACACCACCGGATGTCGTCACCGCACTCCACGTCAACGCTCGCTCCTGCTGCAGGGCCTGCACATCACCCAGCTCACGCATGCCCAGCTGCTGCAGTACCAGCGATTCCGCCCACGTTAAAACAGACTCCGGAATCGGCTGGCGACGCTCTGTGAACCCTCGAGCCATCGCGGACAGCAACCGCACCTGCTCGTCCGGCCGCTCGACAAACTGCGACCTGATGGCCCCCACCACCGCCCCCGCAGCCTCCGGACTGACCTGCGCTGCCGCATACTGCAGATATTCAGGCAGACGCGCCGGCTGCAGCTCAGCAATCACGGGCATGCTCCGAGCCACGAAGGCAGCTCCCGCCGCCGATTTCACTGCCAGACACAAATCGGCCACCGCTGCAATCTCTGAACGCAGTCGCAGCCCACCCGCGAAACGCTGCAACCAGTCCTCCTGCAGCAGATGGTTCCTCAAAGCCATCCGCACCGAATGCCGCAGATGCACATCACCCAGCTCGGTCGTCAGCAGCAGCCGCAGCAACGGCCCCTGCAGTGACTCAGAACAATGCACCGCTGCCGCCCCCACCGCAGCACGCCGCACCAGCGCAGACGAGTCACCAAAACCACGCAGCAGCAACGCACCGCTGTCCGCCGTCAATGCCCCGCCAGCAGCTGACTCACGCAACGCTCGAAACACATGCACCCGCACCGTCTCGTCCACATCCGTCAGCAGCACCGACAGATCCGCAGCCGACACCGCCCCCAATTGCACCAGCAACCGCAGACTGTTTCGCCGCAACTGCGGTGATTCCGCACGCAAACCCGCACGCAGCAAAGGTATCGCCCGGTCACCTTCACGATCCAGCAGCAGATCCCGAGCCAGTCGCTGCTGCGGCAAAGTGCCATCAGACAGCACCTCAATCAACTGCTCAGCAGTCTTCACTGTCAGATCCGGGCCATAACCCGTCGACCACGAACGACCGGCATCAGCAGCCTCCCACGAGACTCGCCAGATCCGACCGCGATACCGATCACGACCCGGATGCTTCAGATCCACCTCGTAATGACCAATAATCCGGTTGTAAAAATCCGCCACATACAGCGCACCATCCGGACCCGCCACCAAATCCACCGGGCGAAACCACGGATCCCGACTGCTGACCAAATCCGGCTGCTCAACCGCCCGCACACTCGAACCACGCCGCTGCAACTGATTGCGATTGATCCGCGATGTCATCACGTTGCCATCAAATGTCGAATCAGCATACTCCGCCGGAAACAGTGTCTCGGCACCCAGCGCCAGTGCGGCTATCGCCGTCGACCCGTGCAAATGATCCATCACATTCGGCACATAGCCCAGCCCGTCATGCGGACGACCAAAACTGTCATAACAGCCACCCGGCAGCAACAGCGTCACCGGCTTCGTATGACAGTCCGCCGTATAGATATCACCCAGTTGATCAATCGCCATCCCGAACGGATTCACCTGACCCTGCGTGTACAACTCAATCCGCGATCCATCCGGACGGAACCGAAACGTGTTGCCGGATGTCAGCACCACCCGATGCCCGTCACGACCTGCCACCTCAGATCGATTATTGAATCCATGACACGCATAAATCCAGCCATCATCGCCACGCCGAAACGCATTGCACATGCCATGCGTGTCCCGTGATGTGTCAAAGGGGCCATACAGCACCTCGCGGCTGTCACACACGCCGTCTCCATCCGTGTCCCGCAACAGCCAGATGTTCGGAATGCTGAAACAGATCACCCCATCCTGCCACGGAATCAGCCCGATCGGAATATTCAGGCCATCCGCAAACACCGTGGAACGATCCGCCCGAAAATCCCCGTCCGTGTCCTCCAAAATCCGAATCGTGTCACGCGGTACCGCATCCGCCGCTGCCGCAAACGGATACTCCTCAGAACTGCTGACCCAGAGGCGTCCGCGAGCATCCACGGCAAGATTCATGGGCTTGGCCACCTGCGGCTCACTGGCCACCAGATGCACACGAAACCCCGCAGGCAACTCGAAACTGCGGTGCTGCTCCTCTGCACTCACAGGCTCCGTATCACGCACTCCCAGCGCAAACTGATCCTGCTGCTGAGCAAATACAGCCTGCACCATCAGCAACGACACCAGCACCAACAGACTCAGACGAGAAGTTCGTCCACGCATGACATGCTCCAGAGATGAAACAGCCGAGTACGCAGTGCACCCACTACTCATAACGCAGCGCATCGATCGGATCCAGACAACTGGCCCGCCAGGCCGGATACAACCCAAACACCAATCCCACACAGGCCGCAAATACCATCGCCACAATTCCAGCCGGAATCGATACCACCACCGGCCAATCCGCTCCCGGACTGATCGTGTTGATCAGCTTCGTAATCCCCACCGAAGCCCCGATGCCCATCGCCAGTCCAATCACTCCTCCAAAACAACTGAGCACCACCGACTCAATCAAAAACTGCACCAGAATATCGCGACCCCGAGCTCCCATGGCCATGCGAATGCCGATCTCCCGAGTCCTCTCGGTTACAGAAACCAGCATAATATTCATGATCCCCACCCCACCCACCAGCAGCGAAATCCCCGCAATTGAAGCCAGCAGCGCGGTCATCATTCCCGTAATCGTCCCGAACAGCTGCGACAGCTGCTCACTGGTCACCACCTCAAAATCCGCCTTCTGCCCCATGGCGATCCTGTGACGGTCACGCAGCAGCGCGGTGATCTCTCCGCGAGCCGTCTCGATCAGCTCGGGGCCGCGCGCACCCACCAGAATCGCCGCCACATCGTTGAAACTGCTGCCCTGCAGTCGCCGCTTCACCGTAGTATAAGGCATCAGCACCACGTTATCCTGATCATCGCCCGTCAGGGATGCCCCCTTCGCACCCAAAACTCCCACAATCGTAAACGGTATATTGCCGATCCGTATCTGCTGACCCACCGGATTATCCGACGGAAACAGTTCACGCACCACCGTATAGCCAATCACACACACACAGTTGCCCGCTCGCTCGTCACGCTCCGTAAAAAAACCGCCCGCCTCAATCTCCCAGCTCCGCACCCGCAGATAGTCCACACCCACTCCCCACATCTCCTTCGGCTGCATGTTCGTATTGCCGCGAACGACAGGACGAGCACCAAAGACGAGCGGTGAAAAAGCCAGCACCGAAGAACACTCGCGACCAATCGCCCGCGCATCATCGTCAGTCAAAGTAATCATGTTGCCGGACTGCACACCCCCGCGACGCCGATCAAATCGCGGCTGCACCACTATGAAATTTGAACCAATCGACTGCAGCTGATTCTGCAGCAGCTGCCCCGCACTGCTGCCCACAGACACCATCGTCGTCACCGCCGCAATCCCAATCACTATCCCCAGCACCGTCAATGCCGCACGCATCTTGTTCCGCAGCAATGCCCGCACCGCCACATACACCGTCAACAGAAAGCTCATGGGGCCTCCGGAGGCTTAATGCCGGTCACTACTTCATCGCCATCCTTCAATGATCCACTCAGCACATGAGTAAACCGATAGTCACTGTCACCAATCTGAATCTCCGCCGCCTTCAGCCGACCCGAATACATCGCCTCGGCTGACGCGTCACCGGCTACCGGGACAGCCGGAGTCCCGGCAGCCGCTGCTGCCTCCTCCACCGTCTCACGCAGCCACACAATCCGCTTCGTCGCCGCCTTCGCCGCTGCCACGTTCTCGTCCACAGGGGGCGTCAGAGCAGAACTGGCAGAATTCTCACGAGCCTCCTGAGTCGTAAACAGCTCCAGATACTTCTGATCCGCCTCACGCACCTGACCCTTTTCAGGATTGAACCGCAGTGCCTCGTTCGGAATCTTCAGGATCCCCTTCAGCTCAGAAACCTGAAACGTCAGACTGGCCGTCATCCCCGGCAACAGCTTCAGCTCGGCGTTCGGAGTCGCCACAATCACAGGGTAGGTCACCACGTTCTGACTGACCGTCGGCGAAATTCGAATCTGCTCAATCGTCGCATCCCGAAACACCTCATCCGGATACGCGTCCACCGAAAAGAAAATCGGCTGCTTCGCATCCTGAGCCGCCCGGATCAGCCCGATGTCCGCCTCGTCCACAGCCGCCAGAATGTGCATCTTCTCGCGCATCTGCGGAGCAATCACGAAAAGCTCCGGAGTCTGGAACTGGGCTGCCAATGTCTGCCCAGGATCAATCTTGCGATCAATCACCACCCCGTCCACAGGTGATGTAATCCGCGTATACCCAACGTTGGCCATCGAATTCTCAAGATTCGCCTGAGCCTGGCTGACTCCAGCCTCAGCCACCTGCAGCTGTGCCTCCAGCGCACTTCGAGCAAACCGGTACTGGTCCAGCTCAGCCTGCGAAATGAAGTCCGCATTCTCTTCCTTCAACGCCAGTGATCGCTTTTCATCATTGATCGCCCGCTGCAGCTCGGCCTTCACACGGTCCACCTCGGCCAGCCGAGTCTTCAAAGCGGCCTCGTCACGCGACACCGCAGCGTTGTAAATCCGCGGATCTATCTCAGCCAGCAGCTGCCCAACCTTCACCTCCGTGTTGAAATCCACATGCAGCTTTTCAATCGGACCGCTGACAAAACTGCCCACCTTCACCTTCAATACCGGATTCAGCTCACCCGTCGCATTCACCGAAATCCGCAGATCCCCGGTCTCCAGACGCGACAACCGATACCGCGGCTTGTTCCGCTCAGCAAACCACCGCTGCGCACGCTGACCGCCAAAAAACAGCAACGCACCCACCACGGCCAAAACAATCGTGTAGCGGATAATCGATTTCATCAGCACTCTCAGTCAATTCCCGGAAACACCCCACCCCACCTCACCCACTCCCCGTAGCTCGGGCTTTCCAGCCCGAGCCCCCCACACCAACACCCCCTCCGTAGCTCCGGCTTTCCAGCCCGAGCCCCCACCCCAACACCCCCTCACGACGTCAAACGCACCACCGCATCCTCCTGAGGCATACTGCCCACCGCCTGCTTCGGCAGCCGACACGCAATCTTCACCCGCGATGCCGCATCGTCGATGTAAGTCCGACTGTGCTCCGCCGCATGCTGAGTCAGCCACGCAAACAATCGACCATTACCCACCCCAGTCTCAATCTCCGCCTCCACAAAACCGCCCGACAGCCGCAGCCCCACCACCTCATGCAGACGGTCCAGACCCAGCCCCTGAGCCGCACTGATCGTCACCGTGTCCCCATACCGCCGACGCAGCACGTCCACAAATGACTGGTCCTGCACTCGATCCACCTTGTTCAGCACCAGCAGCACATTCGTCGCCTCAATCCCAATCTCCTGCAGGACCTCATAAACCGTACGGATCTGCCGCTCCGCCTCCGGACTGCTGGCATCCACCACATGCAGCAGCAGATCCGCATGCTGCGCTTCTTCCAGCGTTGAACGGAATGATGCCACCAGATGATGCGGCAGATTCCGCACAAAGCCCACAGTATCGCTCAGCAGCACATCCCCGAATGCCGCCACATGCCAGCGGCGAGTCCTGGTGTCAAGAGTCGCAAACAGCTTGTCCTCAACCAGCACGTCTGCTCCCGTCAGAGCCCTCATCAGAGTACTCTTGCCGGCATTGGTGTAACCCACCAGCGACACCGTCGGCTGCTCACGACGCAGTGACACCGTCCGACTGCGACGCTCCTCCACATCATGCAGCCGCGACTTCAGCTCAGCAATACGACGGTCAATCAGCCGCCGGTCTGTCTCCAGCTGCTTTTCACCCGGGCCACGACCAGCTCCCAGACCACCCGTACCGCCACCACCGACGCGCTCAAGGTGAGTCCACATGCGTTTCAGTCGAGTCCGATAGTACATCAGCTGCGCCAGCTCCACCTGCAGCATCGCCTCGGTGGTGCGGGCATGAGTCGCGAAGATGTCCAGAATCACCTCGCTGCGATCCACAATCGGCTTCTCCAGAGCCTGCTCAAGCGCGCGGCCCTGGGAAGGGGACAGATTGTTGTCGAAGATGACCATCTGCGCCTCAGTCGCCAGAATCATCTGCTTCAGCTCTTCCAGCTTGCCACTGCCGATGCAGGTGGAAGGCGTCGGAGTTTCGCGGAACTGCACCAGCTCGCCCACGACTTCCACCCCCGCCGTATGCACCAGCCCCTTCAGCTCGTCCAGCGCATTCGTGCGGTCAAACCCATCGTCCGGATGAAATACTCCCGCCAGCACCGCCCGCTGACTGGAAACCTTCAAGGACTCTCGCTTCGGATCACCCAAGTCTCTGGACCCTTCCCCGGAAAAAATTCCACCGCCCCGCAAAACGGCCACAAAAACGACAATTTCCAGACACAACTCAGCGGCCATCCTACCCGCCGCCCCCGCTGCGGGAAAGCCAAACCTTCAGCTACCCCCCGAGACTCCCGGATTGGCACGAAATCCCCCTTCCGCCATGTCACCGCTGAGACCCATCGGTGACTGTCTGTATTCCGCCTTATTCGTGGAATGCAACAACCGAAAACATTCAGCCCCCAGGAATCTCGCCAGTCTCGGCTTCACTGGAGGGGATCCCCATGACAGAGAACCTCCCCGCACTGCCTCTACCGCACACTCGCGATCCCACCACTCTGCTGTGCAGCATTGCCCATGACCACCATCGAATTTGATCGGAACTCCGCACGCAAAAAATGGCGGCGCCCAGCTCCTGGGAGCTGCGTTAACACCCCGCCGCCGCTTTTGAATGGCACGTATTTCATGGATCGATTGCTGGTGTTTGGATCCGCGATTGTCCTTCCTCCCAGTCTGGATTGGCCCTGTAGGCCTGTTCCGGATGGGTGGGATCCGGATACCGTGCGAGCAAGACGCCTTCGCGAACCATTTCGCTCAAAAATCGATTCCGGATCCCCTCCGGATGGCGGTTGAGCAGTCCGGCAAGTTGTGAAACCGTCAGAGATTGAATCTGACACAACTGCCAAATCAACTCCCTCATCTTTGCGGGAGCCAACCGGGCTTTTTCCCGGGCCGGCGCGGCAATTGCCAGCAACTCGGCTCCGTCCAGCACAGGATCAGTATGTTGGGAGCTGCCGCCGTTATGTTGGGAGCTGCCGCCGTTATGTTGGGAGCTGCCGCCGTTGTGTTGGGAGCTGCCGCCGTTATGTTGGGAGCTGCCGTCGTTGTGTTGGGAGCTGCCGCCGTTGTGTTGGGAGCCCGCCTGCAGTATCTCCGTCTCGCCCGGTGCGTCTCGATCGGACCTTACCAGCTTTTCTGACAGCCGGTATGATGCCCAGCGGCCATAGCCGTCCTTCACCAGATGCCCTTTCCCAACAAGATCCTGCAGAAGTCGGGTGATATCGGTCGGGTGATCGCTGGAAAACTGCTGCAGTCGCTGGTTGGTGACAATCCCTTCCAGATCTGCCGTCACCAGAGCCTGAACTTCTCGAGCACTCAATCCGAGCAGATTGTCCCCGGAGGCAGTTCGCAAACGCCCAACGGACTCTTCCGGTAACAGGCTGACCATCGGCAGCACCAGTCGCACGCGGTCCGGACGCTGCAGCTCCTGAATCTGTGGCCAACGCCATTTCTGCGACGCCCAGCCCTGACGAATCTTGTCGATACCGGATCCGGCCTTTTCCCCATATCCGAGCATGGCGAACATACCCTGCAGTGTCCGGTTACGGCACTCGCTAACCGCACCTTTCAGGATCTGATCAATCCCCAGCAGCAGTGTCCCGGGATTGGAGAATTCGAGCCGATCTCGATATCGCTCAATAACTATACCCCCCTGCCCGCGATAGTCGGCATGAATCAGAGCATTCACGAATGCTTCCCGAATGGCTTCGTGGACGATGGTGTCGTCGTGCCTTTGGAACAAACTGACGTCCTGTTGAGAAGCCAACTGAAACGGAATCCTCAGGTCGCGGACCACACGCGGGTATGCACGCTCAAAAAACTGGAACAGATTTGCAGTCCAGGTACCATCCGGCCACACGCGATCGGTCCAGCGGACCTGCGGATCCGACGAAAGTCGTTCTCGATAGTCAATATGGTATTGGGGTACAGCAGACGGATCACGGATCGCATCGTCCTTCCCGAACATCAACAACCCTGCGACAGTCAGCCCTTCGTGCCCCGTTGTCCGGTCCGTTCGCCAGCCACCGAGTTTTTCAAGAAGTCCCCTGTTGTCAGCCTTCAACCATGGATGAACTGGTGATCGGGAGGCGAAGCGGTTGCGATACTGGTCAAGACTCGGCTGATCGAGGTCGTCGAGACTGAAGCCCTCAAGGATCTCGCTATCGGCTGGCTGTTCAGCCTGGTCAGCCAGCATCCGCCCAACTTCCTGCCGACTACACAGATAATCTCCGTCGTTTTGGCGCCGATATGTTCCCTCAAGTGGATTCTGGCCGGTGAAGACGGGGCGCTGCCGGCGATTGGCGCGAGGTACCTGCACTACAAGCACCTGCCTGCCGCTCACTGTGACAATCCGTATGTCGTGGTTAACACACAGATTCGCACTGATCTTGCTCCGGTTATTGATTGTATTCCAAAGGTCTTTTTCCATTCTTTCGACGTCATCGATGCCATGGATCTCGAATCCACTGTTGGCCTCTCGGACGCCAAGCACGATCACACCACCATCCGTGTTCGCCATCGCGCTATACGTATGCCACAGGCTGCCTGGCAGTCCCCCTTTGGCAGACTTGAATTCCCAGTCCTTGTCTTCCCCGGCATTCACTGCTGCCAGAATTTCGCTGGCATTCATACGGCACCCCCGGCCACCTGCCTGCTTTTTGCAACGTACTCATCGGGTAACTGATGTTCATTCGCCCCAATGACAGTATGTTCCAGATAATCCTGCGGCGGACTTTTCTCCGGAACGACGAATTCATCACCCGCAACGTACATTTCCTCGTTGCAAAGCGATCCGTCTTCCATTTCCACAGTCACCGGTGTCCGTCCATAATGGCCATCCATGACACCCTTCTTGTTGAAAACCAGTCGATAGTCAGGCAGCTTCGCTCGAATTGCGCGACGGATCAATCCCGTTCTGATCTGCTTGCGGCCTTTGGACAGATTGCTGCCGCAGGCAAAATACCAAACATCGCTCATTCGTCGGTGTCCTCACCAAACATACTGGGGGCCTTCTTGCTTGCTGTAGCATCCGGCTTTTTCCCTGATGCTCTGCCGCCACCGGATGCCCTTTTCCGCCACTCTACACCCACTCCGCGACATTCTGCTTCCCATGCAGTCCCTGGCGGACGACGGCGGACAATTCAGCTCGATGTTGGAGGGGCAACGGCGAGACGTTTGTTGTGGACATGATGGGGATCAGTCGCAGGATGGAACAGTGATGGAAACACTGCTGTGTATCTTACCGAACTTGCACCGGAAATACTCTGCGGTCGAGAACAGATTCAGGAAGGATCCGCCGTTGCAGCGGCGCAGGGGACGGAATCAGGCAAACCGCATTGAAAAAACACGCGAAAGTCCAGCCACGGAATACACTAAAGACACGAGATGAATCGTAAAAAACACCTCAGGCAGCCGGCAGGCACCACTGACTGCCTTCTTCGTGTGATTCGTCTGTCGTGGTTTGACTCCAGACACCACAGACGACACCTGCTTGCCACCACACGTCTGGCCACATCACCTCATTCAGTGGAAACTGCGCATTCGTGCGGTCAAACCCATCGTCCGGATGAAATACTCCCGCCAGCACCGCCCGCTGACTGGAAACCTTCAAGGACTCTCGCTTCGGATCACCCAGGTCTCTGGACCCTTCCCCGGAAAAACGTTCAGACGCGATCGCTGCCCGCGGTTTCACCGAAATTCGGCTACCCCGCCGCGGCCTGTCCTACCCTTCCACCCTGTCGCTGGAAAGTCACTCAAAATACCACGCAATTTACGCGAATTCCGGTAATTCCTGACTCCGAAATCGCCGGAAAACTGACGTACTCAGGCACAAACTGCCGCACGTTGATCACCACTCGCCGGATGGCCGGCCAGCACGCCGCCCCCGACAAACCGCAGGGGCAGGATGTTACGGCCCAACTGGTTCCAGATTATTGGATGCTTCGCGAACTCAGACCTGTTCGCGGTTTGTGCGATGGAGGCACAGTCCCTTATGGACCGTGTACGCCGACATCGCAGGCTGCTGCAAAAGCGCTGACCTCGATACGATCACCGGTCACGGCTACGTGCTCACGCCCGGCCGGTGCGTCGGAGCAGAAGAAACCACAGATGATGACGATATGCCGTTCGACGAACGCATGGAGCAACTTACCGCAAAACTGAAAGGACAGTTCGCAGAGTCCGCGAAACTCAAGAAGGCGATTTTGAAGAATCTCGCCAGTCTCGGCTTCACCGGAAAGGAATCCCCATGACAGAGAACCTCCCCTCACCGGCGGCGGACGATTCCGGCGAGTTCATCCTTTACCAGACCGCAGATGGTCAGACCCGGATCGAAGTGCGCATGGCTGGCTCATGAAACCGTCTGGCTTTCGCAGAAGGCGATGGCCGACCTGTTTCAAACCACAAAGCAGAACATCAGCCAGCATCTGCAGACGATTTACGAGGACGGCGAGCTTCACCCCGAGGCAACTGTCAAGAAATACTTGACAGTTCAAACCGAGGGAAATCGCGAGGTTTCCCGGACGGTTGACCACTACAACCTCGACGCCATTCTGGCCGTCGGCTACCGCGTCCGTTCGCATCGCGGGACACAGTTCCGCATCTGGGCAACGACGAAGTGTGAAGAGAGAAGAGGGAAGTGTGAAAACGGATTTCCCCGAGCGTTCGTTCGCTTTTGCATAGCGGATCGTCCATGTTTGTCAGGTACTCGATCGCTTGCAAGGAGGCACGGGAGACACACGACTGGCTTCGTCTTCTCGCCGAATCAGAAGTTTTACCCGCAGAGCGCCTTGCTCCGATTACACAAGAGTGCAACGAGTTGATCGCGATTCTCACCAGCATTGTCAAAAAGACACGCGATCAGGGCCGTGCTTGAATTTCCCACTTCACACTTCGCTCTTCAAACTTTCTCTGACGGTCGATGAGCACTTTGCGCGGTCGCTTGATGAACTGAAGATGCTCGAGTCCCTGGCCAGGAATCCGACGAAAAACGTCGCTGGCCATTCCGAGCCAAAGCAGTAAGCAGCGAAGAAACCGAAAGGGCAAACACGCAGCGATAACTGATTTCCGCATCCCTCCATGGCAGCAGCGAACCTGCACGACGCACTGTCGTCAGAGTGCAGCCGGGCTTTGTCACTTTGATCTTCAGGTGACGCACAGCAACTGACTGCACTAAGACAACGCTCGGTTCTTTCGTTAGCCTGCAGTTGAACACCACGTTCCTTGCCAATGATTTCAGCAACGAAGACACCGCAACCGGCAGACGCCCCGGTTTTCTTCCCCGCGATGTCCTACGGAGGGGCAAAACGATTTAGGCGGGACGCGGCCACACCCCAGGCCTCCGCACCGACCACCGGTCTGTGCAGCGCGGCGTGTGAGGACATTCGATTTGGAACTGTGTTCCGCACGCCAGACCAGCCAGCGCTGAATCCATGAGAACTTTCTCGCCACCGCCGTGCCGCCCCAGTGCAGACCTCGAACATGCAGTCTCCATACCGCAAACACCTGACAAACGCCAACACTGCAGACCTCAGCTCGGCAACCGGTTGCGGGAATGGTCTGGCACTGTTTCCAACAGCGGAATACACACAAACCAGCTCTTACGGAACAGTCAGTTGACAGGACAGCCCGTCAACGACTGTCCCCATAACTCCCCTGACATTGTGCTGAGATACACATCAGCAAAAGATCTCGATTCTCAGCAACCGGACTATCCAACAATTATGTCCGGTCGCTTTTCTCCAGCAGGAACTGCCCGCTCCAACAAATCAACCACATTGTTCGGAACATCACCCTGGCCGAACAACACATAGTCCACCGCCAACCAAAGTGAGCTTCCAAGACTCCTGCCAAAAATGATATCAAGTGGATGTCCCTGCTTTCCGAGCTCAATAGCTATCTGTGCGATTGTATGCGGCACCGACACGACCTGCCGCGCCTCAAGAATGCACCGTCCGGACTCCTGCCGTACCGATATGACAGGGTTGTTCTGGAACTCACTGGTATCACCGGGATGCACTTCCAGAAACAATATCGGAACATTTTCGGGGATACGATGCTTCCGCCGAACTTCCACTTCTTTCAAAGACAATGGGCGAACTCCCGGACGATGCGGCACAAGAACCCGAAAACCGTGCTCTGCACAAAGGTCTGTCCAGAGCATTCTGTCAGCCTCACTCCGAAATCGAAATTCCTGCAACCGCAATTCACCACTTCTGCAGATTCTGGAGATCAGCGAAATACTCAGAACACACGAGATGAATACCGAGGCAATCAGGATCCCATCAGGACGTTCCATCATGTTGGCAAACGTTGTGTATATGAATACGATTGAAATACTTCCGAAGGCCACAAGAGTTGCCAAATTCCTGCCACTGGACAGCCCGGACATTGTTTTGCCTCTTCGCCTGATGTTCACAAACGAACCGACAGCCGCACTGGTCATTAACATTAACACTCCTGTTGCATAGGCGCCCCCCTGACTGGAGACGTCTGCCCTGAAGATCCACGTAACCAATAAATTAATACACGTAAAGGCAACTACCAACGGCCGATAAGCTGCTACCCACTCAGGGGCCATGCCATAACGAGGAAGATATCGAGGCACCATGTTTAGGAGCCCGGCCATCGCGGAAGCGCCAGCAAACCATAGAATCAGAATTGTGCTGATATCATACACAGTGCCAAATACCGGGCCGAACAGCCTGCAGATCGGAAATGGACTTTCACCATGAGCAATAAATGCGAGCGCCCGGTCAACAGCCTTCCCCCTCACCGACTCTGACTGAAACTCCTCCACGGGAATCAGAGTTCCGGTACCGGTGACGAGTGATGTTCCAAGCAGCAGAACCGACATAATGATCGCTGCTGTCAACAGAAGACAACGAGTCCTCAGGACGCGACCAGCAACATTACCCGGGTCAGAACCACTCCCGCGAACAAGGTGGATGTGCAGAACGCCCGCTTCAAAACCACTCATCCCAAGCGCCAGTTTGGGAAAAATCAAACAGGAAATCGCCAACGCAGTCCAGATACTTCGCCCCGAGAGGGGCGCGTGCTTCAAACTGTACTGGCCGGAAGAGATTTGCGACCACCACCCTTCCAGCAGTTCCGGGTGTGACCATTGATAGGCCAAACCTGCAATGACCACCACGGATGTCAGACCGATGTAAGCAACGACCAGCACCGTCGCCACACCAACCACTTCAGCATAACCCTTCAAAAACAATGCACTGAGCAGCAGCAGCAACAATATCGTGATCACAATCTGGCCCTGCAGCCATGACGGAGTTCTCTCGATAAAAATCGGATTGTAGAGCAAATGTGCTGCTGCATCAGCGGCTGAAAGTGTCTTAGTGATTACAAAATCTGTAGCAGCGAATCCCACCAAAATCAGAACAAACAACTTCGAAGTCCAACCGGAAAAAAATCCTCTCGATCATCCCCACGGAACCGACTCCATCCGGTGTCTCACCAGCGACATGCCAGCAAATTGGCAGAGCCCCGAAAAGTGTTACAAGGACCAAAACCAAAGTAGCCAGAGGCGCGAGTAATCCAGCACCCTCAAATGCTATAGATGGCTGGTAACCCAAAGTACTGAAATAATCGACTCCACAAAGACACATGATGAACCACCACGAGTAGTGATGGCCATTCGACGCATGCTCTGACAAGGTACAACTCCAGACGCGCAGACGCACTGTGGCTGCGGAACAGCACAGCATTTCGTCAGGCCCAGCGGGAACCAACCCGTTTGCAAATGATGGAGAGGCAGGTCTGACACAGACCCGCAGGAGCAGCCTGTGCTCTGCGCATCACCGGAGGCCGCTTCACGACAATTGAGTCCTCGAACGCCTGCGAGGTTAGCTGACGGGCTCGGAGCCGAAGATGCCCCGCTCAAATATTTGAGTTAGCCCCAGGGAGAACATGGGTCCCCCGCTCTGTGTCACACAGACTCGGCGATTAAGTTCCATCGATTATCAGGCCACAACGACGCCGAACGAATGTCAAGCAGTCAGTTGATTGCTGAACCTCAGGGGCATGGCTGTGGCGAGGCACTATCACACCAAAACGGCAGTCGAATCGGTTCACGTCCCGAGCCGATTGGCAGAATCAATCTTCCGGTGCGCTGCTTCTGAAATACAGCGTTGACGAGAGCCATGGTTTCATCACACCACTGCGATTGCCGATCCCCCGATACTCAGGCAATTGATCGGGACACGCATTTGTCCAACACTGACAACTCCCTGAGGCTGGTGATCCTGAACATGTTTCCTTGGCGTGCTCAATTCGAACGCGAGCTCATTTCCGCGCAGACTGTCAATGATGCGATGGCGTCGCTGGTGCGAGTTGCTCCTCGAAGCTCGTCACACGAATGATTATCCGCCACTCAGCCAACACGCCGCCCTCCACCCCCGCTGCGGGAAAGCCAAACCTTCACCCCCCCCCCCGAGACTCCCGGATTGGCACGAAATCCCCCTTCCGCCATGTCACCGCTGAGACCCATCGGTGACTGTCCGTATTCCGCAGCTGGGCAGAACACGCCAGAGTGACCTCACCGGAGATTGACTGGGTTTCCTGCCATTCCGCCTTATTCGTGGAATGCAACAACCGAAAACATTCAGCCCCAGGAATCTCGCCAGTCTCGGCGTCACCGGAAGAGAATCCCCATGACAGAGAACCTCCCTGCACCGGCGCCGGATGATTTCGGAGAGTTCATCCTCCTCCAGACTGCAATCGGTCAGACCAGGATCAAAGTGCACATGGCTCATGATACCGTCTGGTCGTCGCGCATGGCGATGGC
>SXXK01000387.1 GCA_005791255.1 Planctomyces sp.
ACTGGTGCTGACCTTTTGCGTCTTTGCAGCTGCTTTCCGCTGGTCCGCAGATGATCTGCCCAGCTTTTTTCACAGACAACGACTGCCAGTTACGCTCAATCTGCTGATGGCTCTGATGGCCGGCTGGGACAGCCTCACTGCTGATGCCCTGCTGCCAACTGTACTGACCAACATGGTCATGTTGTCGTTTGGAGTCTGGCTGCTGCTGCTGGGGGTACGGGAAGAGCGAGGTCGGCCGTTTGCTGTCGGAGTTCTCTATGTACTGCTTTGGACCATCATTCGCTATGTCGATCTGTTCGGCAGCATTGGCGGAATGCTGGGGGCTTCTGCAATGTTTTTTGCCGCTGGCGGCATACTTTTCACCAGTGCCTGGTACTGGAAAAACCAAAGGAGTGAGGTGAAATCATGAGCAACAAACAGGCTGGGTCTGCGTCTCTGGAATTGCTTTGGCAGCGGATTTCTCTCTGGCGCAGTCCGGTGCTGGTGGCTGCAGTGGTGTTCCAGCTGCTGGTGCTGATGTCAATCGTCGCTGGCCACTACAGAGATATTGCTCGCGGTCAGAGCGTCATGCTGCAGGTTGTTCCCGTTGATCCCCGTGACATGTTTCGTGGTGACTATGTCATCCTGTCCTATGAATTCTCGCGCGAGGTCCCCCCGGAAACCCCGACTTATTATGTCCCGCAGCTCGGTCGCGAAATCTTTATCCCGCTGGTGCCGGCCGCCGACGGTCGACACTACCGCAGTGGGGGGGCTCGCTGGGACAGACCGCTATCCGGGCTGTTTCTGAAAGGCTGGACAACTGACAGCGGACAGCATGAATTTGGAATTGGTCAATTCTTTGTCCAGGAGGGGCAGGGACACATGTACGAAAGTGCCGCTCGCCGATCACAGCTCACGGCAGAAGTTTCCATCGATCCCGAAGGTAAAGCGATTCTGCGAAAGCTGATTATCGACAATTGATGTCGGCGGCTGCCGTGTCACGTGCAAGTGCCCCGCCTGGTACCTCTTTGGCCCAGGCAAACTGGTCTGCCTGGGCCAAATCCGCCGGCACCTCGTTTTGACAGGCCTAAGTACCAGGCGTTCGGGAATGAGCATGCTGCGGGAAGTCGAACGTCAATACCAGCGGTTCTGTTCCAGTGTTTTCAATTTCCACGCCGCCATTGGCCAGCGCAGCCTGAGTAATAAAGCCGATCTCCGGGTAGATCTCACCAAGCTTCATGTTGTGGTGATACCGCACCTCCAGCTTGCCCACCCGACCGCGACCACCATTCGTATGGAACAGAGCCGGGCTTTCCGGGCAAAACTTCGTTCGGCCGCCCGGCTGCACTGTCAGACGCAAAATCGAACACTTCTGGTCGCCCAGGAAGTCTCCGTAGATGATCCACTTCGCATCCACACCGTCGCCCGCAAATTCAGCAGCCGAAATGGCCGGACGCGAATTCTTCAGCACAAAGTCCGGGTCCTGATTCGCCGCAAAATCGAACTTCTCTACCAGGTACTCCCAGTCCTCATGCCTGCTCTTCGGATAGTCCTCTTCGCGGCACGCATAAAATGCATCCGCCGCTCCAATCCGACCGTCCAGTGTCAGGTCTTCAGCGAGGAAATGCTCGTCCATCGTCACGTGCAGCTCATGCGTGCACAGATTGGTCGGTGAATGCAGCACACCGTTCGGCATCACGAAACCATTATCCAGCTGCATCATCACATGCGGTGCCAGATGCCGAATTCCATTATACTCGGTTTTGCCGAATCGTTTCATGCAGGCCAGGAACTGGTCCTTCGTCACGAACGAGTACAACCCCATGGCCGTCGTGTGATAATGCGACGCACTGACTCCCGGATTATCGAATGAGTTGATGTCGTAAACCTCCCACTTGGACCAGTGCAGATGGTCGGGGATAGGGTTCAGGTTGTCGAATTTTTTGGAGACAATCGGCCACGTCGGGCGACCGAACAGTGAATTGGCAAAGGCCGTCACTTTCGGCCCCATGACGGACTGGGGATTGGCGACGATCAGGTCCTGCAGAGAAATCACCTGCCCGTCGGGCGTCAGTGCGTGCGATTCGCCTTCGCGAAACGGGGCTTTTCCGGTGCGAGTATCAATGACGCCGGTGACAATCGGCACCGTACAGCACATCCAGATTTCGTCAAGCCCGGTCCCGTTCATGTAGTCCGGATAGTACGACTCAGCCGCCAGACGCAGGCGCCTTCCCGGAGTACAAAAGGTTCGACCCGCGTAACGCTGCAGCAACTGCAAAACACCACCGTGCCTGTTCAGACAGTCATCCAGAATCGCCGCCGCATTGCTGCCGGCTCCGTCGATAACAGCCTGCGTGGGGTACTCGTGCAGACGTTCCGCCAGAAGTGCAGTCGCAGCCATGTGATATCTACCTTCAAAAAGTGCCTGAACCGTGTCGCCATGGCAGTTCGGGGAAACGGTCGTGTGGTTGCCTGATTGGAACACCGGGAAACGACTTCGTACCGGGCCGTCCCCGCCCCAGAACAACAAATGTTAGAGGGACCGAGAAGAATTTGAAACTGAAACCGGGAGCACTGTGCCAGGGCACAGTTTCGTCTTCAACTGTTGAGAAAGTGACAAAAGTTGCCCAAAATACCGCTGCTCCCGGCCGCAGGCCCGGTCGGCATTTCGAATTGACGCCCACTGGCACGCGCCAGCCGGCAATGGAATCCCATGTCGCTCCATGGTTGCCACAGTCTTCGATCAGCCGCTGTCGTCCACGGCCTCAAGGAACTGAGCAATCAGTCCGTCCGGAGCCTTCACGAGATGCTCAGGGCCGGGAAATCCGCCGCTTTGCACGTCCCGGATGAAGTCGCGAAACCCTGCGACTCGCTCCGCCTGCAGCTCCTGCTCCATGCGATAAAGGTTGCGATACTGTTTTGTATGCCGCGGAAAAGGCGGTGCGTGATTGCCCAGAATGTCTTCAGCAAACAAAAACTGAATGTCGCCGCCACTGCCTGCGCCAATTGACGAAGTGACCAGGCGAGTTCGGCAGGAGAGCTGTTTCAGGAGGTCAGCCGGAATGACTTCGACTTCAACCGCCCACGCACCGGCCTCTTCAAATGACCGGATCTGGCGGAAAATTCCCAGTGCTTCGTCGAGGGTTTTGCCGACGGCTTTCAAGCCGCCAGTCCAGGTGGAAAGTCGCGGTACGAGTCCGGCATGAGCCTGGACGGGAATTCCGACACGAGAAACAGCCTCAATAAAATCCGGTCCCCACTGACACATGACTCCGTCAGCACCCGCCTCCATCGCGTCAAACCCGGCCCGCACGGCTCCATCCACCGTCGCCACCTTCGTCAGACCAATACAGAAGGTCATAAAGGTGTGCGGGGCAGCCTTGCGGATGGCGATGGCACTGGCAGGATTCTGCGGATCAAAACGCACCTTCAGAGTATCAATACCGGCCTCTTCAGCAGCAACTGCCTCGCTGATCGTAAACGGCATGGTCTCGGTCAAAACCGCTTTGCCCTTCAGATTCTGCAGGTGTTTGACGGTGTAATTACGAGTCGCGTACTGGCCACCAAGCGTCATCGTGCGGTGCAGGCCCTGTTTGTGTGCATCCCGTGATGGCAGCGGGTTGGCCGGAGTTCCGTCTGGATTCATGAGCTGGTGTTTCTGTGCGGGTGACCTGTGGGGGAACACGGCACCGGGAGACGCCATCACTCGATGACATCCGGTGCCGCGTGCGTCAGCAGTATCGCAGCACAGGGACAGGAATTCAGCCAGTGCAGGTCGAACGGCCCGGTTTTTTGTCCCCTGAGAACAACAAAATCACAAACTCCCCCGGAAATTCTGAGGGGGTTCTGAGGATTTCGGCCAGTGATATGAATATCCGACGCTCGTTCCTCGAACCCTTGAAGACTGTCTCATGCCTGCCTTGACCGAACTGCTGCACAAAGTCGAATCCGGCGACACACTGGCTGAAGAGCTGCTGCTGCAGCTGGCGTATGATGAACTGCGTCGTATTGCCGCGCTGCGGATGCGAGGTGAGCCGTCCGGTCAGACCCTGCAGCCAACCGCTCTGGTCCATGAGGCCTGGATCCGGGTTGTGGCGACGCGACATGGTGGGGCATTTCGGGATCGTCGCGCATTTTTTGCTGCCTTCGCGGGCACAATGCGACGGGTTCTGATTGATATTTCCCGACGCAAGGCAGCCGAACGCCACGGCGGAGGAATCGTCCATCAGTCTCTGTCCGACGATCCGCCAGAGCATGCGGCCCTGCGTCATAACGCAGCGTCCGATCCGACGGCGGAAGTGCTGCTGGTTCACGAAGCACTGGAACGCTTTGAAGCTCGGGATCCGTTGGCGGCAGAACTGGTGAAATTGCATTACTTCAGCGGACTGTCCCTTGCAGAGGTCTCTGAGCTGCTGCAGATGTCACGTGCCTCAGCCTTTCGCTGCTGGCGTTTCGCCCGGGCCTGGCTGAAGCTGGAAGTCGAACGCATACTCGCAGAACACCGTGACACTGCCACTCCCTGAAACTGCGGAGATGGCAATGTCCATTCCAGGAGACCTGTCGTGAATAACACAATGCCACAACTGCGTGCCGTGTATCTGCAGGCGATCGACATCGTGGAACCTGAGCAGCGCTGCCGATTTGTCGACACTTGCTGCAGTCACGATCCGGAACTGGGGCGACACGTGAAGCAGCTGCTGGAATGCGGTGACGAGGATGCAGGCTTCATGACAGTCTCTGCGGTGCTGCAGACCGCGCTGCTGATGCCGGCTGAACAGTCAGCTGCGGAAACCCTGCAGCCGGGCACTGTGATCGAACGCTGTCAGCTGCTGCGGAAACTGGGCAGCGGCGGGATGGGGACTGTCTTTCTGGCAAAACAACTGCTGCCTGTGAAGCGCCTGGTCGCTCTGAAGGTCCTGCGGTCCGACATGCTGACGACCGGTACTGCCGCACAAATCGCAGCTGAAAGCCAGACACTGGCGGATCTGAAGCATCCCGGCATCGTCTCCCTGCTGGATGCCGGATGCCTGCCTGACGGCCGACCGTGGTTCGTGATGGACTACATCGCCGGTCTGTCGCTCACTGTATATTGTCGCGAACAGCAGCTCACTCCCGAAGAGCGGCTGAAACTTATCATCGAGCTGTGCAATGCAGTCGGGCATGCCCATAGCCGGGGCATCATTCACCTCGATCTGAAGCCCTCAAATGTGCTGGTCGAGCAGGTGGATGGGCGACCGGTCTGCCGACTGATTGATTTCGGCATACGGCTAGACCTGCATGCACCCTGTCAGCCGTCCGCACTCATCGGGGGAACGCCGGATTACATGAGCCCTGAGCAGGCGTCCGGCTGTTCCGATCAAATTGATGCCCGCTCCGATGTCTTCTCGCTCGGTCGAATTCTCGCAGAAGTCGTGTTCGGATCGCCGCTGGCTGTGGCATCGACAACTCATACGGAATCACTGCCGCTGCCTGGGCCTCGTTGCCGGGAATTGCGCGCCATCGTGCGTCGTGCAACGGCAGAACCTGCTGGTGATCGTTACGCCAGCGCAGCAGAACTCCGAGACGATCTGCAGAGGTTTCTGAATCGCCAGCCGATTATCGCCACCTTTCGCTCCGCGATGGAAACGCCATTTCGCTGCCAGCACTTCGCAAAACGAACGGCTGCTGCAACGAAGCAGCTGGTGACCCTCACCGATATGCGAAAATCAGCGGAGTCCTGACTGTCGCGATCCGGAAACTGGGGTCCATCCGGGTTTCTTGTGGGTCCAGTCGCAGAGAGCTGGACAGC
The DNA here is from genome assembly GCA_005791255.1 of Planctomyces sp. Classification (GTDB taxonomy): domain Bacteria; phylum Planctomycetota; class Planctomycetia; order Planctomycetales; family Planctomycetaceae; genus SXXK01. Next base: position 5,768 of record SXXK01000387.1, read on the forward strand.
TGAGGCCCGGCACTCGTGGGATTGCCACGCCTGAATCAACCTCGCGGCTTGACGACCCTGATTCCCAATGTGCTGTATTCACCCGATGCGTCACATCTTGCGTACTCCATGGCCCGCTCACTGCATGTCGTAGCGGTATCCCCTTCCTGCAGACACCATCATGGCTTGCACGAAGCTGTGTTCCTGATCCAGACCGTACCCGTTACACAACCAGCACCTGCACGGCAAGATTGACAGCCGGGTCGGCATGGTTGATTTCGGCTTTCATGAGCAGACTGTCACCGGTTTCTCTTGAAAAACCGACTGCAGCCGCGAGGTAGGGTTGCAGGGTATAGAGCCCTCTCGGTGTATCATCACGGATGGTGATCTTCCACGAAACCTGCTCAGACTGACGTGGCTCCAGTTTGCAGAATGTCAGCGACCGGTATCGAAAGTACTGGCTACTGTCCAGGCCATCTGCAAACGCCACAACGCCCGCCGGACCTTCAATGCTGACGGGGTAATAAAATGGGTTGGTCACAGTCCCCTGAATGTAAATATCACTGCCCGGGATGCTCCGTGTTGGCGTATCACTGACAGATAGATCATGAAGAGATACCTCGACACTCTCGGCGATGACAGCCCGGATTCTGGCCCCGACGCCTGGACATGCCCCGAGGCCGTCACTGCTCAAAGGACAACGCTGGGCCACGAATGTTCCAATCTGAGCGACCTGATTCGACGGAAATCCCGACGGTGGCACGACGCGAATACCGAACTCAGTCCACGCTCGCATCTGCCTGACAGTTGCTTCACCGACAGTCGTCAAATCTGCTCCATCATCCGTCTGCACATGCCAGTCAGGGTCGGGGTCCTGCCATTTAATCTTAACATCGACCGGGAACATGTCGTCCAGGATCAGCGGAAACTCGCGATACCCGCCTTCACGTGAAAGTACCAGCAGTGGCGAAGGTCCCACGCCAAGCCCGATACTGTTGATCGGCGACTTGCTGTTATTACCGCCGACTCGCACCCGATTGTCCGTGGTAAGCAGGTTCTGTATACCGGAGGTGCCCCCTGAAGAAACATGGAGCATCAGACGGACAGGAAAGCTTCCGGAATTGATAAGTGGCACAGAAACGACCGTCGGCAGGAATCGCAGCACTGCCTGCGATCGAGGGGCAATCAGAGTGGAGGACTCGAGTCTGGCTCTGAATCCTCTGTCTTGATCATATGCGTAATCGACCACCCACAACTCAGACTCGGCGGAGATCTCCACCGACTCATCCCCGGTGTTTTCCAGACGCAGTGTGAACACCGGTCGCTGAAAATCGTTCACCTGCTGTGGTTCGATGCTCCGCGGAACGGCACGGACCAGATTCGTAGTCGATTGTAAAGGAGACGCTTCATTCATGAATCGGCCTTTCTGCAATTGTCGCATTGGACGTCACTGACACCCGACCAACGAGGCGAAATCCATGGCGTTTGTGTCTCAAAAAACCACGCAGTGGCCCAAAACTCCCTGGAAAATCGCAAACAGACGGCGACTGCCCATCTGGATTGCTTTGACGGAACCGCAACTTTGCCAATGCGAAGCATGGACAGCAACAGGCGAATCCGCAGTTCAGTCCCCGGTCATCACCGTCCTGTCAGCTTGCACCTTGAATCGACGGTTCTGTGCGAAAGCCCGCATGTCTGGATCGAGAAACGGGCCATTTCGCACCCTTCGTGAAGCGTCAGCAGGAAAAAGCCAGAACTTCTGCAAACAAGTTCTGTTTCAATTGCGTTGACAAGCCATTGATGTATCCCCCCGCCCCCAATGACGGAGCGCACAACTGGTGTATAAGGTCACTTCATGCGAATTTTAAGTTCCTCCATCGCCATTCCCCTCTTTTTTGTGCTCGTGGCATCTCCCGCAGAAACAGTAGCCGACATCATACACAACTATGACTTTTCCGGCAATTTAAGCGATTCCATTGGTGGTGTGACCCTGATTCCCAATGGCGGTATGGTCACTTCATCAGAGTATCAGTTTCTCGCAAACCAGGGACTGGCTCTGCAAAGCCCGCGTGCATTGAAAAGCTATACCCTCGCGATGCGATTCAGGTTCAGCGAGGTCAGTGGTTTTCGAAAGGCAGTAGACTTTGAAAATTTGACTTCCGACAATGGGCTGTACGTGAGCGACGCAAGGCTGGAACTTTACGGGGGAACTGGCGCAGGCCCCGACGGTGCATTCGCAGCCAACGTGTTCTCAGTGGTGGCATTGACGCGGAATGACAGCACGAAAAACGTCATTGGCTACGTCAACGGCATCAAGCAGTGGGAATTCACCGACAACGGGGAAGTGGCAGTTCCTGGCTTTACTTCTGGTGTGAGCACTTTTCAATTCATTAAAGATGACGGGGTGACCTCAGCAGAGGCGTCTGCCGGGGCCGTGGACTGGATCAAAGTCTACGACGCTCCGCTTTCCATGGCAGATATTGCCGGGCTCTCCACCTCGGTGCCTGAACCAGGTTTGGTGATGATCTGCGGCCTGGTCTCTGGCTCGCTGGCCGTTCGTGGCTGGCGGCGACGACATTGCAGTAACTGCGCTGCAACGCCCACCGGGGCCTGACCGCCGCCTCATGCTGCGGTCGGTCCTGCGGCGTGAAACCGGGGATTTCAATCACCGATTATCCGCAAAACACACGTCACACAGCTGTCCTCGTTGCCCCTGACGATCTGAGTGCCAGCCAATCCTTATCGCCTCTTCCTGAGTTTTCAGACGTTAACGGCGATGACGACGTCGACCACCCGTTAGTGGTATTCTGAGTTGCAGAAGGAACGGTGGAAACCGCGGATTTGAGTGATTGGTGAGTTGGGACGATGAGTTTCAGATCAACGGGCAACCCTGAACCAACGAAATCAGAGCGCCGATCACCAACCGGTTGCAGGTTCGAGCCCTGTGCCGGGAGCTTTCCCGTCACTTATACACACCAGACGGGAATCAGTTAACACAGCGGCGGTGCCGCCCTCAGGGGCTGCATCGCCGTTTGTCGTTTCAGGGCTCCTCATCTCGTGATAGATGAGCTCATCCAGATATTGCTGGCTCCATCCCACGAACCAATCGGGGCGTACCTCGGGGAATAGACGCATGGCGTAGGTGCCGGTCTCACCCTTGGTCTCGAACGCGTGCAGCTCAATCACCTCAATGTAGTGCCGGATGATTTGAGTCCTCTCCTCCTCGTTTGCGGCGTCGAGCAGCTCTTCCACCTCTGCCCAGTTCTGGATGAAGATCCTGGCATCCTCCGTGATTTGATTCAGGAGTTTCTGTCGCTTCGCGAGTTCGGTCAGCTGTGAGTTACCAAGCCAGGAGCAGACCACGTGCATGGGGAACTCACGCTGGAGTTCTGTTTGTCTGCTAGCTCGCATCGAATGGAACAATCGTGGCGAACGCGAAACACCGGCGCGGCGCAGGAGTCGCGTCATTTCGGTGCGTAGGTTCGATTTCTTCCAGCCCATCGCTGTATTGGCAGCCGCTTGATACTGGGGCGCGGCGAACACGTATTCGCTTTTATCGCCTAAGCTCTTGTGCGTGTTGAGCAGCGATTGGAGCGACCTGTTTGTGCAACCAGGAACTAGTTGGGAAGATCGAGAGAAACCCGAAAACCGATAGGGAGAAACTCGAAACCGTCAAATGTAGGCGCGGTGGCAGTACGATTGGCCGAACGAAGATAGCCAGGGCTATAGTTCACACTGCCTCCGCGGTAGACGCGGTCCGTTCCCGAGCGAGGTCCTTGGGGATCAGTTACATTCTTACGGGAATAAACCTCATACCAATCAGCGACCCATTCCCACGCGTTACCGTGCATATCATGGAGCCCCCAATCGTTTGGTCGTTTGAGGCCCACAGGATGAGTTTGTTGGTCTCCGTTTTTTTCGAACCAGGCGTATTGGCTAAGCAACTGAGTATCATTGCCGAAGCAAAATGCCGCTTGGCTTCCACCGCGACAAGCGTACTCCCATTCCGCTTCGGTTGGTAAACGATAGATCCGTCCCGCTTTTTTTTCCGCAGGCAAGCCTGAGAGCTGCTTGCAGAATTTCGCAGCATCGGTCCAACTTAGAGCAACAGGGTAATTGGAAGGGTCGATTTTTTTATCCCGCGGGAATCGGTTATGGTTGGTACCCATTACTTCTTCGTATTGCGATTGTGTAACTTCAAACTGACCAATGTAAAAATCTCGAGTGAGAGTGACTTGGTGCTGTGGTTCATCCAGATCGGCGCCGGGGTCGGTTGCAGCCGAACCCATATCGAAGGTCCCTTTTGGGATCAGTACCATTTTCATGCCGATGCTGTTAGTGATCTCTTTGGGGGATTGGGCGCGAACCTGGCAACTCAGATGCGTCATCCCAAAAATGATCAAAGTTGATAGGAATATTGAGATCGGACGTGGCATCGCTGATTAGCTCCTTGCTCGATGGTTCGATCGAAGATTGCTCTGGACGGCATGGAAATTCTAACTTTACTGGCCATATTGTTCAAAGACCCAAAAGCTTTTTCACTGAAAATGACCCCTCCACCATCACCTTCGCCACGCCTGCCGCCCTGGCAAAATCATCTTCGGTGACCAGCAGGCAACTCTGCTGAGCGATGCGTGGTGAGTTGCCAAGCGAGGTGCAGACTACTTGCGGCGGGAATTCTCGTTGGAGTTCCGTTGGTGCGCTCGCACGCATCGAGTGGAACAATCGTGACCAATCTGAAACGTCGGCGCGTCTCAAGAGTCGCCTCATTTCAGTGCGCAGGTTGGAGTTTTTCCAGCCCATCGCCGTGTTGGCTGCCGCTCGATATTGGGTTCATTGAGCAGCGGCCGTCTTTCACCACTCTCACACCACCATCACCCAGCAGTCAGATTTCGTTTTTTCCTAAAACTGCTTACCGATCGCAACTGTGTATTTTTGGACATCCTAAGCGGTCCGAACGGATGATAACCCGGGGCGATGTGAGAGTCCGAGAGCGGCGAGAGTTGTGGGAGAAATGGGTGATGGGATGTGGTCAGCGGGGCGGACTGCGACTTCGCGCTGTTCGCCAGGGCTGAGAGTCTCAGATCTCTGGCGTTGTCGAAAATCGGTGCCAGTATTGGCGTTGTGTTCCGTGGAGTGGCTGACTTCCGATCAGGGTGAGTCTCAAAACCCGGCGGTCTGTGGATTTCGATTTCGCTGAAACTGCTGGTGGCCGGAAGGTTCGCAGGCTGACTGCCCGGTTTTGAAGTACTGGATTGGAGTCCGAACACGGTTCCTTTCGGCTTGGACAACGAAAGGGTCTCGAAATCTGTAAGATCCTTGCCATCAAGCACTTACGCCATTTGAAAAAGAGAGAGTTGTCACGAAGAGGGTTCCTTTCGGGGAGCTTTTTGTTTTTCTGCGGAAAAACAAGCCCCAGTACCAAACTTCAAAACGCCGAGAGAGACTGCTCTCGGCGTTTTTCGTTTCCCGGCCACTTTTCCCAGTATTTTAGCCACTCGCCGGCCCCCGCACCCACCCGCCGGCAGGTCTCAGTCCTCAGAAAAAACAACTGCGCCCCCGAAAGAGACCCTCAGGTCTCTCCCGGCACCCAAAAAATAAAAGTCTCGAACTCTCACACTCTCCGGTAAACAGCCGCGAAAAGTGAACAGCCCGTCTCAGCCGGGGGCGCGAGCGAGACAGTTGCGGAAAGTGCGGGTGGGTTAACAGCTTGCCGCGACTCGAATTCCTGCGCTGCGGGCGGAATGGACGCCGCCAGTCGGCCGTTCACACCGATGCTTGACACCGTGACTTTCCGTGGGAATACGTCCCCTCCGGCACAGAGATCAAAGCGAGTTGTCTACCTGTACAGAGGTCCGGTCACTCTCAAGCCTCGCCAAATCGCCAAACTCCAGGCCAGATATCAGGGATTCAGAGCCACGCGCAACTCTAGCCAACTAGCTGACCGCCGATCCGGGGGGGGGGGCGAATGCGCACCTTAGGCGACAACCCATTGACTGGTCCACACCGAAACTTTCCGTAACCAAATTCCAGGAATTTCTCGCATTGATTGACGATCGTTGGCGACTGTATTCTACCTGCGTTCTGGCCTGACGTTTTGATTGAGATTAGTATCAAGACGGATCCGAGGAAGGCTGTCGCCTGGACGCTGGACGTCCCATGACAGGACGAATGCGTTTTTGCTGACCCCGAGCAGAGCTTCTAGATCACCCTAGGTTTACCCAAACATTCGGTTGACGAACCTTTTTGTTGCGCATTTACGTCATTAGTTTCGGGGACTGTTGCAAATCCGAGATAGGCGGAGTTGATTCTGTTTCTACGAGTGCGAAGGGCATCCTGAATTGATGGTGCAGACTCAACGATGGACAAAAACACGAAGTTTTTTGGTAGACTCTGCAAAGAAGGGTGTGAGACAGCCGAGGGAACTGCACAGACCACAAACCAAATTTTGCAGAATCGATCTGCTGTCGAATTCCGGTTTTCTACCCCAAATTGGCTATGTTGCGAGACAGTATCTGATCCAATCCATGGCAAAGAAGCGATCGACCAAATTGAAGCCGTATCAAGTGTTTGTCAGTCACGCCACGACTGACAAATGGCTTGCAGCGTCAGTTTGTGAAAAGATCGAATCTGTCGGTGCAACAACGTTCAGAGATGATCGCGATATCGATGGGGGCGACGACATTCCGGAGACGATTCGCTCCGAAATCAAGCGATCACGAGAACTTGTCGTCCTACTCACACCCAACTCAGCAAATCGACCGTGGGTGCTCCTCGAAGTCGGCGCGGCGTGGGGTTGGAGCAAATCCATGCGAATTACTGCGATAATGTGCCACGTCGACGTTGACCCGATTCCCGGAATGATAAAGTCGAAGAAGGCGATCAATATCAATGAATGCCCGAACTTTCTTGCCGAGTTGAAATACCGCGTTAAGCACCACAATGGCAAAAAATAGCGTTACATACGATGTCTTTATAGTTTACGATCGTCGCGACGCGCAGACGGCGGCGTGCGTAGCGGACGTATTGCGTACTCATGGCCTGACGGTTTTCCTTGATGTTGAGCAACTATCACCCGGGATGAGCATCGAAGACTCGATTTGGCAAGCGATGGCGGAAAGCCATGCATTCGTCGTTGTTGTCCCCGAAGCGATTTTGTCATCGTGGCTAGCGTTCGAACTCGGAGCGGCGAAAGCATGGAACAAGCCGATCTACGCGGTGTCTGCTTTTGCTGCCCACAACAACATACCGGTGTCACTTCGGGATTTTCAGATACTCCCAGTGTCTCGTGTTGATGAAATAGCCCAGTCAATTACGAACACTTCGGCCCCCCTATCGGAAGACGATATCGTGCATCTCGGTGATGCGTATGCTGCCACAGGGGTTACGGTGGATCAACTGCTGTTGCAGCCCCAGCAACTCGCAGCCCTCGTGAAGCAATTCAACAAAAAATCGGGACGCAAAATGTCCGGTGAGCAGATTATGTGGCACATGCTCAGATTGCGCAAACAAGCGAAGTTGCCAGTGCTGAAGAAACGCAACATGACAAAGCGGTGAACGGGAGCCGCTGATCACGTGTGTTTTTTAGTCATAGATGTTCGGCGGCAGGCGCGTTACGACCATCGTTCGGCCCAAAAAAACGGGGGCGGCGTGTCACTGTATGATACACTCGGCAGAACCTCCCTTTTGAGCGGCTTGCACTGAAGAGTTCGCTCCACTCATCAGGAGTCTGATTAGCCTCAGAAGCCAAAGCTTGGAGATGCCCTCTGTGTTGCGGACCGGCGTCCGCATTCCGTTCGCGTGGGCCCGTCCTGACCGTTTGCGGCGGTGCTGGAGAGTTGGCGATGTGGGACCTCGACTTTGATTCGGAATGCCGGTTCCGTCACCCGGAATTTCGTCGCGTAGGAGGTCAGCACCCGGTGGGGCTTCTGGTGATTACGAAACTCCCCGGGCTCGACGCAGGTGCTTGACGCGTGCGGAACTTGTGTTGCGTTCACTTGTGTCGCAGTGTGGATTCCGCGACTTGGTCCCACTCTCCTCCCACAGAATTAACACCCCGTCTCCCCCGCCACCCTTTTTCCGTCATCTCCAGGTCGGACGGGGTAGTTCTCGAGGCAGAGGGGCTGTCTTTGCCTGACAGCCCACACCTGTCCAGCAATAGAACGCACCCGGAGAGCGACCATGGAGACCGTTTCGCCCGAACGCAAACGGTGGGCCAGGTCGCATTTCTGTTCTGGCCGGGGGACGTAGCGGGAGGGCGAAGCTCCTGCTGAGCCGCATCCCTGTTGCTCCACAAGACTATTTGCAACAGCGTGCCACGCAGAGCAGGTTTCAAAGGCTCGGCAGGAGCCTCGCCCTCCCGAGTCTTTGCCGCCGCCATTCGCAGGCTGGTCGAACGCGAGGCTCTGACCTCGTCAATCTCTCCCGAACTCTCGGCCAGTCGACCTGATGTTCGCCCGCAAACCGGGCTCAATGGTCAACACGGTTTAGAGTCCCCCTGGCTCATCAAACGCATCGCGTGGCGGATGCAGGCCAACCACGAAGGCGGACTCACCGAACGTGCCCGCAACCGATTACGCTGCCGAAGGATTTCCGCCTTCCCTTGCCGGAACCATCCTGGTGACCGGCACCCAGATCAACGGATTCCTGTTCTTCAGGCTGCAGAAAGGAGGCCGTTCATGAGTCGCCAGACCCCGCGAACTGCGCGTCAGGAAAAGACCATCGTTCGCTGTGCCATCAAATTCAACTCGATCGACGCTCAGCGACTATCCGGCACTCACACGCCTGATTTCCGGTACCGCTGGATAAGCGTGGGGAGAAATTGAGGATGCGCGACGAGCGGAAAATGGAGTGGCGGCATTCTCGCGGTGGGCCAAAACATGACGCGCAGCATTTGCACCATCCACCTTCGCCCGATGACAACTGCTCAGGCTGTTGGCAAAATTTGACATCAAACAATGCTCCGAGTAAACTATCGCATTCATTTGTCGCGGTGCGTTTTTTGGGAGCAGGCAAGTTGGGCAGCACACTGAATCTGTCACTGACTGATGAGCTTCGTTCGTTTATCGACCGCAACTGCGGTGACGGTACACTGTACGCCACTCCCAGTGAGTTCGTCCGTCAAGTGCTCAGGGAGAAAAAAGAGCGGATAGAAGCAGCACAGATTCGCGATGCGATTCTTGATGGTTACCAGGATGCTGTTGCCGGACGGACGGTTGCATGGCAGGGAGACCTGCGGCAACTTCTGAAAAAGGCCGGCCAGTGAAACGGTCACGCAGCAAGGTACGCCTCGCCCTGACGCGACGTGCGATCGAAGATCTCCGGCAGATTGAACGCCATTCGGTCAAAGAGTGGGGAAGAAAAGTAGCCGATGAGTACCTCGATGATGTCACAGCCGCTTTGGACAGAATCAGCCAAAGCCCGCAACTGCTTCAGGACGACAGAGTTGGCATTCCGGGGTTAAGTTTCTACCGTATTCGCAGACACGTTCTTGTGTGCGATTACCGAGACAACTCCGTCATTGTCCTCACAGTGATCCACACCAGTATGGACTTGCCTGCACGGCTGCTTGAGCTGGAGTCGCGTTTGTTGACAGAGGCACAGATTCTGCGAGCGAGGCTGCACGGAGACTCGTCTGCCGATTAGTCGAATCACTGAGCCCGCCGCGGCATGGAGGACAGTATGGAATTCCTGCTGCGACTGGCATTCGATCTGCTGTTCCGGATCCTGTTCAGCCTGCCAGGCTGGATTGCAGCCCACGTCTTTCGTCTGCATGGAAGCGTGCATGCAGATGGACTGTCTTTGGCTGACAGCCCACACCTGTCCAGCAAAAGAAAGCACCCGGAGAGCGACTATTTCAACCGTTTCGCCCGAACGCAAACGGTGGGCCCAATCGCATTTCTGTTCTGGCCGGGGGACGTAGCGGGAGGGCGAAGCTGGGATGGCGAAACGATAGTAGACTGGGGGCTCTGGGGAATTGGTCTTGAAAACTATTACGCTCCAACGTATTCGCTTTGTGCCTAAACCCACGAAACGAAGGAGCGTAATAGTGGTTGCAGTATCTTCGATTTGCCAACAGCCTCGCAAGTTCTCGCCTCGTGACAATCGCTGTCGCCATTTTCAGTCGCGGAGTGCCGATCCGTCCGAGCAGCATCGGCCGTGCTGGTGGCTCAGGCAACAATTACGAATTGCGAACAGAAAACTTCAGGAACGCCATGCCGAATTGGACGCTTTGCGGAGGGCGAAGACGGAGAAGTATGTGCCGCCGTGGGCCTCGGAGGCACGGTTGATACACCATCAGTTTTCAGCGCGAATTATCGCGATGTGCTGCTGCCTTGCTGTGGTCATTGGCTTTCGAGCAGTTCCCAAAGTTCTCAAGATCATCAACCGGTGTCTCGAATTGGACATTCCCGTTCCATCGCGCGATGCTGTGCGACTCTGGAATTGCCGAAATGGCGTCGCGATTCTTCAGGAGGCAAAGAAGTCAACGGGTTGGATTTGGATGATCGACCACAGCGTGCAACTTGGCAAAATGTGTGTGCTGGTCGTTCTGGGAATTCACAAGGACAATATCCCTCGGAACAGGCCACTGAGACGCAGCGATATGACAGTTCTGGCAGTCTCACCTGCACCGTCACGAAGTAAGGAGGAGGTCAGGAAGCAACTTCTGGCTGTCGCTCATGAATTCGGTCACCCATTTGCGACGATCTGCGATGGAGCCAGCGAACTTCGAGAGGCCGTTGCAACCCTGAAAAATGAGACATTCAGCGGACTTTGCCTTTATGACACCAAGCACCGAATTGCCGCTCGTCTCAAGATCGTCCTTGGCAAATCCGATCGCTGGATTGAGTTTGAAGGGAAGGTTGGGTGTGCCATTGCCCAATTGCAGCAAACTGAGCTGGATCACCTGATGCCCCCGGCTCGGAAGCAGAAGTGTCGGTTCATGAATCTGCATCGCATCGTTCGCTGGTCCAGCGACGTTCTGAATCGCCTGCGGGCGTCCAATTGCCCCGCGCGAGTCCGCGAAAAACTTGCGTGGGTCGAGGGCTTCAAAACGGAAATAACGGAATGGTCACAGGCGTGCGAAATGATCGATCGGACACTGGAACAGGCGAATGAAAAGGGGGCCTGGGAAGGGGCCTCAGAAGCCTTAAGATTCGAGTTGTCAAAACTCCCTGCATGCAGCAGGTGGGTTAAGAACATGAGCGCGGAACTGATCCAAATAGTTGCTGTCAACGAGTCTCAGCTGAAGGCACTGGAGATTCCCGGACTGGTACTGCCAGCCAGCACGGAAGTGCTGGAGTCTTCCTTTGGGAGTTTCAAGGCCATCCAGCGGACTCATTGTCGCGGAACCTTCACCAGCCTGCTGGCAACTTTTGCGACGCTGTTTGACCAATGCACACCCGAAAAGATTCGTAAAAGGTTTCAACGAGTGGGGTGCAGGGAACTGCAGGCGTGGATCACTGGTGCGGGGCTTCGCGATTCAACGCAAACCCGCCGAATGAGGTCAGCGAGTGAACGCCGAAGGAAACAGGCAAATACTCAGGTTTAACACCGTTTCGCCATCCCAGCCTCGCCCTCCCGAGTCTTCGCTGCCGCCATTCGCAGACTCATCAAACGCATCGCGTCGCGGATGCAGGTGAACCACGAAGGCGGACTCACCGAACGTGCCCGCAACCTGTCACGCTGCAGAAGGATTCTCTCCTTCCCTTGCCCGGAACCATCCTTGTGACCGGCACCCAGATCAACGGATTCCTGTTCTTCAGGCTGCAGAAAAGAGGCTGTTCATGAGTCGTCAGACCCCGCGAACCGCGAGTCAAGAAAAGACCAGCGTTCGCTGTGCCATCTTCTTGCAAGTCCACGAAAGATGGCCTGAACGATATATGTATCCAGACGGTACTCCAGCCAACCAGTTGCGGCCACCGGATGCGCAGAAGCGAGGTCTGCACAGGACGATGCCGTTCACGATCAGCGAAACGGCAGCTGCTGAAGAGGCAGGTTTTAATACGAGGAAGGTTCGGTTTGATCCGAAGAGTCCGGTCAGTGCGATTGCTGTTCACAATGCGGCTCCGAGTACCTTCACGACTTTCGGTACTGGGCTGACGAAGGTCGCAACCGTGGATGAGGCAGTCCGCGTTAGTTTTGATGCGATGGAAGCCGGGGCAGACGGAGTGCTGTGTCAGTGGGGGCCGGATTTCATTCGAGCAGTTCTTGGTGGCGGTTACTGCAGACGGATGACGGCACGGTTGGCTGACCATAGATCGTTTACCCTGGGTTTATGTTGCAAGGCATTGCTCAGGCAACTGATATGACGTCACCTAAAAAGCTGGCAAGGCTGTGGAGTCGGGACCTGGAAACGCTGCTGTCCAGCGTTCGCGTTAGTCTTTGCGTATGTTCTCCGTACGTCACCAGTTTCGGTGTGCAGTTTCTCCTCTCACATCTCGCCAGTACTGTCAAAGACTCTGTTCGGCTCACTCTGCTGACCGATCTGTCTCCGCTGAATGTTGCTCAGGGTGCCACGGATCCTGGGGCCATCCGTGAGCTGGCAGAGTCAATACCGCGTTTGCGGATTACGCATCTGCCTCGTGTGCACGCCAAAGTATTTGTGCAGGATTCTCAGTCTGCAATCGTCACCTCGGGCAACCTGACGGCCGGCGGTCTCGTGTTAAATTATGAATATGGCATTCTGATCTCTGACCGCGCACTGGCTGGCGGAATTGAAGCTGACATACATGATTACACCGCGCTCGGAGCGGATGTGTCCAAAGCTGCAATCGAAGAATACAGTGAGAAGGGGGCGAAGTTGCGCGACCTGTATTCATCGCAGCAGGTTCAATCACAGCTGGCGGCACCGGAACTTCAGCAGGCATTGACCGAAGCAGCGGACGACCTGATGCGGCTCAGGCTGAATGGCGGAGCGATGCATACCGTGTTCGCTGCATCGATCATGTTTCTGCTGACAAAACATGGTCCCTTGTCGACTCACGATCTGCACGATCAAATTGCAGCACTGCACCCGGACCTGTGCGACGATGCTGTCGACCGTGTCATCGAGGGAAAGCGTTTTGGAAAAAAGTGGAAGCACGCAGTACGATCTGCACAGCAGCACCTGAAACGCCACAACAGGATCCTGTTGCTGGATGGGCTCTGGCATCTGCCGTAGTCGCGTCCGGCCGTTCAGCACGGTGACATCGCCAAATGACCGAACAGTTCAGGTGCTTTTCTCAGGGAATGCTCAAATCACTTCGTGCAGCGGTTTGTTGCCCTGGTCGACAAGGTACTGCGGGACTCCGGCGAGGTCAAAAATGCGGGTGTTCTGGGCATCTATGCCAGCACAGTGGTACAGAGTGGCAAAGACTTCCTGGAAGGTAACCGGACGCAGCTGCGGAGTTTCACCGTAGCGGTTGGTGGAGCCGATGGCCTGCCCGGTTCGCATTCCGCCGCCGAAGATCACGGCTGTGTTGGCCTGCGGCCAGTGGTCGCGACTGTTGCTGGCGTTGATTTTCGGCGTGCGACCGAATTCCCCCCAGACAACGACTGAGACATCCCGATCCAGTCCCCGCTGATGCAGATCGGTCACCAAAGCCGCCAGTCCCTGATCCAGTCGCGGACATTCTTCACGACACTTGGGGAAATTCATGCCGTCCCCGCCGTGCCAGTCCCAGCGGCTGAAGTTCAGAGAGACAAACCGGGCCCCCGCTTCCACCAGTCGCCGGGCCACGCAGAAATTCTCGACCATCGGCGGTGCTCCGTCACGCTGAAAAGCCTCGCTGCTGGCACCATAGCTGGCCACCACTCGAGGATCCTCTTTGGACAGGTCGAGTGCATCCACCAGTTTCGATGTGGTCAGGATCCCCATGGCCTGCTGAGCATACACATCCAGACTTTCCATCTGCCGCCGCTGATCGGCGTCGCGACGAAAGCGATCGAGTGACTTCATCAGCGCTGTCCGATCCTGCAGCTTTTCCAGGGTGATCCCGTTCAGGGTCATGTTTTCGGGTTTGCTGCGAGCTTCGCGGCCGACCAGATTGAACGGAGCATGGGCCACACCCAGAAATCCGCCGCCACCCGGTTCGCCCCAGGTGCGGTTGCCCGTGTTATACATCAGCGCCACATTGGCCGGGATTGCCGGCGTCACCTGGCCCGCCATCCTGGACACCCAGGCACCGCCCGAGGGCCAGCCACCGGGTGGCTGGCGACTGCCCTTGCGGCGACCGGTCATGCACTGGTACGCGTCGTGCCCGCCGTCAGAATCTGACAGCGAGCGTACGAGGACGAATTTGTCCATCAGCTGAGCCATGCGGGGAAACAGCTCGCTGACATAAATGCCGGGAACACTGGTGGGGATGGCTGAAAATTCGCCGCGGATTTCTGCCGGTGCTTCGGGCTTGGGGTCCCACATGTCCAGATGCGGCGGTCCGCCGGGCAGATAAATGTTGATGATGGCTTTGTGCGAGCGACCGGATTTTTGCTGTTCGTCAGCCCGCAGCCCGTCGGCGAGGGAAACCCCGCCCAGAGCCATGCCGCCGATCGTCAGAAAATTGCGGCGGGAGATGCCATCGCAGAAGCCGGTTCGGCGAGTTTGCGAAGCAGGTGACTGGCCAAGGATCGTCAGCATGACGTGGTTCCCGGGTTAGAGTTTGGAGCAGCAGCAACGGGGGCAGGTGAGCGAGGCTGCTGGTGAAAGCAGCCGGGCGGGGCGGGGGGTGCGGAATGTCGGAATTCGATTCTCCGGTGCGGTATTTTATCCCAATCGGCTTCCCGCGGTCAAGAATTCCAGCGATTTGGGGGTTGTTTTCGAGGGAGTTTTGGGGCGGCGCAGGCAGGTGCGGTGCCTCGGATGTTTCCTTTCGCCACGGATTGACATGGATTATCGCAGGGGGACGACTTGAACCACGAATGGACACAAATGGACACGAATTCGTGTAGATCGGGCTTTCCAGCCCGAGATCTGTCATCTTGCCTGCGGAATCTCTTCGAGCTGACCCATTGAGTTGTGTAGTGCCCCGAACACTGTGGGGGCTCGCCCGAGGCCTCGGCGGGCCCGACATTTTCAAAGCCGATGAATGTGCGGCACAAGGGCCGGGTTCAGCCGTACGTGAAATGGGTAGCCGGCATGCGGCTGACACAGTTCGTTAAAGCACAGTTCCATGTCCTGCAGCAGGCGTCCGACGTCAAGGCCCGCGGCACCCTCACGAAATCCCAGCAGCCGCATGCGGCTGCTGGAATACATCCGCAGTGCCCCGCCCAGATTTCCTTCCTCAAAGTGAAACAGCGCGACAGCCGCCTGAATCAACCCCTGAAACAGGGACTTTTCCGCACACGTCAGTTCACTCCAGTAATCTTCAAATACGTCATGGCAGTCGAAATACTGGCCTGAATTGAACAGATCGATACCCTGCTGCACTCGAGGATCATCAAAGCCGGGTTCTGTCATGCAGTCACCATGCGGATACCTGCAGACGCGAAGTCCGGAAGACCGGTTGCGGTGTCACAACCAAACGGCCTCGACGCAGCACATCCGCACTGACGGGCAGGGGTGGCTTCAGCGACGGCTTCTGCATGGCCACATCTGGTGCCGCTGCAGCGGCACCCAGCTCAGCCCACTGATCGAAATACGTCGCAAAAGCGGTGTCGCGAAAACCCCGACGGTAGTGGATTGGATCAAGCCCGTACCACGCCCTGTCCGGATGCACCAGTCGCAGGCCCTGGTCGGCTGCCAGTACGGTCAGCAGATGCTGCAGCTGCGAAGCCTGCTCGCAGGCCTCTGACAGAGTCAGCGGACTGCCCTGAAAGAGCAGTCGGCGAGCGAGCAGAAAGCGAAATGGTGTCAGATCGTTGAGCGCGGCCAGCGGCAGCCCGGTCAGCACAATGTCGGCCCGTGGATCCCACGATCGAATCCGCTGCACCGTTTCACCGACCGCCTGCTGGATATCGGGCGGAGCATACCGGTAGATGATATCGTTACCGACATCGGTCAGGAGTACCAAAGGCGGTGCGGCCGCAGGGGCCGGCAGGTTCTGCCAGATTCGTGACTCAAGCACCCCCGGCAGGACTCGCTGCAGACACCGGGACGGCCGCAGATACGAACGGCCCATACCAAGGCAGGCATGCAGTTGCAGCGGCTGCGACAACCGCTGCTGCAGTTGTCGCATCAGCGCCTGCCAGCCCAGCACCAGGTTGCTGGCTCCAAACAGCAGCACATGCCGGGAATCTGCTGCCATGGAAGTCTGGTCGGAATCGCTGTCCGGCACCGTCGCGCTGGCCCCTGTCACAGTGCTCACTTCGACTGGCAGTTGGCCAGAGCAATCAGACAGTAGGCGGTGACCAGATTCGGGTCACCCTCATACCAGCGGTCGGCCGGGTTGGTCCAGCTGCCGTTGGGCTGCTGCAACTCCTTCAGTCGCGCTG
>SXXK01000388.1 GCA_005791255.1 Planctomyces sp.
AAACTGCTGTTCTGTTCATCTGAACGCCTCAGTTCGAATACATCATCAGACCCAGCGAAATCGCATCACCCGACGGATGATTCGTCTGCAGCCTGACAAAACCCGGATTGCTGGCCGTTCGCTGCGTCGTTGGCCGACCCGGCGGAATCTTCAGCGTCAGCCGATAACGATGCACCGTGCCTGAAGGCTCCCCCAGCGGAGCAATTGCGGCGGAAATAAATGACGGATCAGCTTCTGTCTTCGTAATCGCAAACGGCTCCTGCATGTCCTTCTCGTCCACAATGACCAGCAGCTGAAACTCCTTGCCCTCCGCTGCGCGAAATGAACCCATCATCAGCGTCAGAGTCTCAGGGTTCAGTTGTGTCCCCGGCAGTGGCTGCAGACGAATCGCCCCGAATTTCCGAGCCTTCACGGTGATTCGCACAGGATCCTCAGACACCGAAGTCCACAGCAGCAACTCCTCAGAAAACAACCCCGAAGGAATGTCCTGAGCAACCTCCGCCTGCAGCGTAAAGCCCCCCACAAAACTGTCCGTACCCAGCTCCTCGATCGTCATCGGAACCACATCCACACGCACCTTGCCGGATGGACTTTCCACCTTCTCTATCGCGAATTTCTCGTGCAGCCGGGACGCGATTCCACCCTTAAAGCTCGCTGCCTTGTCGTAGATGCTGCCGAAATCCCACGTGAACTGAGGCATCACGTCAAATGGCATCTCGATCGCACCCTCCACCGCGACCTTCAGCAGCGGATTCTTCGGATCGTTTGTATGCACGTCCCCGCCATGCCGAAACGCCCGATCCGGCGCATCACCCGCTTTCCAGTTGATCAGCAGCACGGCCTTCTCTCCAGGTGCCACTTTCACCCGATCCACTGCCGACTCAGCCGACTCACCAAACCCGAACTTTGTGCACTTGCAGGTAGTGTTGCCAGCCTTCAGCTCCAGCTCCGCCTCACCCCGGTTTTCCACGATGAATCGATGCGAGTTCTTACCCATGACCGGCATGCGACCAAACTCAAACACCGGATCCTCAATCACCGCCACAGGCCACGGACCCTGCTCACTGGCCACAGGCAGATCCGAGACCGACTTTGGCTTCGGTGACTCAGGTGCCACCGCCTTGCGCTCGGCCTGCATCTGCTTCAGAGAATCCGCCAGCGTCTGCTCGGGCTGCTGCCTCAGCAGCAGCACAGCAACCAGTACTCCACCCAGCAAACCCACTCCGGCCAGCACCTTCTGCATGATTCACTCCACAACTCACCACGCTAAAAACCGTTCGACGCAGACGCCGTCAGTTGCTCCAGCCGCTTCAGCACAGCCGGCCCCAGCAGTTGCTCCTGATGCCCCCATCGCTCGTTCACTCGCTGCAGAGCCAGTGCTCTGCCCGCAGCCTGAATCGCCCTGTCCAGCTCACCAACCAGCCACAATGACTCAGCAAACTCCGCCCACAGCACCGCCTTGCCCCGATATCGCCGCAATACCTGATCATAATCCTCACACGACTGCTGCTGCAGAGGCAGATCAGCCAGAATCCGCCCCACAGCACCGCGACAGCGACCACGGTAAAGATACCCCGCCGGACTGCGAATGTCAGCCTCAATCAGCCGCTCACACGCCGCTTCGCAGTTTTCCAGAAGTTCCTGAAATCGAGCCCTCTCGGATGGATCCGGAACCGGCTCCGGCTCTGCACCACCCGCACCCGAACGCACCGCACACTCAGTCAGCAAACGCTCCGCCAGCAGCTCCACACGCTGCTGATGCGGACGAACGGCCAGCCTGTCCGCCCGCTCCGCCTCATCCAGCAGTCGCAATGCCGCCGCCGGATTGCCCTGGCCCGATTGCTGCTCCGCTGCTCCCAGCAAAGCCTTCAACCTCAGCGCCGGAACTGCACCCAGCCAGACAATCAGAGCCGCCAGCACCAAAAATCCGGCTCCCGCACACCGCCGACTCCACGCCCCGACTCCCGCACCCGCTGCCACCAGGACAGATTCGCCAGCCTCCGAAAATGATCCGCCGCACACCACCCCCAGACAGACCAGCATCACCAGCATCACCGCAGGCATCTCAAAGCCCCCCGCCGCCAGCAGATGCACACTTAGTCCGCACAGACCACTCAGTCCCGCCAGTCGATCCAGCGGCCCGGGCTGCACCGTCCGGCCGGACACAAACAGCATTCCCCCCAGCAGCAGCACCTCCAGCCATTTCTCGGCCAGTGACTCAAGACTCAGCCACTCCCAGCCCGTATCCAGGACAAATGCCAGTAACAGGACCCGCCACAACACACCCACTGACCGCCGCGACGACCAAACACCTGCCGCCACACCCGGCACCAGAACCGACTCACCTCCGACTGCAAACTGCCGCACCGCAGCACCCAGCAGCAACAGCAAACCCGCCAAACCAATCACACCACTCGAAGACCACGCATCCAGCAGCAGATTGTGCGGATCACGAATCTCTTCACTGGATTCATCCGCTTTCCACGGCATGTAGCTTTCACGAAAATTGCCCGGTCCGGCACCCGTCCATGGCTGCTCACGCAGCATTCGAACAGCCCCTGTCCAGTACATCAGGCGAAACTGAAGTGAACGCGGAGCCTCAGCCAGAACTGCCGAATCCAGACTGCCATTCCGAACCAGTACGGCACCAGCCAGCAGCAAGCCGCAAAGCCCCGCCACACTCACGCCCGCCAGCCGCCCGGCCAGCCGCGAAGTACGCCCCCACCCCGCACCTCCCACCGCCAGCACAACTCCACCAAACACCACACCAAGCCACGCCGATCGACTCTTCGTCAGTACCAGACAGTACCCGCAAATCAGCACCGGCAACAACAACCTGACCCACTCCAGCGCACTCAGCCTCGCTCCGCCACTCCGCAGTCGCCCCATCATCCGCCCTGCCATAATCAACAGACCCGCAGCCAGCAGGCCGGCCAGAGTATTCGCGAGCGCAAACGTACCAATCGGCTCCTGACTGTACAAAGCACGATTCTCCCACAACACCCGCCCGCTGCCCTCCAGCGGTATCTGCAGCTCACGAAATTCCGCCAGGATCTGCTGCACCTGCGCATACGACACGTCGCTGCGAAGTCCGGCACCCGCTCCACCTCCCGACCACGCATCCAGAATCTCACGACGCTCCCGATACCACTCCGCATTGGACGCATAGACGAAGTGATGCTGAGCTGTACCGAGACAGGCCTGACCCACCGCAATCGCCGCCACCAGCTCCAGCAGCACCGCCGCACCGCGACCCGTCACACAGGAACGACTCAGCACCAGCCACGCACCCAGCAGACCACACCACTCCAGTGTCAGATTCACTGCGGCACGACGATCACCCTGCACCTGAAACACATGCCACGTCGATACCACATGCCCCACCACCAGCAGCAGCACTCCCGCATCCATCCAGCCACGCACGGCTCCGCTCCGCTGACGCTGCTCTGCACCCGCCCCAGGATCACTAAAACAGAACAAACAGGCCACCACACACCAGCCCGCGGACAAAATCAGTCCACGACCATCCGCAGCCTCCTCCGCCACCCACCAGCTGCCCGCACTCAAAAGCACCAGAGCAGCCCTGGTCCACAAGTCTTGCATGGCAGTCAGGTCCTGTCTGATTCGGTCAGCACACCCTGCTCACGCCGCAGACGCCCCTGCATCTGACCCACAGAACTGCGCCCCACAAACTCCAGAATCGCCACCACAGTCAGCACCATCAGAATCACACTCATCACAATCGCAGCACCCACCCAGTCCTGAACCTTGTACAACAGCAATGCACAGGCCCCCGTCATCATCGTCATCAAATGCACCGTCAAAACCGCATACACCGGCTTCAAACCCAAATCGACCAGACGGTGCGACACATGACTCTTGTCACCATGAAACGGACTGCGACCCTGCAGCAGACGAATCAGAATCACTGTGCAGAAGTCATACAGCGGTACCGCCATCACACACAACGGCGCCAGCATCACATGCCGACTGCCACTCCGCTGGTAAAACGTTCCCGCCACCGTCAATGTCGCCAGCAGAAAACCAATCAGATTACTGCCGCAGTCACCCATGAAAATCGCCGCCGGAGGACGGTTCCACACCAAAAATCCACACAGTGATCCCGCCAGCAGCAGCAGCAGCAAGGCCACCTCCCACGCCGCACGCTCCACCATCAGCAGCAAAATCGAAGCAAATAACACCGCCGCAATCAAACCAATCCCCGCAGACAAACCATCCATGTTGTCCAGAAAATTCATGGCATTCGTCAGCACCAGGATCCACAGCACCGTCAGACCAAAACCAAACCACGGCTGCGATACAAACACCGTTGCCCGCACACCACTGCCAGCCACACAGCCGGCAACCAGAAACTGCAAACCCAGACGCAGCTTCCACGACAGACTCCAGCGATCATCCGCCAGTCCCGTCAGAAACAAAACCACCGCTCCCAGACCAATCGCCACCAACTGCACTCGCAACCCCGGTGACGATTCAACACCCGCCAGAACCCCGGCAGCCGGCAGAATCAGTGCCGGTATCAGCACCCCCAAAAAAATTGCGATCCCGCCGCCACGCGGAGTCGGAACGACGTGCACCTTACGATCACCAGGCAGGTCAATCAGTCCCAGTGCAGGAGCCGCCCGGCGGACCAGCGGAGTCATGACCACCGCCAGCAGAAATGCCCCCAGAAATCCCAGCCCCAGCAAAATTCCCATCACACCGCCTTCGCAGATCACCCCAGAACAGCCCGCTCGTTGCGACTCCACTACGAGAAATTCGACCGTCTCCGCCAGGCGAATTCCCCAAACACAAGCCCACACACGCAAATTCCAGCGGATTTCCATCCAAAACACACGCCCCGCCCGCTACAGCCCACGCACGCCACCAACTCCCCTTTGTAATTTCTGCAATTCCTCTGCTGAACTCTGCCGAATCTGACGAATTCAGCAGCAGTCACTTCACAAAAAATTGTAGTTTTGGCAGACCACAAACTCCGGACAAAACTATCCCAATAAACACTAAACATCTGCCATTAAATAACTTACGAACAATCCAAAAAAACCGAATGTCTGCGGCGCAGCAGTTGCTACCTTCATGTCATCAGGACGATTACAACTCGACACGGCTGTCGAATCGGTTTGACAGTGCTGATTTCTGCCCCCCGGCCGAAATCCGCATCCGGCTCACCGAAACACTGGTTCAGCAATCGCCCGGCATTCCTTCGGCCCGCCCGGCCCCATCGCTCTGACGACAGGAAATCTCTGCCATGCGAACGACTCTCACCCCCAAAACCGTCCGCCGACTGCTCGCCGCCGACGGATTTCTTGACCTCAATCTGCCCGCAGAAGCCATCAGCGAACTGCACAGAATCTCCGATGCCGGTCCGCTCGAAGGTCCGCGACAACTGCTGCTGGGGATCGCCCTGAAGGCAGACGGGCGGACCGCGGACGCCATCCGCAGCCTCGAACGGGCAGCCCGCATTATGCCCGCACCAATTCGTCGCTTTGCCTGGCGCGAACTGGTGGAATGCTATCGGGCTGTCGGCAGTGAAGAGATGGCAGAGCTGGCCGGAAAACTCGGCGGCACAGATGACCTGCAGCTCCGCATTGCCCTGCCCTGCTCTCCGCTCACACTCGACATCGATGCTCCTGCCTGGTCCCAGTGAAACCCGGCCCAACACCCGCACAACTGGTCGTTTTCTGCCCCCCGGCACTGCACATCAGCAGTTTTTTCCGACCGTTCATTTCCCGACCGCCGGCAAAACGGAATCCCGCGGCAACCGCCTCAAATCCGATCTACCCCCAGGATTGCCCTGTGGCATACACTGTGCCATCAGACGCCGACAATCCCGTTGCGCGCCCGAATCGCTTCAAGTCTGCCCAGCACACGGAAGGGAATCCCCTGCCATGGCAGTCCGCCGGAAATTTTTACTCCTGACGCTGCTCTTCTGCTGCATCCTCGCACCCGGCTGCCGCAAAAAACAGTATGCCCACGTTCTCAAACAGGACGATCGGGACATGGTCGGCAGCCACAACGCCGGCGCTGAAACATGGAAGCCCCTCATCGATGAATCCGTGTCCCGGCTGCTCGGAAAATCCAGCCAGACCATCCTTCAGACCTCCCATACAACCATCCGTGAAGACGGCAGCCTCGCTCGCTCCGTCTGCTTTGTCGGAGTCGAAAACAAGAGCGGTGAAACCATCGGCGACTTCAAGGATCAGATCTACGAACACATCAGCACGCTGGTCAGCCAGGACCCTCAGTACCGCATGATCAGCAAACGTTACGTCGACGCCGCCATGGCCGAACTCCGCTGCAATCCTGACAGCCTCGTCCTGCCGCAAAAACAGCGCGACTTCCAGATGGTGCTGGAAAAAAGCAGTCAGCCCATCGACTACCTGCTGTTCGCCCGCGTCACCTCCGGCACCACCAACAGCAATGGCGACTACCAGCGCGATTACCTGCTCACACTCGAACTGCTCAATATTCACACCGGTGAATCCGTCACCGAATCCGCCATGCTGCGGAAAGGCTACCACAAGCGACGCTGGGGACGCTGGGTGCACTACGGCGATGACGACGACGACTGACCCGTCCCTCACCCCTTCACCGTAGCTCGGGCTTTCCAGCCCGAGCCCCCCCCAACCCGTAGCTCGACCTTTCCATACACAACCGACCAAAGCCAGTTCCTGACGTGAAAAGGCACAATCGGCGTTCCAAAACAACGGGTTTCTGCAGGACAACTCTCCGGCAAATGCTTAGGCTGCACTCTGTCCCTCGCGAATCTCCGGCCCGAGCTGTGACTGATCCCGAGCGTCCCTCATGACCGGACCACGCTCCACACACTGCACAACTCAGTCAGTCCTGACGGTACTGCTGCTGGTCGCCTGCTGCCTTGCCTCAGGCTGCCGCAGCTCACAAAAACAGCACCACACCGGCCTGCAGGCCTGGCGCTCCGGTGACCTGCAAAACTCCGCAAAACGTCTGCAGAAAGCCTCCGGTCCGCTCAACACCGAAAAAGAACTGCTCCTGCTGGACCAGTCCATCATCGCTCTGGCCAGTGGCGAACCCCAGGTGGCCGAATCACACCTCCGCTCAGTTCGCGATCGCATCGACTACCTGAAACAAAAAAACGCCGTCGAACAGACCGCGTCCTTGCTGTCAGACTCCCGCGCCATCGCCTGGTCCGGTCGCGAATTCGAACACCACATGCTTGTCAACGTCGCGATGCTCTCCAGCCTTGTCAATGACGGCCAGGATGCCTGGGCATGGTCGCTGCAGGCCATGCAGACGTCCAAAGACAGACGGGATGCTCTGGTCGCCGCTGCCACCAAATCCTCAGGCAAAACGGCCACCTCGGACAGCACAACAGCGGTCACACCCGCCAGCTTCGAAAACAGCCCGCCTCCCAAAATCACCGCCGAAACGCTCGACCAGCCGCTCGCTCTCGCCGCCTACCTCACCGCCATCGTCCACTCCGAAAAACCCACCGAGACCGCGGAAACCGAACGGGCACTGCAGGATGTCCGCCTCTGGAATCCGCAGTTCAGCACAGCCTCTGCCGGCAAACTCACCCCACTGGGAATCCAGTGCCGCAAAACGCACGGCACGCTGCACGTCATCGTACTCGCCGGCGTCGCCCCGGAATGGGTCTCAGAATCCTGTGAACCCACCTCCGCCGCTCTCCTGATCGCCGACCAGATCCTCTCAGCACAAAGCAAACACTCACTGCCGCCAACCCTGTTCTCCGTCAAAATTGCCCACCCCCAATCCACGGATCCCGCCCGCGCCGATCTGACGCCCGGAGCCGCCATCGTCGGCACCGGAATCGGCACAGAACGTCGCCAGCTGGGATTCTCCACCATCGTCGACCTGCGCGAAGTCGCCCAGGCCTCCTACCTCGCCGGGCGCGACAAAGCGATTGCCGATGCAGTGGTTCGTCGAGTCGTCAAGAAGGGAACCGTCGTCGCTGCCAAAGCCATGTCCAACCAAAGCCTCGACTGGAAAGCGGACCTCGCCATGTCCGTCGTCGGAGTCGCCTGGGAGGCTCTTGAAAAGGCCGACACGCGATCGTGGAGCACCCTGCCGGCCGCAGTCCGCATTGCCGCTGAAGAACTGCCTTCAGGCGAATACAACCTCGACCTCTGGACGCGACCTCTGAGCGAACGCTATCCCGTCCATGCTCAGCCCGTGAAAGTCCGCATTGAAGACGGCCGCAACACCTGCGTCCTGCTGACGATGCCATCCGACCGCATCACCGGCGCCATACTCCTCGGCGGCGCCGATCGAAACATCATCCCCGCACCGTAATACTCCGCCTCCCAGCCATCGGGAGGGCGAAGCTCCTGCTGAGCCACACGACTCCGCTTCAATCCACAGACACACAAAGCCCAGCGACACGCACAAACTCAGCGCTCTCTGTGCCTCGGTGGATAAGAAACGCCTCCGCCTCCCATCCATCGGGAGGGCGAAGCTCCCGCTGAGCCACAGCACAGAAACACAATCCGGATGCAGGTGAAT
>SXXK01000389.1 GCA_005791255.1 Planctomyces sp.
AGCGCTGGAGCAACTGGGTCCGTAGGATAACGTGGATTTCCCACTCTTGTCCTTTGAGTTGCGGGTTGCCTTACAGTTACGGCCCAGCATATCTCGCAAACCCTCGGCTGCTGCCAGCCGCACTTCCGGCCAGCGCTCCTTCTCAGGATTCAGCTGTTCAAGCAGGACATCTCTGGCTTCGGGGAACTGCCCACAATCCAGCTCGGACAGGTAGCGAATGGCACGAATTCTGTTCGGCACATCCAGTTCCCTCGCACGGATTTTGGCCGCGAGCCCTTTTGGCTCCTTTTCGTCCTGCTGGTGAAACGCCTTCTTAAGCAGCGGATCCTTTCCGAACTGCCGTAGAAACTCGCCCCAGGGCGGGGCGCCAGAATCCTGTGCCTGCAGACTTCCAGCACATGTCATCGCAACGCACATCAGTGCCGTCGCAGGCACCCACCTGGCCGCACATCCGAAAAAATCGACCATCCTGGTCATTTGCTTACCCTCCTTAGAATCAGACCCCCTGCACCATCATGTTTTTTCGGCAGGGCCGGAATTTCCACACCAGTCGGGCATTCGCAGTGGGGCACCGACCGGCAAGAATCCCCACACAACTAACGAAAGGCCGGATCAGGCAAACTTTATCGATCGCCGTGAGAAGGCTGACTGGCAAAAACTACCGATTATCACACGGCTGTCACTGTCTCACGGCCAGCGGATGATCCGACCACTTTCGTCAACCGAGATCAGCCCGTTGTTGGCGGTTTCGGAAAGGGAAATGATACGCGTCCGATGTCCCTCGGTCTCATTCCGCGTTTCCAGCTTGCCGCCAAACTCCGGCTCGCGTGCGTCGGCCTCCGTTGGGGCCGGTAGCAGCCACTTGAGAATCGTGCCTCGGATGTCACCTGTCACCAGTTGACCATCACCACTGCGAAACGCAACGGCGGTAATACCGCCTCGCAGAATACGATCACGATTCTGTTCGTCCACAAGATTAACAGCGGACAGCCGCTGCTCCCTGTCCACCAGTGTCGCCGCCAGAACTGCGGGCTGCCCCGACGCCAGTTTCCACACCAGCCCGGCAGCGGTTTCACCATCTTCCAAAACCCGCCCCTTGCCTCCTGCTGCCAGTAAACCGCTGTCACGTGAGAAGCAGAGGTCATTCCATTCGCCAGCAAACCCTTCCGGAATCGGGAGATCAACGGCCGTAACAACATCGCCTGACAGGCTCCAGCAATTGAGTCGGCCGGACCGAATGGCCACAAACCACTGACCGTTCGGACTCCACCGAACCACACCGGCATCACTGGTGATGGGCTGTGGCACTTCATCATCGGAATGCCACAGCGGCGCAGCCGTCGGAACACCTTCACGAGTACATCCCCACACTCGCACCACACCGTTCCTCTCAAGGCTCAGAAACCGGTAGTCACCGGGGATTGGAATGAACCGGGCATCTTCAAGTGGTGATCGATGCGACTCCTCCGGGCGAATGCGATACAGGGTCCGGCCCTTCACCGGTGACGCTTCGTCGGCATCAAAAATCCGCAGAGCCTCGCTGGACGTCAACACCAGCCGACGATCGGCGGAAAATGAGGCTGTCAGTCGGTCACTGTGATGAGAACGAAATTCACAAATCTGCTTCTGAAGAGTCATGTCCCAGAGCGCGGCACGCCGATCCGTGATCGTGGCCATCAGCTGATTCCCCAGCGATGCAGGGGCCAGGATTGCCCGGCTCATTGTTCCGGATTGGCCGGATACGGCCAGCTGTCGCTGCGGTTTCCAGTCCGTGCTGTCGTAGACGATCAGCCGGTCTTCCAGTGCCAGCAACAACTGCCGACCGTCCTCCGACCAACTGCCTCCTGTCTGCAGCGCCATTTCCGGACGCGACAAAGGAATATCCAGTTCCACCAACTGGCGAATGGTGCCATCAGCGGAATTCAGGGCCTGCATCCTCAGCATCGTCGGCACCCGACGTCTGCGGTTGCCTGGTGACGCAACAGCCTTCGCACCGGGCTTGGCGACAACATCGGAAATCAGATACCAGCGTCCGTCCGGCGAAACATTCATTGCGATCACTTGTTGGCCGGCAAAGACTTCCCGAGATGTCAGCTGGCCGTTCTGTCCCAGTTGCCAGCGCAGCAAACGACCGTCATAGCCACTGCTGACAAATTCAGTTTCCGAGAGGAACCAGAGTCCCGAGATCTGGTCGCCGCCATGAGTTTGCTGCAAGGCCGTCACTTGCCCCGCTGCCAGCGTCCACAACACCAGCTCACCCTGTCGACCTCCCACGGCAATCAAACTGTTGCCCGGTGATATTGCTGTCGCTGTAATCTGAAAAGAAGGCTGCAACTGCCGCTGGCGAAACATGGCCCGCGTTTGCTCATCGTCCACCAACAGCCGCCGGTATGGCTCCGGTGCCACCGTTCCACGCAGATCTTCCGCACGCCAGATCAACACCTGATATACCAGCTGGTTGCCCCGCAGTACGGCACCGTCGGCAGCAATCAACCCGCCATCGGCAGATACCGAAAACACGCCTGAACCGTGACCTGTGATCAACCGCGAAACCTCGCGGCCCAGCCCGTCTGAATCTGATCGCGCGTCCCACACAGACACCACACCCAGACTTTCAGAGGTCAACAACAGTCCTGAGTCACCCCCTAGAAACCGTCCAGCGGTGATTTTGGACGAATGACCTTCCAGAAACAGCCCCTGCTCACTGCTGTTTCGCAGCGGGTCCGGACGACCACTGAGATTCAGGACCGGTTGCAGATCTACCGTATTCAGCACTCGAACCGCACGATCGCGCGAACCCAGTATCAAACGCTCCCCGTCAGCACTCAGTTCCGCAGAGTCTACCGGAG
The DNA here is from genome assembly GCA_005791255.1 of Planctomyces sp. GTDB lineage: Bacteria > Planctomycetota > Planctomycetia > Planctomycetales > Planctomycetaceae > SXXK01. The sequence continues at coordinate 2,850 of SXXK01000389.1, forward strand.
TCGCAGTTGTGATCAGCTCGTCTTCAGACGCCGGTACCATCGTCAGCAGCACCCGCCCCGCGCCCCCGGGGACACGTGGAATCACAGCAGTCCGTTCTCCGGAAAAGGTGTTCACAATCGCCCGCATTTCCTCGATGTAATCGCCGTAAGTGCTGAGATTCCAGCGAGTCAGGAATTTTTCGGACAGAGTCAGGAATCGCCCTGACACCGAATCCAGCGGACAGACGTCCAGCACAGGCTGGCTCAGCCCGGAAATCAGACTCCCCTGCGAGTTTTCCGAATTGCGAACGCGGGCGGATGCCTGGTCCGGCAATGGAAACGGCTGCACACCGTCTGTGGTCACCCGCCACGCCTCGAGATTGCTGCGATTGCGGTGATGGGCCGCAATAATCAAACCGCCGTCCGGGGACAGCCTGATGGATTCTGCCGCTCGCTCCGAACCCGAGCGAAACCAGGTGGCACGGGGGCCAAATGGGAACTCCCCTGCAACATCCGCAGATGCTGAATTCAACAACGCATACCAGCGCTCTCCCTCGCGGGTCGTCACAGATAGTAACAGCCTGTTTCCTGCAGTGGCGATCTGCATGTCGTCCACTCGGATTACAGCCTCAGGACCGCCATTACCGGAATTCTCCAGTTGTGGCAATTCGACCAGCGGCACTCCGCTGACTTCCTGCGGCAGTTCAGGAGCCTGCAAGTTTCTCCAGTCAACCGCGAAGGCTCGTACATGCCGGTCGTTTCCCCGGGCTGAAAAATGCAGCACCCAGCGGCCGTCCGGTGTCACTGCAAAATCCGAACAGGGATAGGAAGCCTGCTTCCCTCTGAACAGCACCGTGCCCTGCGGCAGCAGTGACTTCAGACGCCCCTCTTCCGCCTGATAGATGGCGACAGAACCAAAGTCGTCGTCCGATAAGACGAATAAACGTCCTTCCCGGTCTGCCTGAACTTCCAGAATCTCGGCCGGACGAACTTCCTTCCCCAGCAGGCGATACTGGCCAGCCGATTCCTGCCCCCAGACGTACAAATCCGCGCCATAGGACAGCCAGACCAGTCCCGCGTCGGCCGTGGCAGAGATCTTTACCACGCCGCCCACCTGCTGCGTCAGAGGTTCCGGAAGCGGCAACAGGGCGGACGACGCCAGACCGTCGGCCAGCAACCCTGCTGCGGCAATTACGCGAATACCCGTTACCTCTTCACGGTCTGCGGCACCGATCAGCTGCAGCAGGCCCCCGCCCTGCGGAATCAACACGGCTCTGTTTCGCACATTCCCCGGCAGCCGCAACTGCTGTTCCAGCCGCACGCTGCCATTTCCATCAGTCTCCCGAGCTTTCCTGCGGGCCCCCTCGAGGCGTTCTTCGATCGCCTTCTTTTTCAAATCGGTGAACTGGGGATTGTCTGCCAGTTGACGCAACGCGTCTTCCGCAATTTCCACCATCTGCTGCCAATCCCGCAGATCCTCCGCAGCGTTCAGTCGGTCTTGAAAACGCTGATACTGCACCTTGTCTGACTCTTCTTTTGCCTTCTTCAACTCCATATCGGCTGCTTGTTTTTTCTCCGTTGCCTCGTTGGCCTGACGCTGAGCATCTTCAGCGGCGGTGAGTGCCTTTTTGGCATCGTCCGTGGCTTTGTTAGCCTTATCCTTCTCAGCCCGCAGTAATTCATCGGTGCGATTTAGTTCACGTTCTTTTGTCGTCAGCTCGCTTTCCACCGTCGCCAGAGCCTTTGCCTGAGCCGACAATTTGTCCTGTCCCTCTCGAATTTTCCCATCCTGCTGGGCGATAGTACCATTCCTGCGTTCAAGCTCATCGTTCTGCTGGGCAATGGTATCATTCCTAAGTTCAAGTTCTTCATTCTGCAGTGCAAGATCTCGCTTTGTTATCACCAGCCAGACAAGCAGCGCCGCCGCGCAGGCTCCCAGAATCAACCATGTCCCACGGATCAACTTCCTCTGAGTCCGTTGCCGACGCAGCCGGGTTCGCAGAGTCGCCAGATCGGGTTCCTTGTTCTGCCCCAGCACTTCCAGTCCGAGGTCAAAGTCGCCGCGTTTCAGAGCCAGTTGTGCAAAGGCCAGCCGGGCAACTCTGTCGCCCTTCTGTGCGCGAGGATTGTTCGGCCAATCCGTTAACGCTTTGGCAAACAGGGCAGCCGACTGCTGATAGAGTTCGTATTTGTCCTGTTCCCTCTCCAGACTCGCCTGCCTCAGCAATTCTTCTGCACGCCCTGTAATACGATACTGACGGATGGCCTCCTGAAACTCCGTCACCGAGCCGAAACGATCTTCAGGATCCGTTTCCATGGCTTTTCGGGCAATGTCCATCAATTCGCCCTTGTACTGGACGTTCTCTTCAATCCGATTCTGCACCACTGCATCAAAAACCGCGCGCAATAGCTGATTTTTCGGTAGTGCCTGAAACTCCTGCAGCAAATGTGGTGGATAGCCCTCCAGAATCTCAAACAGCATGGCGCCCAGCAAATAGACGTCTGTCTGACTGCAAATCCTCTCAAGACCGGTTTCCGCCAACTCTGGAGCCATATAGCCTGGAGTTCCAGCCGGACCAGGCAGAACCCGCAGGACCGCGGGCCACGTCGGAGCACCCCCACTTTGAGTAACATTGTCCAACGGGACGGCCAGCCCCCAGTCAAGCACGATCACCTCGCCATACTCTCCCACGGCCACATTTTCCGGCTTCAGGTCGCGATTGATCACGCCCTGCCTGTGGGCGTAGGCGACCGCATCGCACACCTTCAGCAGGATCTCAAGATTCTTCTCCAGCTCAACTCGTCGACGCTGCGGATCCTCACGTTCAATGAGTCCGGACCAGGGTTTGCCCTTGACTTCCTTCATGGAATAGAACAGGCGCCCCTGATCATCAAGGCCGAGATCATGCACGGGGATAATATTTGGATGCACAAGGGCCGCTGTGATGACAGCCTCGGATACAAATAATTCCTGGTTTGTAAAACTGTCCTGTATTTTCTGCTCGTGATATAATGCGGGTCTAATCGACTTAATTGCCACATCCCGGCACAATGAGTTCTGGCGGACTCTTCGCACAATCCCCATGCCACCCTCGCCGAGTACCTCCAGAGTCTGATACTCACCGCTGTCAGGATCTGGATGCTCCCCGGCTTTGTCGTCGACAATGAGCGCTGCGACTTTGGGAGACATAGGCGGCACTGCTGCTGTGTGATCGTCTTTCTGCTTTCCGTCAGTATCCGCCTTCTGCGGCGCCACGAACCGATGCCGACGGATCCGCTGCCCAGTAGCCGCACCCGGATCATTCCCGGGTGGATCTGCACGGCGAGTTGTCGCATTGGCCACTGAAGGGGTCATCGCCAGCGTTTTCTCTGGAGCAACCTGAAGGCACTCGTTTGCTGGTTGCAGGGCCGGCGGCCGTGGTTGAAGCGTCTTCCCGGGATCGAAGTCTGCCGGCTTCAGAATACCCTCCAGGGCAGTGTGGAGCAAAGGCGAGGCCGTCGAGATCGTGTGTCTGGTGGCGTTTGGGGCATCCGAAAGCGCCGGCGGCAGCATTGTCGCATTCGGCGGGGCAGACGGGGCCACAGGTTGATTGTCCTCAGGGCCCTGCTGGGACGATGTCGAGAAATCGCCGGAAAGACTCGGCTGCATCGTGTGAAACGGTCCCCGCAGACCGTGGCTGTCGTCTTTCCCTGACCTACCGCTGTTTCCAGACATATCTTACCCCGCATGCTCACTGTAACCGTGGTTACGGCCAATCGCGTCAGGACTTCCCGTTGAACTCATCATAATGGCCTATGCTTCAGGAATCCCCTGAATTACGGCAGGTTCAGGGTGTTTTTTTTCAGGATCCAGCCACGATTTTCAGGCGCCCCGCGAAGTCGCCTCTCAACGGCCCCGAACTTGTCGCAATACCTGTGACACAAAGACAGAGATCCGTGGGTTACGTAACTCAGGCCCCTGTCGAACGGCCTGAGAGACAAACAGTCCTGCAATTCCGACGGTTGTCGCCAATCGCCCTGCCCTGTTGCTCCCCTGCCATGAGACTTGCCGATCCTCGTCCTGTGGCTCTCCGGATCTGTCCACGGGCTCACCGTCAGCGGCAGCTGGCTCTGGCACGCCAGGGGCCTGAATCAGTAATCCCACTGTCTGCTCGACAGCGGCTTCGAGTGTCGGTGAATCGGGCCCCAGGTTGCTCTGTGGACCCGGTTCGCCGGGTGCTGCAGGTGGTGCATGGGTCCCTTCCATTCCCGGTATTGGCCCTTCGACCGGCACCAGTTGCGGCTGAAGCACTTCCGCCGGCTGAACTGGATCCGCAGAGGGAAATGGCTGCCGATTCGTGACGTCAAATTCCAGCAACTTTCGCTCAATCAGCACATCCGCGCCGCTGTTGGTTCGTTTACGAGTTACCAGCCAGAGTTCGTAGTCGTTACCTTCCAATTCTGACTCATTGACCCATCGACGCAGATATTCCGGGCTCAACAGCCGATCGCCCTGCTCCACCTCCCGCAGAACAACCTTCTCCGCCCCGGACTGCAACTGACGCAACTCGTACCGGTCTTCCGACCGTGGCGAGGGTGCTTCCAGCAGCACTGATTCCTCAACAAGCACCTCAATCACAGACTGTGGCTGAATCACTGACACAAACTGCTCAGCCTGAAATTGAGGCAACGGTTTAATTGGCGGAGGCGTCACAATTGGCTGAAATGGCGGTGTCGGAATCTTCACCAGAACCGTGCCGCCTTCGAAGTGGTAGTCATTGTTGGAGTCGACATCGTCGATCACGATGACTCCTCGATCTTTTCCGACCGGCACCGTCGTCAGACTGGTACCCAGCATCCCTGCCTGCACGGGCCCCTGATCCGTGGTTGAAACGCCTCGCTCGTCCAGAGATTTCAGGGCGGCGTCGCCCAGTAGAAACTGGGGAACGCCTTCCTGGTGCACAGTATCTGCAGTCACCCTTATAGTCTCATGATGGCCTACAGCAAAATCCACGGCAAACTCCTTTTTGCTGTTGTTGATAAAGACCACGAAGTCGGCCAGCGAGTACGTATAATCCACTGTTTGGGGAACGCCTCCGTCCTGATAGCTCAGATAGCGAGACTGAATCCCGCCAGTGTCCGATGTGGAGTCGCGCCAGTCGATGTCCAGCCTCAGATTTTCTTCACCCACAGTCGGAATGGCCAGGTTGAAAGTCACAACGTAATTGAATCCTTCTGCGGTACCGATATTCGACAGCAGTGGATCCTTCTGGTCAACAAAGAATGCGTTGGGAGTATTGGCCGTCTGAACATCATCCAGCCTTGGGCGGTTTGCCAATCTCGCAGCCACGCCGCCGTCCGTCCGCAACTGCAGCAGTTCCCCCGTGCGCAGCAATCCGGATCGGACGCCAGTCGCAAGGAAGGTCCCGTCCGCATCGGCTCGAACCTCCAGCAGATCGCCTCGAAGCGCGCTAACGCTGCCCGCTGACAGATCGTCGGTCGTCAGTAGAACTCCTTCCGCCAGATACACCGCAGCGTCGGCCCGCACTGAAAGTTTCTGAGTATCTGCGGCAAATACCCGCGTCCCGGCGGCCAGAGCCGTCGGCAGTGGCTGCTTCAATGTCACTGTCTTTGTGGTTGTATTCACAGAGTCCACGACGAGAGACTGAATCGCACCGCCACTGCGTATCTCGACCGGCATCTCGGCCACGAAAGCTGAGACATCATTCAACTGCAGGCTCATAGAACCAGGAGCTGCGCCAAGACTGGTTGTCGCCGACTCCTGCCGCGCAACGATTCGAGCGGCCTTTGTAAAGGTATTCGTCAGTGCCGCTGTCAGCGTCACTTTTCCCGCAACCAGATCCACTGCCCCCGCCGCTGTACTGATCTTCGTCACCTCTGTCACCGAGCCTTCGATGATCTCAACCTCCTGTCCGGATGAAAACCCGGCCGCACTGGACACATTCACAGTGACACTCCCGGCTATTGCCCCGCCTGCCGTCAGCATTGTTGCAGCGCCCGAAGTGCTGATGGTTGCCCCGCGAGCGCCGGCAAAGTCGCCAACACGCACGTCGCCCCCTGACCGCACAATAATGTCACCGCCGTAAGTGCTGACGTTGCTCAGAATCTGCAAGTCAGCCAGGCCGCCGGAACTCAGTTCAATGTTGCCATGGCCGGAGCTGGTGACGCCGGCATGCCCGGAGCCGACCGTTAGTCCGCCAGCCGCCACTGAAATGCCGATCGCACCCCCGGTCGCTTCCTGCCGCACGCGACGAATTGTCAGTCCGTCAGACTCCGATATCGAAATATCTCCTGTGACTGCGATACCCTGGTTGACTGCATCCAGACTGCGGAGTGTCGTCTCCAACACGCTTCCATGACCAATCCCGGTTTCGGCATTCAGCGTTACCAGGCTGCCAGCAGCGTTCGCGATAATGTCAATGTCTGAGTCACCGCCATCGATGATCCCACCTTCACGGCTGGTAACCTGCACGGCGTTTGCCGTTGCATTCGTGGTCTGCAAGCCTCCGAGCGTCACATCCCCGTCTGAAGTCAGAGTGATCGTGCCGCTGCCCTCGTTGATCAGAGCACCGTCAGCCATCGTTAACAGGCCACCGGCCGCACCGCTGTTGTCGTCATCCGCACTGACTACCACGTTGCCACTGCCACTGGCCACGTCCCCATTCGCCGTGAAGGTCACGTTGTTGTCGGCTCGCAGTGTGATTGCACCAGAGATTGTCTGCACAAGTGCATTGACCGAAAGATTACCGG
>SXXK01000390.1 GCA_005791255.1 Planctomyces sp.
AATACCTCACTCACACCACAAACCTACCGCCCAACCAATAAACTGACAACAGACAACCTATTCCCTGATCTGCTTCCCGGCCACAATCTGTTCAAGATGCCCCTGCAGTCGAGCACGTTCCTTTTCCGGAGCTTTCTCTGCAGCCGTGGCGGCCCACTTCGACGCCTCGGCAAACTGCCCGCTCTCTGCCAGGGCGGCCGCCAGAGTATCCAGGGTGTTCCATTGCTGGTACTGAGTCATCTCGCAGGCCGCTTTCGCCAGTTGCAATGCCCGTTCCGGCTGCCGATAACGCTGGTCAGGACACGTCGACAGCAGCCAGGCCAGATCATTTGTCGCCTCGTACGTCAGCGGACTGATCCGCACCGCCTGCTCAAGATCCGCCAGAGCATTCTCGTACTGCCCGCTGCGACGATACGCAAACGCCCTGTTCCCCAAAGCATCCACATACTTCGGATTCAGCTTCAATGCGGCAGTAAAATCGGCCACAGCCTCGTTTGTCTTCTGCAGCCGCTGATGCACGATCCCACGGTTGTTCAAAGCCTCAGCAAAGTCCGGCACCAGCTTCAGTGCCGACTGCAGATCCGCCAGCGCCAGTGAAAACTGAGCCGTCTCGATGTAGGCCAGTGCCCGATTGTTCAGATACAGCACGTTCGTCGGCTCAATCGCCAGTGCCTGAGTAAAATCGGCGATCGCCGCCGGATGACCGCCCAGCAGATAATGAGCCTTCCCGCGATTGTTCAGAGCCCCCGAGTTTTTGGGGGCCTTCCGCAGACTTTCATTGAAGTCGGTAATCGCCTTCCGATACTGCTTGTGTGCCAGCAGTGCCACACCCCGCAGATGATGATTCTCGGCGGTGGGGGACTCTGTGACACCCGCTGTCAGCTCCTCAATCGCGCCGTCATACAGCACTGTCTCCTGCTCCCACAACCAACCACCCTTCTCCTGTATCCACAGCCATTCGCCATTCACCAGCGACACAGTAAACACTTCACCCAGCCACGCCGAAGACACCGTCGCATCGGGCGTTCTGAGCGGTGCACCGTGACGAATCACCAGCACCCGTTTGCCCACCCGCGGATCCGCTGCCGCAGGAGCCCCCTGAAAGGCCTCGGCCGCCGCTGGACACGCCAGCAGCAAACACAGCAAAACCCGCCAGAGTCTTCGATTCACGCTGTTATTCATCGCCCGGAAATCCCATCCGAAAACTGTTGCAAATACCACCGTGCTCAGGTCCGCATACCAGCCATTCTGCGACAGAACGGCCTCGCGAATCAAGCAAAGTTCCACAGATCAGCAAAGCAGCACAACTAACGCTGATAAATCGGCAAATAGCCATATTCGATTGCCAGAGCCAGCACGGCCAGCGAGGTGGCATACACACGCCCCGCCTGACGCTCAGTACCGTCTTCAGGAGTCCAGAAGCCTTCCGGATTCTGCAGATCCAGAATCGTCTGATACAGCACCTGCCGCGATTGTCGCCACTCCGCACCACCCACCTTGTACATTCCGATCGTGCAGTAGTACGCGCCGTAATAAAAATAATGCTCGCTGCGCACCAGCGGTCGCGACAGAATCAGCCCGGCCGCCGCCAGTGTCTCCCGCGTCCGATGCTCACCACAAATCTCCAAAGCCGCAATCCCGGTGCCTGCGCGAGTAATCGAGCTGCCGTGGCCCACCATATAGCCAAATCCACCGTCATGCTTCACATGCAGTCGCTTCAGATAGGCCACCGCACGGTCAATGTTTTCCGCCGGAACATCACAACCGATATCCCGAGCCGCTCGCAGTGCCAGCAGCTGCCACGCACTCACACTGAGATCCGAATCACTGCTCGTCGGCTGATAACGCCAGCCGCCGTCGTGCTCAGGAGGCTTGCGGTGATTCTGAGCATCCACGATCAGCCGAACAGCCTTCTGCAGACTCTGCCGGCACTGATCCGCCTGAGCTCCCTCAGACATGCCGCAGATCTCCGCCAGCATCAGAGTCGCGATGCCATGACTGTACATCGGCCCATGACCGCTCTCCCGCCCCACCAGCAAACCGTTCTCCTGCTGCTGAGACAACAGCCACGCCAGTCCTCGCGAAAGCAATCGTCCGTACGGTCCCTCGCCCGGAACATGCCCGCCCGCCATCAACGCCATCATCGCCAGCGATGTCGTCGCCGTTGACTCGCCATAGTCCTTCGTGGTCCATGCACCGGATGCCTGCTGCTCTGAAGCCAGCCACTTCAGCCCCAGTCGGACCGCGGCGTCGATACGCGATTCCAGAGCAGACTGATCCGATTCGTCAGCCCGCGACACCACACCACAAAACGCCGCCAGACCGGCCCCCAGCAGGGCCCGGCGAGTCCCCCGTGATGTTTTGATTTCAGACGCCATGCTCCGCTTTCCCGCCCGAACCACCACACGCTCTCTCGCCGTCCCACAGGAAAAAACAGCCACCGCAGCTTACCCGGCTCACTTTCCAGCATCCATCCCGCAATTCACACTCCAGTCCGATTATTGCGATTCTCGGTCATGCCGGACGCCCCGATCCGACAAATGCCCGGATCCCGCCGCAGGTCCTGCTGGAGTTTGCCCGGATTCCTGCTAATTTCCAGGGGTTCAGGTACCGACCGCATCCGTTCCACCCGACAACTTCGACACATGACCATCTTCCAGAAAATCATCAATCGCGAAATCCCGGCCCGCATCGTTCACGAAGACCAGCACTGCCTGGCCTTCCATGACGTCAGCCCCCAGGCACCCGTGCATGTCCTGCTGATTCCCAAAAAGCCGGTCGCCTCACTCGCAGAACTCACCGCCGCTGACACCGAACTCTGCGGACACCTCCTGCAGATGGTCCCCGTCATCGCACAACAGCTGGGTCTGGCAGAAGGCTATCGCACGGTGATCAACACGGGCGGTCACGGCGGACAGACCGTCTTTCACCTGCACATACATATCCTCGGAGGTCGACCGCTGCACTGGCCACCCGGTTAGTGCCACAGTCTGCCATCGTTTTCCCACCTCGCTGTATTCCCCGGAGCCTTTTCCATGCGATCAGTTCTCTGCCTGTGCCTGCCGCTGCTGCTGTGCGGTTTTGCCGCTGCCGATGATGGCTCAGACACACCCGGTGTCGCCATGGCCACCGCCGCCGCTCGACTCGCCGAACTGCTGCCCGCAGAACAGCGCGACAAACTGCACTACGGATTCGCCGATCCCGAACGACTCAACTGGCACTTCATCCCCAAAGATCGCAACGGCATCGTGCTCTGGGATCTGTTCGGTGAACCGCGCAAAGCCGCCGAAGAACTGGTGAAGTCAGGACTGTCCGCTGCCGGATATGCCAAAACACTGCAGGTCCGCAGCCTTGAAGAAGTGCTGTACCTTTTTGAAGGTGGTGAAGAAGCCTACCGCCGCGATCGTCGACACACGCATAAGTACCATCTCACCATCTTCGGAACTCCCGCTGCCACCGGTACCTGGGGCTGGCGTTTTGAAGGCCACCACATGTCCCTGAATTTCGTGATTCGTGACGGTGTCGTCGTCAGCAGCACTCCGGAAATGATGGGTGCCAACCCCGCACTCATCGATGCCGGCCCGGGACGCTCACTTCGCGTTCTCGCCGCCCGCGAAGACCTCGCACGCGCTATCCTCAAAGCCTGCTCAGACGAACAGAAAAAGCAGATGTGGATCTCCGACAAAGCTCCCGATGACATTCGCGGGGCCGCTGCACCGCAGGCCGTCGTCGATCAGCCCGTCGGACTCCGCTACGCCGATATGTCACCCGATCAGCAGAAAATGTTCCGCGAACTGCTGGGGGAATACCTGTCCGTCATGCCCGCTCAGGTTGTTCGCGACCGCATGAAAGCCATTGAAAAAGCCGGCATGGCCGACATCCGCATGGGCTGGTGGGGCGATGCTGAGGTGAATAAGCGACATCATTACGTCATTCAGGGTGCCACGTTCATTATCGAATACAACAACACCCAGAACGATGCCAACCACGTGCATTCCATCTTCCGCAGCCTGGAAGGCGATTTTGCCATCCCGACTGCCGCTCAGAATACCCCCAGGTAACTGCCCTTGCAGCCTGCCGGCATCCGCCGGCAGGCACTCTCGTCCCTCGACGGATAAAGTCTGTTATGGAAGTTCCTCAGTTCATCGAAAGTTATCGCCTCTCCAACGGCCTGCTGGTCATCTTTGAACCGATGCCCGATGTGCAGTCCGCAGCCCTCTCGCTGCTGCTGCCGGCCGGTGGCACTCGCGATGCGGCAGGCCGCTGCGGCACCGCCGCAATCCTCAGCGAAATGGTCCCCCGCGGCGCCGACGGATTGTCCTCCCGCGGCCTCTGCGCTGCCCTCGATAACCTCGGACTCCAGCGCAGCTTCCAGACCGGCAGCGCACATATCACGTTCTCGGCAGCTACTACCGCCGATCGACTGACTGATGCACTGCCACTCATCGCTCGCATGATCCTGCAGCCACACCTGCACGATGACGATTTCGAACCCGCTCGGGACCTCGTCGCACAGGGACTGCTGGCACTCGAAGATGAACCCCGCCAGCAGCTTGGACGAATCCTGCGTCAGTACAGCTACGCTGCACCCTGGGGCAATCCCTCCGAAGGCGAACTCCAGGACCTCGAACAAATCACCCCGGATGACATTCGCCGTCATCACCAGCAGTTCGTCGTCCCGGAATCCGCCATTCTGGGCATCGCCGGAAACCTGGACTCCGCACAACTCCAGCAGACACTCGAATCCGTCTTCGGCAAATGGCAGGGAACAGCACCAGCGGATGTCACCGTCGGCACTCGCCCCGCTTCGCCCTTTCATCAGCATCACGAATCCGCTCAAACTCACCTCGGACTTGCCTGGGACACCGTCTGCTACTCAGATCCCCGCTATTATGAAGCCTGGGCTGCCGTCAGCCTGCTCAGTGGCGGCATGAGCTCCCGATTGTTCACCGAAGTTCGCGAAAAACGCGGACTCTGCTACGCCATTTCCGCCTCACTCAGCACGCTGAAGGATGATGCTCGAGTCATGGCGTATGCCGGCACCACCACCGAACGCGCCCAGGAAACACTGGACGTCACAGTCCAGGAAATCCTGCGTCTGTCAGAAGGCATCACCGCAGACGAACTGCAGCGCTGCCGCGCCCGCGCCAAAAGCTCTCTCATCATGCAGCAGGAATCCACGTCCTCCCGCGCCGGCTCGCTGGCACGCGATATGTACCTGCTGGGACGCTTCGTCTCACTCCAGGAAATCCACGACCGCATCGATGCCCTGACCGTCGACGGCGTCCGTCAATTCGTCATCGACCACGCTCCGAAATCCATGGTCCTCGTCTCCATCGGACCACAGGCACCGGACCCGTCCTGCCTGCCACAGCAGCACTGACGATGCCCAACCACCCGCCAGGCACCCGATCCATCTGCCCCTCACGGATACAATCATGAAATTCCAGCATTGCCAGCTGCCCTCCGGTCTGACTCTCATCGCCGAAACTAACCCGGCCGTTCACAGCGTCGCCGCAGGCTTCTTCGTTCGCGCAGGCTCCCGCGATGAAACCGAGGAAATCTCTGGCATCAGCCACTTCCTTGAACACATGGCCTTCAAGGGCGATGACCGATTCTCCGCTGACGATATCAATCGCGTCTTCGATGAAATAGGAGCCAAATACAATGCGTCCACCAGTGAAGAAGTCACCATGTACTACGCAGCAGTGCTGCCCGAGTACCTTGAAAGGGCCCTGGAACTGCTGTCCGCACTGCTGCAGCCCGCGGTGCGGCAGGAAGATTTCGACATGGAAAAAAATGTCATCCTTGAAGAAATCAGCATGTATGAGGACCAGCCGTCCTTCACCTGCTACGACCACATCATGGCCACCCACTTCAATGGCCACCCGCTGGGACAAAGTATCCTCGGCAGCCAGGCCAGCATCACCGCACTCACCTCCGAACAGATGCGCCGCTACCATGCCAGCCGCTACCATACCGGTAACATCGTCCTCGCCGTGGCCGGTAACTGCGACTTCGATCAGCTGCTGCAGCTTGTCGAAAAACACTGCTCACGCATCCCCGCCGGAATCACCCACCGCACCATTCCGGACTTCAATCCGCAGCAGACCGTCAGCCTGCTGACTCGTGAATCCAGCGTCCAGCAGCACCTGATGCAGATGGGCCCCGCTCCCCGCGGCTCTGACCCCCTCAGGTTCGCCGCTGAACTGCTGTCAGTGATCGTCGGTGATGACAGCGGCAGCCGACTGTTCTGGGAACTCGTGGACCCCGGGCACGTCGAAACCTGCGACCTCGGTTTCAGTGAGTACGACGGTGACGGAGCGTGGATGAGCTACCTCAGTTGCGCACCGAATGATGCCGCCGCCAACCTCGAACGCTGCGCTCAGGTGTTCGCCGAAGTCAACACCGGTGGCGTCACCTCAGAAGAACTGGAACAGGCTCGCAATAAAGTCGCCTCACGCATCGTCCTGCGAGGCGAGAGGCCCATGGGACGCCTGTCCTCACTCGGCTCCAACTGGCTCTATCGACAGGAATACCGATCCATCGCCGATGACATGAAAATCATCCGCAGTGTCACACAGGAACAGATTCACCAGCTGCTGCAGAAATACCCGCTCAGAATGACCACCACGGCCGGCGTCGGGCCCCTTAGTACCCTCTGAGGATCTGCTCTCGTGACGCACCAGCGCCAACACGTCTCCAGCCACCTCAGAACCCGCCGCGATCACGCTACGGAACTGACGCAGGATTACGTCGAAGCCATCGCAGAACTGGAACAGCAGACCGGGGAATGTCGAGTCCGGGATCTGGCACGTCGCTTTGAAGTCAGTCACGTCACCGTCAATCGCACCGTCGCACGCCTGAAACGTGACGGCTTCGCTGACGCAGAACCCTACGGTCCCGTAAGACTCACCGACAAAGGCCGCGCACTGGCAGAATTCTCACGCAGCAGACACGACATTGTCTTTCGCTTCCTGCTGGCACTGGGAGCCAGTCCGGATACAGCGGCAGCAGACAGCGAAGGCATCGAACACCACGTCAGCGACGAAACACTGCAACTGATGGCCGCCTTCTGCTGCCGTCTCAACGCGACGAATCAGACGACACCGGCTGAACATCCACCGGTCGCCCGTTGATCACACAGCGAAAACCCGTGTGAAAGGCCCCCGAATCCTCCTCGCCCTTCATCCGCGCTGTCGTCCGGTATCCAATACAGTACTGATCACTGCACATAAACGAACCACCACGCTGCACACGCTTCACAATGCCGGGCTCCTGCGGATCAAAGCTGGATTCCGGACCACGAGGATTCCGGAGCGGACGACCCGCACCCTGCACCACACACGCCTCGTAATAGTCCGGCTGATAATAGTCCGCACACCACTCCCACACATTTCCCGAAATGTCCCTCAGCCCAAATGCATTCGCAGGAAAACTGCCCACAGGAGCCGTTCGGCGAAATCCGTCCTCCCCCGTGTCCTCAATCGGAAACTGACCCTGCCAGATATTGTGCAGCCAGCGACCTTCAGGATTTCGATCCTGACCCCACGGATACATCTCACCAGCCCGACCACCCCGCGCTGCATACTCCCATTGCGCCTCCGTCGGCAGCTCCTTGCCAGCCCAGCGGCAATACGCCGCAGCATCCGGCCAGCTCACATGCACCACCGGATGGTCCATACGATCGTCAATCGAAGATTCCGGGCCCTCAGGATGACGCCAGCTGGCGCCCGGAACATACTGCCACCAGCTGTACGCGCCCTTCGCAGGATCAATGTCGCCGCGACTGCTCAACTGCATACTGCAAATTGAGCCAGGCTTGTTCAGCTCAGGCAGAATGTCCGCATCAGACACCCCGGTACCAGGCTGAACACTGCGCAACTTCGGCGGCTGTTCAGCCAGAGTCACATAGCCGGTGGCCTGCACAAATGCCGCAAACTGACGGTTGGTAACCTCCGTCTCATCCATCCAGAAACCGTCCAGCTGCACGGAGTGCGGAGGAAACTCGTCTGGAAACGAATCTGCCGCACCCATCGTGTAAATGCCGCCCGGGATCCACAACATCCCCTGCAGTCGAGCATCATCCTTTTCCGGATACTGCAGTGGCACCGGTGCCACGTCAGATGCTGTGTTCGCCACCGAACCCGAAGTCGCGTCCGCCGCAACTTTCGCCACCGCAGTCGGTCGCACACTGAAGTAACTGGCCAGCACCAAAGCCGCCACAGAACCCAGCAGCACACAAACCGAAATCACGAGCTGTTTCATGGGCCCTTCGCCTGACATAACCCCGGCGGAATCACCAGCACCCAAACCATTCTCACCGGTAACCACCGCAAATGTCAAACTCCAGAGACCAGCCCGTCACCTACTCAGGACGCCCCAGCACCGCCAGACTGGCCGCCGCCGCCGCCGCCACATTCAATGACGGCACCGGCCCCTGAGCCGGCAAACCCACCAGCTGGTCACATTTCTCGCGAGTCAACCGGCGCAATCCATTGCCCTCGTTGCCCAGCACCAGCATCCAGTGACGGTCCCGACGAATATCATAAATTGAAGACTCCGCCCGCTCACACGTCCCCAGCACCCAGATCGAACTCTGCTGAGCACGCTCCAGCGCCTGAGCCAGATTCGCCACAACCGCAAACGGCACATACTCCGCACCCCCGGCCGCCACGTCACACACCGTCGCATTCACCGCCGCACTGCGATCCTTTGTCAGCACAATTCCGCTCACACCAAAAAAACCGGCCAGCCGAAATAACGCTCCCAGATTCTGAGGATCCTGGATCTGATCCAGTGCCAGCCATAAACCCCGCGCACTCTCCGTCGAAAAAATTGCCTCCAGCGGCAATGGACTTGGCGGCTCAACCATTGCCGCTCCCGCACCCACTCGCTCCGTGTCCCGCCGCGGACCACGACGGTCCTCAGCACCACCAACACGCACCGATATGCCGGCCCCGCGAGCCGCCTCAAGCACCCGATCCCACGACTCCCCTGGCTGCTCCGACTGCACTCGCAATGACTTCACCGCCTTCGGACGACGCTGCAGGACTGCCAGAATACTATGAGGATTTCTGAGTTCCAGCATCAGTCAGTCGCCCCCACCACCATGCAGAAAACACAAACCACAACCACAACCACAGCGCGTAAAAAAACGCGACGACATCTTCACCGTTCGAAAGATGCCGCCGCGATTTGCTTCGCTGCCACTGCGACCGACAGTCGCAGATACCAGGCACCGCTCAGTTGGCCGCCACCGCAACCTCAATATTGATCCGACGACCACCCTGGTCAAACGTCACAGTGCCATCGCACAGGGCAAACAACGTGTAATCACTGCCCATGCCCACGTTGCGGCCAGGATGCCACTTCGTGCCACACTGACGAGCCAGAATGTTGCCGGCAATCACAGCCTCGCCACCGAACCTCTTGATCCCACGACGCTTCGCCTGAGAATCACGACCGTTGCGGCTGGAACCCTGACCCTTCTTATGAGCCATGACTGAACCCCTTAGTGCTGTTTAGTGCTGTTGTTTCGCTGTGTATTCTGAACAGCTCGAAAGCTGCAACTGTCCTGCCACGGGAAAGGGCGGCAAGTTTGACGGTTTATCGGGAATTTTCAAGACTTTTCGCAGGCAGAGCCCACGAATTCCCGGGAACTGGCCAGGCTGCAATCACCACAAGAGGTGATCAAATGATCACTTTGACGCCGCAGGGGCCGAAGTACTGATGTTTCGCAGAATCAGGTCCAGACCGGGAATCTGAGTCTTAAACTGACGCGGACGGTACTGCCACAATGGATAACGCACGTCCGCCTTCCCGTCCCCGTCCGTGTCTCCCTGGTCCACCAGGCGAAACTCCATCTCCTCCTGCAAAAACTCGTCACCCGGACGCTCAAACTTCTGCACAATCACCTTCTCTTCAAAGATGTTCTGCCCCTGAGCATCCTTCGTGATTCGGTAGGCATTGCTGAATCCCGACATCGACACCGTGAAATAGTCCGCCTTGTCATCCACGTTTCGCCAGACCGCCACACCGTAGAACGCCTTTGACAAGGCATCCGCATCGTCAGCAGCCACCGGCGGACCCACCTCCTGCAATGCCTCAACACTGTTCAATAACTTCAAATCACGACCCCGACGCCCCATTTCACGAGCAAACACGGCATTCTGAATCGCCACACTGACCTCATCCTGCCAACTGGCGGTCACCGTCCCGTCCAGCTCCTGCGCCTGCAGCAGAAAACGCGGCATCTGCAGCGGATTGGTGGTTTCAGGATCCAGCACATTCACCGGATCACTGTTCGGATCCGCCAGTTTCAATTCCAAAGCAGCCTTCTCTGCACCGGCCAGATCCGTGTAATCCCGCCGGATCACACGGTAGACCATGTACCGCACGATTTCCTGACGAGTTTCCCCGGAAGCGGCGTCAGGCCAGTTCAGCCGCATCAGCCGCAAAGGCTTGAACTGCACCTCGGCAATCCACAGCGCTGGATATCCTGGCCCCAGAATCGGGTCGCCTGCCCCACGGACCTTCCGCACACCCAGCATCTCGTCAACGGTCATTGCTATCGAGCTGGTCCGCACAAAACCTTCGTTCAGCGGAGCCCTGACGACCTGGGCCTGCAGCACTGAACCACCCGCTGACACCGCCACAATACCAGCCAGCACCGCTGACAACATCCGCCACCGGAATGCAACTTTCATTGAAATCTGCGACATTCTGGGCGCCTTCAACAAACAACGAACCAGATCCAGCACGCCAACAACACGCTACCGACGAGCACTCCGCACTGCCACTCCATTCTTCCAAATCCCCCGATTTCCGCCACTTTAACGGTCGAAAATCGTGGTTTTTGCGCAGAATTCGAGCGCAGCACCACCCGTGCTCAACCCCGTTATCGGAAAGTCCACGTCCCTATTTTGGACCTGAAACAGCGAAATCCCCGAAAAGTATCGCTTTTCCGGACGACCCCCGGGCTGACCGCTACATATCGATCCGGCTGGCACGCTCCTGGATCTGCTCCAGACTGAAAAATGCCCCCTCCCCCGAACCCGGGCACTTCTCGCACACGCTCTGCCACGCCTGCGGACTGGCCAAATGGGAATTCCAGAACGGCCACGTACGACACTGCACCGGTCGCGCCTTGTACACCGTACATTTCCGCCCGCGCGGATCGAAAAATGTACAGTCCCCGTTGCCAAACTCCGTCAGCAGCATCCGACCGCGAATCAGTCGCGTATGAAACAGGCGGATTTCACCAATCGGCTTCCCCAGATAATCCGCAATCTCACGCAACTCCTCGTCCGTCACCCAGACATCTCCCGGAGCCCCCGTGCAGCAGTCGCCACACTGAGTACACGTGAACTGCAAGCCTTCACGATACCAGGGTTCACCTGCTCCGGACTGCTCCGGAACCCCCGCACCGGATTCTGAACCCGCCGCTGCTGCCGTCATGCGCCCCGCCCAAAAACAGTTCCCAGTTCCAGCCACACTCACGTCCCGACGGACGCCCCACATTATGCCACCCGCCGCAGGCAAACTCACGACTTTCCCGACCACTTCCGGTGTTTTTGCCGAGTTATCCCGCAACCTCAACCCCACGCTTCTCCTCAGCATAGCTCGGACGCACATACAATGGCTCCAGCTGCTCTGCATTCGCCACCTCACCCCGCAGCAGCTGATCCGCACCCAACACCGCCACCGCGGCAGCTCGAGGAAATACCGGTGACACCGTCCGGCCCGCAAAATTCCCCTCCAGAACAACCCGATGCTGCTCCACCACCGGACCAGCCACAACCTCCGCGTTTGGCAGCGCACCCGGACTCAGGACACGCACCCCGTCCACCATCCGCATCAACCCGGTCGCATCACGCCGACACAACACCGCAAACACCTCACCACGCTGCGCATCACTGATCCCCAGCACCTCACCATACTGACCGGCACACTGCTGAGCCATGGCCTGCAGAGTATTCACGGATAACAGCGGTATTCCACGCAGCCACGCCAGCGTCTTCGCAAATACCAGCCCCACACGCAAACCCGTAAAGCTGCCCGGCCCAATGCTCACCGCCACGGCACTCAGATCACCCACCGTCAGCCCCTGTCCGGACAGCAGCAAACCCACCTCACTCACCAGCGTCTGCGCATGACGACGCCCCTCAGATTCCAGCACCCGCTCAGACAACAACTGACCGTCCGCAGACAATGCCAGCGATCCCGTCATCCCCGATGTCTCTACCGCCAGTAACATCAAACCCACCCTCCCCGCTCCAGACGATACTCCAGATCCACACACGGCTGGCCCCGAAAACGGGCAGCCCGCGTCACCAGATGCACAAACCCCAGCCGCTCCAGCAGCCGCACACTTGCCACGTTCCGCTCATCCGTCACCGCCTGCACCCAACGTGCCTCGGTCTGCCCAAAAAACAGCTCAATCACGGCCCGCACCGCCGCCGTCGCCAGACCCCGCCCCTGAGACGCCGTACGCAGCGTATACCCAACCTCCCCGTAACTGCCACCCTCCGACCAGTACATACCAATATCCCCGATCAACCAGTCCGTACCCGCCTCGGCGATTCCCAGTTGAATCCAGTCTCCCTGCCGAAAACCACGCACAAGGCTCATCCCATACAAAAAATCAAATGCCCCCTGCTCAGACATCGGCTCCCAGCCCTGATACCGGCCCAGCTCAGCCTCACTGCGATACGCCTGAAACGCCCGCCGATCCGAACACCGCAGACGACGCACCCTGCCTCCCGGAAATTCCCGCCGCAGAAAATCCTGCTCCATAACACACCCGCAACACACACTCCAGGGCACTGGCCGAAAATCAGGTCCCTGTCTATACTGCCCTGCGTCACGTCACGGCCTGGCAACTCAGCCCGCCAGCCCTCCAGCCCTCCCTATCGTAACATGTCACAGGACATCGCTCACGTGCATTCACTTCGCAGACACAGCAACGCCCTGTTCCAGTGTTCCCTGTTCTTCTGCCTGCTGTTCATCGGCTGCGCCGCCGAAACTCCCGGCACATGGAAACAGCCCCGAGTCGAAGCTGAAATGACTCGCAAGCTGGAACTGCAAAAGATTACCCTCACACCAGCCACCTCAGGCTTCGAAGGCTCCGGCACCGCACAGGACGGCGAAACCTACAAGCTGAAGATTACCCAGGACCCGACCAAAGGCCGACTGGACTGGACCGCCGACGGCGATCGCGGCTCCAGCGAAGAAGGTTCCTGGACCATTGAATGAACCGAGCCCCGACGAATGCTCAGCCCGGCTTCGCATTCAGTTTCGTGATCCGCACATGGCGGTCATAGTGCGCCGTCGCCACCGTGACCCCGTCAGCCTGCAGATCCATGTCCCGCGCCAGACTGGCCAGCTGAAACCGATGATAGTCCTTGTCCGCCTCAGGCTTCCAGAACAACAGCCAGCCTCCGCTGCCACCACCGCACACGCCCATCAGTGAACCGTCCGACAGCCAGACCAGCCGCCACAGGACTCCCTGAGTAATCCCTTCGGCCAGTTGCTGCTTCTCTGCCGCACCACTCTCCAGACTGAACAGAATCACCAGCGGCTCATGCACCGCACCCAGCGGGTTCGATGCCTTGTACAACCCCCCGGCCGCCAGACGCCTGCCGTCCGGACTGACCGCCAGTGCACGAACGCCGCCAAAATCCACCTGCTGGCCACCGTTGTAGGAATACAGCGGAGTCGCATCCAGCTTGCGCTGCTCGGCCCCCGTCTGCACATCCCACTGCCGCACACCGCCACCCAAATCACCCGAAAACAACGACTTGCCATCCGGATGAAATGTCACCGAATAGACCTGCTTCTCATGACCCGATAACTCACGCAGCAGAGTCCCGTCCGCCAGATTCCACAACCGCACCATGTTGTCATTACCGCCACTGGCCAGCACCGTTCCGTCCGGACTGGCCGCCAGCGCTCGCACCCACGACGTTCCATGCCCCGGCACCGTCCGCACCAGCTGCGGTACATCAGCCGTTGCCGTCCACCAGCACAGTCGACCGTCACAGCCACCGCTGATAACCACCGCACCATCCGACGAAAATGCAAACGCATTGACCCACGTCTGATGACCACCCTCGAACAGCGTCCGGGCACCGTCTGACAGCCGAAATCGCTCGACCACACGGTCCTCTGACCCGCAGAACACATACTGACCCGTCGGATCAAAACGACAGGATACGAGGGGCCGGTCATGTGCCCACTGAGCAGCAGCCCAGGCAAGTTTCGGATCCGGTACTTCCGCAGGGGATGAGACAGTCAGGAGCATGCGTGGTCTTCCTGAAACTGAAGGACTGAGGCAGGCAGGAAATGAACGGCAGAAGACAGGCGGGAACCCGGTCGGGGAAAACTCAAACACCCGCAAAGATATGCCGCAATTTCACCAATGTCACGCCGAATACAGGCCCGGCACGACGAATCACTGAAGTCCCAGAAGTGAGGCCATGCTGTTTGGCGAAGGCGGCCCAAATCGCGGCTCCAGTGATACACCCACCCCCACGTTGTCCTTGCTGAAATCCAGACCAAATCCAAAATGCAGAATCCAGTCCAGTCCCACTCGCGAAAATGTCAGCGTTGTCCCGCGCGCTTCACTTTCGGCAATGTCATACGCCATCGATGCCGTTGATATCCACTTCGGACTCATCTGATAACTGTAACTGCCAATCGCCGTCTGACTCTTCAGATACTCGCCCGCCTCCACCTCTCGCAGACCCAGATACACACTGCCACGCAGACTGCGCTGACTCAGGATCCCAATGCTTCGCACCGCACCCGCGTTGTCAAAAATATCCCACGAGGCATCCGTCAGCAAACTGGTACGATCACTGACATTCCAGCGGTAGTGACTGTAAAACAATCCAAAGTCACTGCCGAAGTTGTCACGATCCGATCGCGGAAAGAACGTCGCCCCGTACTCCCACACCATCCAGTCACGGATTCGCGGAGCATTCTCGGGGCCGGACTTGGTCTGCAGACGGTCCCGAAAACCAATCCGCAGTGCCTGCAGATTATCCGCAATTTCATGAAACGGAGCACTGCTCCACAAACCCGCGCCCTGACGCAGCGCGTAATTCCGCGGATTAAACTGCTCCGGAATCACACCCGGAAAAATCTGCTGCGAATATCGCGCCCGAAAACGCTCCTGAGCATTCTCGTCGATTTCATTGTACTGCGGAATCTCACTCAGCCCCGTGCTGACACTCGTCCACGCATACTCCAGCATCGTGTCGTGCTTATGCGCCAACCCGTTCACGCCCAGCAGTGCATTACGCACAAACGGAAACACCCGACTGGCACTCATCCGCGCCCTCAGTCCGGCATTGACCAGCGTCCGATCCACGGACTCGCCCGCAAACCCCGACCCCCAGTACGCCGCCTCACCCCCCACAAACGGCTCCAGTGCCACAGGACCCGCTGAAAACGGTGCCGCCAGCTCGTGGCGAGTCATCGCCACCATACCAGCCGCATCCGTCATCCAGGACAACCCCGCCGGATTAAATGGATCCGCCACACTTGTCGGAGCCTGCAGGGACTGCAGATCCGCATAACCCAGACTCGAATGCGAACTCCAGTACGCCAGACCATCAAACAGCGGCTGCGAAAATGAATACAGGTCGCCGCGAGGCAACCATTGAGTATTCGCTTCGAAACCACTCAGATCCGCGCGACCCCACAGCCGCCCCGACCACGCGTCATAGTCCTGACGCACACCCAGCACCGTCTCCACGTCCTTTTCCGTGTCAAACCGCGACTCGTGAAACTGCTCCAGATAATTCCGGTCCGACAGATAACCAATCTCACCAAACAGCAGCGCACCACCCGGCAGCGTCTGACGATGACGCCACGTCACCTCACCACGATTACTGTCATCCGGCTCAAGCTTGCGACGATCCAGGCCCAGATTGTCCAGACCACCGTCATACTGATAATAAATTCGACCGCCACCCTGATACGGACCGTTCGGATCCTCACCCGCGTAACGCCCCTCAACGCCCGCCCCCACGCCACGATCCGTCTTGATGTCACCCAGCAGGTCCAGACGCAGGCCCGGCTGCTTCGGCAGTCCCAGCAGTCGATTCAGATCCCACACCGTATCAAGCTGGGCACCAAAGACACGGTCATTGGCCACCGTAATGCCCCGCAGAGGAATCCCCGGATCCTCCGCCGGACCACTCACCTTCGGCAAATACAGCAGTGGTATGTCACCCACCACAAAACGATTGTTCAGACTGGTCACCCACGGTGAACCACCCACCTGCGGACGACTCGTCAGCGGATCAACTCCCACCACAGCACTCGGACCCGGTTCGACAAAAATGTCGCTGGCCTGCAGCCTGTAACCAGGCTTGCCGTAAGGACTGGTCGTTGCCCACGCGTTCTGAATGTGAAAACGATCTCGTCCAAGCTGCCGCATCCGCTCGCCACGCACCCGAAAATCACTGCCCGTCGTCGGTACAAACGCCCGCAGCTCCGCATTCAGCAGCAGCGCCCGATTCCCCGCCGCGTCAAAAAATCCATGAGTCGCCCGAATCACGTTCTGGTTCTGACGAATAACGATGTTGCCCTCCAGATAGACCTGGAAACGCGCATCTGCAGGCTGCACCACTGTCGTTCCGGCTTCCAGCGCATCACTCTCGCCGGCCTGAGTCCAGATCACCACGCGATCCGCCGACAGGTCAATCAGGCCCGGTGCCATATTCAGACCCTCAACCTGAGAATCCAGGCCGTCGACCAGCACATTCACCCCACCCGTAATCACCGTCACACGCTCCGCCGGCACCGTGTCCGGATTCGTCGACGATTCCACTCGCAGCGGATCATTCGATCGCGGGCGAATCTGCACACGCCGCGAACCCGATTCCACCGCCGGCTGAACCGCCGGGACCGGGGCTGAAAACACATCCGATGGCGACTGCATCGATGCCAGACGCGGCTCGTCCAGACTGCCCGGAAACAGCCGCGCCAAAGCCCGCCGCAGCAATGGCTGATCCGCAGTCTCAGCCGCTGTCGACTCACGCACATCAAACACCGGCACCCCCGTCGATTCAAGGCGAAACGACAGCGCACCGGTGGATCGCTGGCCGTTCCGATCCGTAATCGTCAGATCCTCAGCATAAATCGCTGTGTCAAAACCCTCGTTCGTTTCCGTCACAAATACCGCCATCCGCGCACCGGCGAATGTCTGACCCGCCTGCGAAACCTCAGCCTGACCCGCAATCAGATGCACATCCGTGGCCGACCAGCGCAGCGTCTCCTGATACAAACCCGAAATCCGCAGCGGCGCGCCAGAGTCCTCCGTCAGATTCTCCGCCGGAGAAACTCGCGGTGCTGATTCACCAGACACCGATTCCGCTGACACGCTCTCAAACGAAACATTCCCATCCTGACCGCGCGCAGCACCCGACAGCACGACCACAACGGTCGTCGCCAGAAACAGCATCAGTACGGTCGAGCCATGACGCATGCCGAAGGCACTGCCTCGAGGAGAAAAGGAGGGGGCAAGCAGACAGGTAAGCAGGGACGACAGGACAGGAAAGCACAGAATCGAGGCCGGAATTCCCGGCGCAATCCCGCAACATCTCCGCACTATACGGGCAGCCCCAAAAACGGGTCAATATCGGACCGCATCGCAGAAACGGACGCAAACCATTCCCTGCAAACAACTTACAAACGCTGCCAGTTTCTGCCGGACCGTTTTCCCCGGAGAATTCCCCGGCCGGCGGCCAACCCCGCCGTCAACACCCAGGCTTAAATCCACCCCAGACCTGCAGCCACACGCCAGTCGTCACTCGGGAATTCCTGACACCGAACACAAACGGCCATGCTCACCGCAAAACACCCCGCGAAGGACACAACATGTCGCGTGTCTGAGCAGCCGCAGGCACCGATCATCGGGTCACTGCTCACAGCGCTTCCACGGAGCACTCCCGACGTCCCACGCAGTCCCCTGATACCAGGTGCAGTTGCCGGATCCGCGTCTTTGCCCCCAAAAATGAAAGCCGTCCTGCTGCCACCTCGACAGGCATGGTCCCACTCCGCCTCCGTCGGCAATGGCATGGAAAATCTGAGCCTGCACCCGACGCGATCACGAAATCCCGCAAGTTGATCCAATGCTGGTCAAACCCTGCATCAAACAACGTTCCACAGCAAGTGCCTTCACACCAACTCCGCAGACATCACTCAGTCCGGCCAGATCGCCATCCCGATCATCGTAAGCCCAGGATAAAACAATGCCAACGACAGCAGCGGAACCGGAATCATGGCCTCGCCTCGCGGACCGGGCACCAAACTGCCGGCTGCCACCAGCATGATCCCCGCTGCAACACACGTACAGCCCCGGCCAAAATACTGGCAACGCTTCATCCCATCACCCTTTGCCGCACAGCCCCCAGACCACTCGGAACATCAGTACCGACCGAACAGACCACAGCACCGTGCGAATCCAGTTGCTCTGCACCAGCCGCCCATGCAAATCCGCGTCGAAGGCCACACACAGCCGATTGTGCACAGGCACCTGAATAAAAAATGTGGAGGCCCAGATACCCAGCACCGCGACGGCGGCCAGCCACAACGTTCCATGGTACCCCGGCACCGGCTTCCACGCCAGCCACAGAGCAGTCAACAGTTCCACCGTCATCAGCGGCAGCACCACCGCCGTAATCCGATTGCAGTGCTGCTGCTCGTACCGCACAAACTGCTCCGCACCCACCTCAGCCATCAGCGGATACTGCACAATCTGGATCAGCCAGATTAACCCCGTCATCGCCGCTGTACTGAAAGCACACGTCAGCAGAATTCCCTGATTCATTGTGTTGGATCCCCACACCTTCGGATTCTTGTCGTTTTATCAGTGTCCGAACCGGATTTCCGGAACCCTGGCTCTCGCAGAGGCGTCTCTGAGCTCACTCAACACCCGGTATTCAGCACCGCTGACTACCGCCTGTTAAAGACCTTTCTCCCGTCAAATCAAGCAATTGCCTGAATTTTTGGATGGTTGTCGCCACTCCGAACGTCAGCCACTCCGCGTCTCGCCCGAAATTAACTTCTCTGTTACAATACACGGTTCTCGCTCCGCCCGATTGTGACTCAAGGACTGCAGGCCATGCGTGGAATTCTGACTGTGCTCGCGGCGTTTTTGCTCAGCAGCTCAACCCTGATCACCGTTGCTCAGGAACCGGCCGACAAACGAACTCACGCGGACGCCGAAATGCAGAAGAACAATTTCAATGACGCTCTGCAGCTGTATCGCGATCTGCTCGCCCTGCCCGCCGGCAGCAGCCACGACCTGCAGCAGGCTCTGCTCTGCCTGCAGCACCTTGGAAAAATTCATGAACTGGATTCGCTGATTGAAAATGCCGTCTCCGTTCAGCCCACCCGGTTCGACCTGCTGACAGCGGCCGCACAAGGCTACCAGTCCGCTCAAAAATTCGGATTCTTAATCGCCGGCAAATTCGAACGTGGCGGCCATCGCGGCGGCGGCGAATACGCCTCCGTCACCGCCCGCGATCGCATCCGCTCGCTCCAGCTGCTGCTGCAGGCTCTGCAGTCCGCCGAATCCGACCCCACCGTCGCAGCCTCCTTTAAAGCCGAAGCCTGGAATCAAATTGCCGCTCAAATCAGCACAGACCAGTCCACGGAACCGTGGAAGCTGCAGCTGCTGTCGGACCTCACGAAACTGCCGGAACCGGAACCCGGAGAAACACCATGGATGTTCCGGGGACGCGGACCCGGCACGCCCCCGGCCGCTCCGGTCGACGAACAGGGCCAGCCCGTGTTCCACAAACTGCCCGCGTCATGGGAAACCGCAGCCTCCGACGGCGAACGCTGGCGCTGGGCTCTGCACCAGGTCTTGCAACTCGATCCCTCCCGACGCAGCGCCACAGAACTGCTGTTCGCGGAGTTTCTGCAACGACAGTTCGGCGCTGGCACCACGTGGAATCAGCCATGGGCCGAACCTGTTCAGCCCGCACAGAACAACGGCAAAACAGACCCGCAGAAATCGTCCCTGCTCTCCCTGCAGGACAGCGAAACTCAGGCACGACTGGCTACCGGTATCAAACGCTTCGCACTGCCCGACGAATTCAATTTCCTGAAAATCGCCCGCTCCATCGTTGAACGCAATGATGCCACTGCTCGCAATGCCCTCGAACTGCTGATCCGGGAACGCATGGATCGCACACAGTACCCCCAGGCCGCTGCACTGCTCCGCGAACTGCTGGAACTGACGCCCGCCAAAGAAGCTGATGCCGTCCGCCAGCGAATCAGCCAGATCGAAGGCAACTGGCTGCAGTTCCTGCCCGCTGAAACACAGCCCGCCATCGGAAAAGCCAGCTTCGATATCCGCTTCCGAAACGGTCGCAAAGTCACATTCTCAGCAGTCCCCGTCAATGTCGATCTGCTGCTGGATGATCTGCGAAAATATCTCGCTTCAAATCCCGAACAGCCAAATTTCCGCCGCGCTCAGCTTCCCGATATCGGCTGGCGACTGATCGAAGCAGACGGAAAAAAATACCTGAACGGCAAACCCATTGAATGGACCGTCGACCTGAATCCGGCTGACGGACACTTCGATGACACCAAAACCATCGAAGCCCCGCTGCCGAAAGCCGGAGCATGGTGGGTGCAGGCCCAGCTGCAGGATGGCAACACCTCCCGCATGATTCTCTGGCTCGCTGACCTCGCAATTGCCGAAAAACAAACCGAATCAGGCACGCTCATCTACGTCGCGGACGCAGTCACTGGCAGCCCCGTACCCCGGACCGATCTGCAGTTCTTCGGCTGGCAGTTCAGCTACGAAAACCAAAGGCCCCGCATCAACACCAGCCGCTTCGCTGATCGCACCGATGCCAATGGCCTCTGCACACCGCCAGTCACCCCCGAACAGACTCAGAACCAATGGCTGATCAGTGCCAAAGCCCCCGATGGCCGCACGGCCTTCACCGGCTTCGGCAATCTCTGGGTCGCTCAGAAAATCGAACCCCTGGCATGGAGTCCGCTGAAGATCTATGCCATCACCGACAGACCCATCTATCGACCCGGTCACACTGTCAACTACAGCCTCTGGCTCCGTCGACCACTATTCGACAGCGACAGCAATGAGTGGGCCGAAAAACCTGTCTGGATTCAGATCCGGAATCCTCAGGGCGAAGCCGTCTCGGAGCAGCAGCTGCAAACGGATGCCCGCGGTGCCGTCTCAGGACAGTATGCACTGCCCGCTGACGCGCAACTGGGAACATGGACCGTCATGGCAGCCCGACAGGTGCAGGTCGTCCGACTGATTGAAGAAAATGGCCAGACCCGGACTGTCAACGAAACAGACCGCGAAGCACTCGGAGGCGGCAGCTTTGCCGTCGAGGAATATCGCAAACCTGAATACGAAGTCACCGTCAAGGCCCCCGAAAAACCCGTGGCCCTCGGAGAAAAATTCACGGCCACTGTCAGTGCCACCTACTACTTCGGTGCCCCGGTCTCAGCAGCCAAACTCCACTATAGAGTCGAACGCAAAAAAAATCAGGAACGCTGGTTCCCGGCCGCGCGCTGGGACTGGCTCTATTCTCCCGGCTACTGGTGGTTCACCGGCGATTATCAATGGTACCCAGGATTCAGTCGCTGGGGCTGCCTGCCTCCCATCAGACCCTGGTGGAACTGGAATCCGGATCCCCCGGAAATCGTCAGCGAAGGCGATGCACTGCTGGGCCCGGATGGCACCTACAGCCTCGAAATCGACTCCGCCAATGCACTCGCCAGTCACCCCGGCGATGACCACATCTACGAAATCACAGCAGAAGTCGTGGACCAGTCACGCCGCACCATCACCGGAAGCGGCAGCGTCCTCGCAGCACGCAATCCGTTTCAGGTCTTCGCCTGGATGGATCGCGGACACTATCAGACCGGTGCCCAGGCCGAGCTGCAGTTTCAGGCCAGAACTCCGGACGGCCAGCCCGTCAGCGGAACGGCTCAGATTCGCCTGCTGACCACTTCCTGGGACCAGAACCAGCAGCTTGTCGAACAGGAAGTTCAAAGCTGGCAGTCCGCTGCCGGCCCCGACGGCACCGGCAAACTGCGTTTAAATCTGCCGCAATCCGGGCAGTATCGTGCCAGCGTGACAGTCACCGATGCTGCCGGTCGTCAGCAGGAAGGGGCCGTCGTGTTCTTCGTTCGCGGCCCCGCTGAAGATGGCAGAAATTTCCGTTTCAGTGACCTGGAACTGATTCCTGATCGTCAGGAATACGCTGTTGGGGACGTCGTGCGGCTGCAGATCAGTACAGCCCGGGCAGACAGTACCGTACTGCTGTTTGTGCGTGCTCAGGATGGCAACTGCCCTGCCCCGCAGGTGCTGCAGCTGCAGGGCAAGTCGACCGTCGTGGAACTGCCCGTCACCGCCGCAGACCAGCCCAACTTTTACGTCGAAGCCCTGACCGTTTCCAATGGCAAGGTCTTCAGCGAAGTTCGTGAAATCGTTGTGCCCCCCGAAAAACGCATTGCAGTTGTGAACGTCCAGCCGACAGCAGAAAAATATCGCCCTGGCGAACAGGCCAGACTCAATCTGAAACTCACAGACCTGAATGGTCAGCCATTCCGCGGCAACACTGTGATTTCCGTCTATGATGCCAGCCTTGAAGCCCTCGCAGCCTCCAGCATCCCCGAAGTTCGCAGCTTCTTCTGGGACGTCCGCCGCTCGCACTACCTGCGTTCCAGCAGCTCACTGCAGCGCTCAGAATCACCCGTGGCACTGCCCAATGAACCGCAGATGCAGTTCCTCCGCGCGCAATCGCTGCCATGGAACACACCTGTCGAATTCGCCGCCAGCCGGCGAGGCGGCATGGGCATGGGCGGATTCGGTGGTGGCGGTCGCCCCGAACTCATGATGATGGCCGAAGGTGCTCCGGCTGCCGCCATGGCTGTCGCAGACGCTGCACCCGGTATGCCCGCCATGCGGGGTATGGCAAACCCGACAGGCGGGATGATGGGTGGGGCCATGGCCAAAGGGCAGGCACAGGAAGCTGAAGCTGCCCCCGCACTGCGGTCCGAATTCGCTGATACCGCGTTCTGGACCACCGCAGTCAGCCTCGACGATGATGGCACCGCCGAAATCACCTTCAAAGTTCCCGACAACCTGACCACCTGGAAAATCAAGGTCTGGACCCTCGGGGACGGAACTCGCGTCGGCTCCGGCGAAAGTCAGATCATCGCCGCCAAAGAGCTGATGATTCGGCCGCAGGTGCCCCGCTTCCTCACCGAACGCGATCAGATCGTCCTGTCCGCGGTCATCAACAACACACTGCCGACAGAAAAATCCGTCCGCGTCGTTTCAAGCCTGCTCGTGTTTCCTGTTACTCCGGATTCTCCCCAGTTGTC
>SXXK01000391.1 GCA_005791255.1 Planctomyces sp.
AAACTTGCGAAAAGCATCATCGAATTTGCCGGCGACAGCACCGCCAGCGACTTTGAGGCGCTGATCCGCACTGTTGCCGAAAAAGTCCTGCGCGAAGAAGAAGGACTTGATCCCATCCTGCGAATGCTGCTCGTTGAACGAACCCTCGAATACGGTGCTCGCGGCAGCTTTTTTATCGAATCCCAGCTCACTCAGATCAAAATTGCATTTGCGGAGGCCGGTGTCCCGCGCCTGACCAATTGGCTCAGTGTTTCAGATGAAACCCAAAAACTTCGTATTACAGCCAAAGATTTCCTGCAGAAACACGAGCAACCGATCCTGCAGGCACTTGCAGCCGCGCTGTCTGAGCGCGATTCGTACTCCAGCCTGCCCATCGGGCCGCAGGTGCGGTGGATCGGCTGGCTCTCTCGCGACGATTCCCCCACCAGCATGTGGCAGGTTCGCAGTAAGCCCGGCAGCCCCGGCGAATCAGAAGGTGAACTCGTCGTCTTCGGGAGAAAAACTCCAGGGGACCCTCCAAAGCAAACCAGCGTCGGCCGCCTGGATTCCTCAGGCACAGTCACCATGTCCGCTGTCCCTGAAGATATGCTCGAAGGACGACCGGTGTTCCTGCTTGTGACCACTGAGCAGTCCCCCTGATACCCCGGATAAATCCCAGCACGTAAACATAAGATGGAGTCATCCCGCATGTCCGACAGATTCTTTTTTCGCATCCGCGGCGAAGTCAAAGGCCCTTTTGCACGCGAACAAATCCTTTCACTGATCCGCAAAAAACGACTCGGCCGACACCATGAACTGTCCGAAGATGCCGTCACCTGGCAACGAGCCGGCGATGTCCCCGGACTGTTTGAATCCATAGCGATCGAGCCGATTACCAGCCAGGTTGCACCGGCGGAGCAACCCGCTTCACAGATCCCGCAGACTCTGACCGCAACCCCGCAGGAAACCCCCACAGCAATGCAAGCCAGCGATGCTGACGACGAGTGGTTTTATGCAAAAGGCAAAAATACTCACGGGCCAGTGTCCTCAAAAGACCTCCGCGCACTGCTGGCAACCGGACGCCTGCTTGGAAGCGATCGCATCTGGAGCGAGACTCTGTCAGATTGGGTGCCAGCCGAAGATGTTCCCCAGTTCATGGGATCCGTGACCCAGACAAGCACATCGACACCAGCAAAAAAATCATCCGCCAGTCACTCCCCTGGCCAAACCGGCTTCTGGGATATCGCGCTGTGCCTGGGAGCCCCCCCGGTACCCACAGCCTCCACAAACCGCTTTCCCAACCTGTGTCGATTTCTCGAAATCTCCGAGTCCATTCAAAGAATCACGTTCTGCCTGCTGTGTGCATCAGCATCCTGCCTCTATGTCTTTCTTGTATGCTCAGTGGCATACCGCGGCGACGTCGCTTTGGCCTTTGGCGTTTTTTTTGGCGGTCTGGTAGCCCTCTTATCTGCAATTCTGATTCTCTGGCTGGGCTTCCTTTCATCGATGGCCATGCTTGAACTGATGCGAGTGCAACTTCGCATCGAAGACAATACGTCAGCGTAAGCCCGCTGGCCGCCCTTGCACGCCACGTATCGACACCAGTCCCGAACATTTCACAGCAGCACAGAACTTCACGAATGGCAAACTCCGCTCCCGCTCAAACCCGCTCTGCTCCGCGAATCTCATGGCACCGCTCAGATCTCGAGCAGATGCTGCTCTTCAGCGGTGCGCGATTCACTCGAGTCAACACGCCCCTGTCACTGCTCACCGCTGTGCTCCTGACCTGTCTCTTTTACGGAGGCATCATGCTCTCACCGGAATCCATTCGCACCAAGTTCATTGATCAGGGCTGGATTCCTTACGCGACCGTGTTTCTTGCAGCGTGGTCCTGTGCCATTCTTTTCTTCAAGTGGCGCAAGCTGGCAATGCAGCGAATGTGCCTCGGTTTCCAGATCATCCCCGGGCACCCTGACTTTGTCCTCAGCCCCGGAACCGTTGATCACGTTCTGGAGGAGATTGCACAATTGGTTGACGACCCGCGGCAGTTCGTTCTCTACAACCGAATCACAGTCGCACTGGCAAACCTGAAGCACCTGGGGCGAGTAACTGATGTTGATGAAATCCTGAAAAGCCAGGCCGAAGCGGACGAAGCCATCTCAGAATCCTCCTACATCCTCCTCACCGGATTTCTCTGGGCAATCCCAATCCTCGGCTTCATCGGTACCGTACTCGGACTGTCCATTGCCATCGGTGAATTCGGCGCCGTTATGGCGAGCGGTAATTCCGGCCCGGACGCATTACTGCCCGCCCTCAGACAGGTGACAGCCGGACTTGCCATCGCCTTTGACACCACCCTCGTTGCTCTCGTTTTTGCACTGCTGATCCAGTTGACAATGACCTTCCTCCGCAAAGCGGAGCAGGAATTCCTCGACAGCTGCGCAGAATACTGTACACGCAACATCGTCAATCGACTGCGACTGCTCCCGTTTGATGAACACATGCAGACATCCGCGTAATGCGGTGCCTGCCCTGCGGTCCGTTCCCCACATCCCTGATATCCCCAGTTGCGATTTCCCCTGAATTCATTGACATCACAGGAACATCACCGTGGGACGACGCAGACGCTCAGGCGGACCGACCTTCTCTCTGTTTGCGTTTCAGGACATCATCACCTGCGTGATGGGCATCATGCTGCTCCTGACACTCATGCTGGCCGTGGAACTCTCCGCCACTGAAGTCACCAGCAGCCAGTCCGCTGCTGAAGATTCCCTGCAAACGCTGGAAACAGAATCAGCCGAGTTACTGACGGCAATAGCAACGCTCGAACAGCAATTGGCGACGCAGACCGAGACACTGCGGTCCGGGGCACTGCTCAACCCGGAACTCCTCGAACACAGTCACCGGGTCGCCATTCGCGAAGCAGCGACATCACAGGAAGAAGCCCAACGCACCGAAAGTCTTGCCCGGACATCACAACAGACTCTGAACGGAATTCGCCAGCAGTTCACCGGACTGCAGGCCATACTGGAAGAAACTCAATCCCTCGAATCACAACTGGCCGCACGGCAACAGGAACTGGATCAGCTGAACAGCGGAAGCAAACTGGTCTACAACCGGCACTCCAGCAGTACCAGATTCTGCTGGATCATTGAACTCGACTCACCCACTCAGATCCGCGCCGGGCTGATGGGTGATGCATCTGCCTGCACGAAACTGCAGGATGTCGCGACAACAATTGAATGGATCGCAAACAAGCCGGCACAGGATTCCTCTGTCATGCTGCTGGTAAAGCCCGGCGGGGCCGCATGCCTGAAGGAGTTGTCTGCGGAATTCAGAAGGCGCGAAATCCCTTACGGCTTCGATCTGCTCCCGCAGGACACAACCGTGCTCACCGCTGCCGGGAGCAAAGAATGAGCCGACGCAGACAGGAATTGCCGGATTCCCTCGAATTGCTCCTTGATACGATTTGCAACACGTTCGGAGCCGTGATTTTCATTTCCATGCTGCTCGCAATTCTTGCCGAAGGCAGATCCCCGATCAGCAACGCAGACGTTTCGGCCATCGCAGACAAAATGACCGCAGAACAGGAACGCACAAATGCCGCTGCTCGCGTTCATCTGAGCCAACTCAGACGATTAATTGACGAACAGGCGGATGTTCTGGACGCATTCAGTAAACCCGATTCACAGCGTTTGGCAAGTGAAATTGCCGCCGCTGCCGAAGCAACAAAAACTTCCATCGAAATCCGCAATGAACAGCTGGGATTGCTGGCAGAACAGGAAGCGGAAACAGCACTGAAACGTCACCAGATCGCCTTAGCCGAACAAAGGCGCAGCGAAATCCGTAAACAACTGAAAAACGTTGAAGACCAGCTGGCAACCGCCAGCAAAACAACTGGAAGAACCGCACGCACCTCTCGCGTTCGCCCCGCAGTCGGTTCAGGGGTCAGTTACATGCTTCATAATGGTCGATTGTTTCGTACTGCCACGTCCAATGGTGAACTCGACAGCAGCGACTGCGAACTGCACAAACGCGGCACTGCATCCGTCATCGTGCCC
This sequence comes from Planctomyces sp., assembly GCA_005791255.1. Taxonomy (GTDB): domain Bacteria; phylum Planctomycetota; class Planctomycetia; order Planctomycetales; family Planctomycetaceae; genus SXXK01. The sequence goes on from SXXK01000391.1 coordinate 4,041, forward strand.
CGCCCGACAGGAGGGCTGCAGCTCCCCGCAAACTCGACCGCAATTCGCGGTCGATTCTCCGGGTTTGAACCGCACCAGCACTATATTCGACTCTTCGTATCACAGAACTCCTTTCCCGAGTTTCTTTCAGTCAAGGATGTGCTCGTCGAATTGCAGTTTGAATATGAAGTGATACTTTTTGAGGATGACGCTGCCGAACTTTTTCTGACCTCCCGGCAGATCAGGTCTTTCGTGCAATGATCGCCATACAGGTCCGGTCGTCCGAATGGAGCACGTCATGAACACCTGGTACGTTCGCACTCGCACAGGTGAACTCGGACCATTCACTGCATCTGAACTACGGTTCCTGATTCGCACCGGCGCGGTAGCAAATGATGATCTGGTGAAAGCCGAAGATGCATCTGCCTGGATGCAACTCCACGATTCAGCCATCATGCACGACGAATTTGCGGCCCCCCCTGCCAATGATTCCCAATCCGGCAGCAAACTGGCCGTCGCCGAAAAGTTGCCACACGCAGCCGTACCAGCAAGGCAAACGTCTCAGACCGGGCCTCGATCACTGCCGGCAGATCCCTTGGTCAAACCGCAGCACGGAATTGCCGCGGCGGCGGTGGCGATCCTGCTGCTGGCAATACTCGCGATCCTGAGCACGGTCGCAACTCGACGGTCGGTACCTGCCCAAACATCGTCCTCCCACAACAAACCTGCCGCGTCAGGCAGTTCGCCACCACCAGCGAATACGCAGCAGTCAGAGACCGGTGCGAAGTCCGATACCCCCACGCAAACCCCCGCAGAGACAATTGCCTCCAACGAATCAGGCACCGGCGAGCCCGACAGCCCTGCAGAACCACCGCAACCAACACCGCAACCGGCTGAGCCTGCACCACCAGATGACGTCCGCAGTCGTCCAGTTGCCCCGGAAAACAGATTTGAAACCGGACTGCCCTCAGTCAGCCGCAGTAACGATCCCGACGCACATCGACTGCCCCAAAGAGAAACCATACCTTCCCTGCAGAGCTCCGATCTTAGAGCACGCTCGGGCGCCGGGCGAGCTGCCGCTGTCGCCAGCTCCGGCGCTGATGAAGACAGCGAAAGATCAGTCGCAATGGCCCTCGAATGGCTTAAAAGTATTCAGCAGGCTGACGGATCGTGGAGCTTTCAAAACGCCGGCCCCGGCGCAAGACCCGGGAACCTCAACAGCAACTCTGCTGCCACCACACTCGCCGTTATGTGCTTTCTCGGTGCCGGAAACACCACGACCTCCGGACCGGATGCCGCTGCCGTCTCACAAGCCTTCGCATTTTTGGAAAGGGAAGCGGCCGAGTCCTCCTCGCGTGACCCCGAAACACTCTACGTCTCAGCACTCGCCACAATCGCGTTTTCCGAATTGGCCGCCATGGAACCAAAAAATGTTCGGGCGAAAAGCATCGCCGCATCGCTCCTGACATTTCTGCAGCAGTCTCAGGACCCGATCGGTGGCGGCTGGCGGTACCGTCCCGGAGATCCCGGTGACCTTTCAGTAACGGGCTGGCAAATCATGGCCCTGCAGAGCGCCAGAACCTGCGGACTGGACGTTTCACCGGTCACCGTCGCTTCCTGTTCCACATTCGTCGATTCCGTCTCGTTCGCTGCTGATTCAGAGTACAGCTACACCGCCACCACAAACCCCACTCCATGCATGTCTGCCGTAGGCCTTCTGAGCCGCATATACCTCGGTTCCCCCAGGCAATCCCCATTTTTCAAAACCGGATTCCAAAAACTC
>SXXK01000392.1 GCA_005791255.1 Planctomyces sp.
CGAAATGCTGCGGACACAGCTGATGGCACGCTGACACCGGACCGTAATACCCGTATTCCGCTGCAGCAGGCACAAATTCCACGGCGGATTTCCGGTGCAGGATCGGAATTTCCGGATTTTCCGGGGCCATTTGACAGCCCGGACGACGGCAGTCTCACAGCTCAGGATCGGCCGCGGGTTGGCTCACGCGAAGTCGGGGAGCCGCGAAGCGAACTGCAAAATGCTGTGTCCGAGCACAAGCAGTGGATACTGCAGCTGAGCCACCGTCTCGGGAGGGCGAAGCTCCTGCTGAGCCGCACAGCTGCCCGACACATCAGCCGCAAGTCGCAGGAATTTTCCTGCGACTCACGCTGCGGGACATGACTTTTGCACGCAGATCCGGTAGCTCTGGCGACAAGCATGTCCCCACCGGAGAATTACCATCGAAACGAATCTGCAGCAACTCCTTACCGATGCCATTTCCGGTTCCATCGGCGCCGCAGATTTTTGCTGCGGCGGAACCATTACAGGAATGCCGCCCGCGATCAATGTTGATCAGGCAGGACCACTGAATTTTCCGCTCAAACCAAAGGTGGTTGAAGCCCTGGTGTCGCAATGCGAGCAGGCGCCATTTGGCAAGGGGACAGAGACGCTGGTGGACACGAAAGTCCGCAAGACCTTCGAACTGTCCCCGGATCGATTTCAGATCAGTGACGAATGGAATGCACAGGTTGCCGCAGTGGTTGCCGAGGTCTCCGATAAACTGGGACTCCCCCCCGGCGAACTCCATGCAGAGCTCTACAAACTGCTGGTGTACCGCCGCGGCGGTTTCTTCAAGCCACATCGCGACAGTGAAAAACACGATGGCATGGTGGCCAGCCTGATTATCGTGCTGCCCTATCCCTTCGCCGGCGGCGAACTGACCGTTCGCCAGACTCAATCCCGAGTACAGAAGTTTCAATTCCCGGAAGCGGCCAGCGGACAAGCTATCAGCTACGCGGCGTTCTACGCGGACTGTGAACATGAAGTGAGCAGGTTGTCCAGCGGAGTGCGTGTCTGCCTGTGTTACAACCTGATCCTGCGAACGGCAGCCCCCGCCAGCCCCAAACCCCGAAGCACTGTGACTGACATCGCCCCGCTCCTGGCGGCAGTTCGCGCGTGGTTCACTGCCGCCCCTGCCACACCACTGGTGCTGGCACTGGAACACCAGTATTCCGAACGCAGCCTGTCCGGCGAACTGCTCAAAGGGAACGATCGAGCACTGGCTGACCTGGTCCTGCCCACAGCCGCAGCCGCGGACTGTGAAATTCACCTTGCGCACATCAGCCGTCACCTGCTGCAGGAAGCTTACAACGAGAGCAAATCGCGTCGGGATGAAGACGACTGGGGGTGGTCACCCAAACCGCTAAAAAAACAAAAACTCCGAATCGGCGCAACTCATGAAGACGAACTGCTGGGAACACAATTGACCACCTTTGACGGCGTGAAAAAACCGTGGCAGAGCATTTCGCTGCAGGTCAGCGCAATCATTTCACAGATTCCCCTTGAGGAATGGAAACCAACGTCGGAAGAATACGAAGGCTACACGGGCAATACTGGCAACATGCTGGATCGATGGTATCACCGGACAGCTTTTGTGCTGTGGCCGAAGGCCCGGCAGCACACCGTTCTGGCCGAGGCGGGGTTTGAGACCAGCGTACCAGCTTTAAATGAGCTGGTGGACGCACTGGCGACATCCCGTGATGCCGGCAGAGAATCGGTGCGGGCCGACAGTATTGCACTGGCCCTTGCAATCATCGCGGACTGGCCTGATCCGCACGATTTTTTCCGCAAACAACCGAAAGAGGACGCGCTTGAGTCACTGCTGACGAGTTTCTGCAGTTCCCTGATCAAACTCAACGACCGGGCTGTCATCACCACGCTGTTGTCGCAGGTCGCGCTGCAGGACACGAACCTGCCGCTGACACCCCTGCTCCTGCATGCCTGCAGAAAATTTGGCCTGCCGGCAATCGCCGCCGAACTGCAGGCCATCCTGACACCCCCGGCGCACGAAAGGTTACTCGCGCCTTTTCCCACGCGAAACCTGGAATGGCTGGAAGCGGTTTGCGAACTTACGCAGAGCGACCCCGACACCGAAAAAATCAAAGGCGATCTTTGTCGCCAGGCGGCCTTATGGTACTGCGCCGACATTGCCCGCCGGAAGCAGGACCCGGAGACTGCCAGTAAGCGAGCACAAAATCTGCATGAAAAACAGCTGCCCGTGCTGTTGCAGGTCCTGCTGCACTGCGGCTGCGATACAGAAGTTCAAAAGGTCGTCAGCTGCGTGAAATCTCGCACCGACCTGTTCCGTCTGCAGCATGCGCATGTGCCGGCTTTGAAACGGCTGGTTCCGTGGTCAGCACAAAGATTCGGCGAGATTCCGCCACTGCTGCGACAGTGGCTGACAGATGTGCGACAGCGTCTGATCGGGGTGACAGCCACAAAGCCGCAGCCTCCGGCCAACTGGACTCGCCCGGCCACCGTACGCTGCAGCTGCCAACATTGCCTGCAACTCGTGGAATTCATGAAGGATCCCACGGCAGAAATCCACCGGATCTTTGGCAGCGATAAACTCCACAGTCATCTGGCCTATGAAATCTCCCGCTGCCGTCTCGACCTTGTCTGTGATCTGGAATCGCAACAAGGTCGGCACGCACTCGTCATGCAGAAAACTCAGGCATCTTTCGACCGCATTCTCCGGCGTTATCAGCGTAATATCAAGCTTTTGGAAGACCTGCCGCAGCCCGCCGGGGACACCTGATGGCAACTTCGGGATCGTCCGGACCATAACGGGTTTCGTCGACCTGATTCGCCTGACGCAGCAAGAACTCCACCTCTGTCATGTCGACTCGTGCCTCAGGGTACCCTATTCGGGAGGGCGAAGCTCCTGCTGAGCCGCACGGCTGCCCACCACATCAGATGAAAGGGTGTCGGCTCGGCCCCGTATCTGTGCCATCTGCGTGATCTGTGGTTTAAAGCACAGGAGTCAGATTTGGACCACAGATTTCAGGTCCATTCGGGTCCTCTGTGATTCAAAAAACACGCCTGACACGCTGCCGTTTCGCCCATCCCGGTCAGCACCCGCCCGGGAACAGTGCCTAAGGCTGCGGCTTCACCATGACCACCAGCACGCTGCTGCGATTGCCGCCAAAACTGCTGACCAGGGCCGGTTTGCCGGGGTCCAGCGTCACCGTCGTCGAAACCTCGGTCGTGCTGATGTCCGGCGGACTGTCGTCTGCCGTCGCCGGCAACTGTCGCGATGACTCAAAGTGCAGCGTCAGCCGTACTCGCTGGTCCTGCGGGACCGCCGTCAGCTTCACCTGCGTGCCAAATTCCACCACCTGCATGTTCCTCATCACTTCACCACGTCCCGTGGCCGTTCGTCCCACCGTCACGCTGGAACGACGGCCGAAGCTGACCACGCTCTCCGTACCAGCCAGTGTCGTCAGCCGGATCGTCTCACGCAGGTCCGCCCGCGGCCGAACATCCGCTTTCAATACCAGCGCCAGGATCTCGTCAGCTCCCAGCCCGGCAGCCAGCGGCTCACGCCACTCATACTCGCTCAGCTCCACACAGCACAACAGCGGCACACAGGCCGGCCCGCAAAACACACAACATGACAGTTACCCCCAGCAATAAAATTCAGGCAGGCACTTCGGTTTCATCTGAACAGCGGCAGAATCTTTGTCCAAAAAATCAGTACACTCAGCCCCGCATAAAACACGCCGCAGCTGGCAATCCCCAGCCGCGAATACCACCGCGGTCGCAGCTCCGGCGGCAGCAGCCGACAGTTGATCCACAAAATGTGAAAAGCTGTCACCGCCAGCGATACATTGTTCACGTTCGCAATCACCGTCACCATGGTTTTCGGAGCATCCGGGAAACGCAGAAACAGCGCCGCCACAATAATCGTCCACACCACATACAGCAGCAGAATCGAATAATACACCTGCCGCGCCTGATTGCCCTGCAGACGACTGCGAATTCGCCGACTGCCGCTCCACAAAATATCCGTCCAGCGCCGCGCAAAATCATCCACAATCGCCATCTGACTGGGCAGAAACACCATCAGCCCCGTCAACAGACAGGCCCCCCAGACAAACGGGGCCCACGAGCCGAAGGCGGGAGTATGCAGGATGCCGTCCGCCGCCAGCAGCGGCTGCGAATACAAAATCTGCTTGCCAAACATCGGCGAATTGGCAGCGAATCCAATTGACAGCAGGGCCGGCAGCGCCATCCCCATGAAACAGCCAGGCACCCACACCATCAGCTGGTCCGAAAGAATGTACTTCCACCAGCCACGCCACCGCCGCAGATTGTCCGCAGTGATCGGGAAGACCGCACCAATATGGCTGAGCGTAATACTGTGGCCGCCCATGGCACTCGGAATCGCTCCCACCTGACTGCCCATGCCCCAGCCTTTGTCCCGCACGAAATTGCCATACGCCGAATTCGCCAGCCCGCCGCCTCCCGCATAACCCGCGAAGGCTCCCAGCGTTGCAATATGAGTCAGGGAGATCGCCGGCCACACCCCATGCTCCAGACGCCAGCCAAACAGATTCACTATCGATTCACCGCCATCCGCAGACGCCACCGGCACATTGCCAAATCGCAGGAACCCGCTGAACACATCCCACCAGCCCTGCGGGCTGACAAAAAATACTCCCATCACCAGACAAAACCCCAGCACCACAAACACCTTGGCCGTCATGATCCACTGCAGCATGTTGTAAACCTTGCCGCCCACGAAGACCGGTAAAACCACGGCTCCCAGAGTCACAAAGACGAGGGTGTTTACCAGTGTGCTGTCCGCCGCAGTCGGTATTCGATCCAGCCACACCGTCGCCAGCAGTACCGCCGCATTGGTGGACAGCCCCGGGATCAGAAATGTCAGGCACAGCACCGCCGTCACGGCCATCCAGA
>SXXK01000393.1 GCA_005791255.1 Planctomyces sp.
CCTCGGCATTCCCGGCTCCCACCACAGTGTGCAGCTCGTCAATGAACATAATGATCTGACCGTTCGATGACTGCACCTCCTTCAGCACCGCCTTCAGACGATCCTCGAATTCACCCCGATACTTCGCACCCGCCACCAGGGCGCCCATGTCCAGGGCAAAAACTCGCTTGTTCTTCAGATTCTGTGGTACGTCGCCCAGCACAATCCGATGCGCCAGGCCCTCCACAATCGCCGTCTTCCCCACACCCGGCTCGCCAATCAGCACCGGAGTGGTCTTGCGGCGACGGGACAGCACCTGGATCACTCGGCGAATCTCCGTGTCCCGGCCAATCACCGGGTCCACCTTGCCCTGTCGAGCCAGCTCGACAAGATCCTTGCCGTACTTTTCCAGCGCCTGAAATTTCTCTTCCGGATTCTGATCCTGCACGGTCTGTCCTCCCCGAATGCCCTTCACCGCCTCCAGCAGATCACGCTCCTCAACACCACTCAGCGACAACAGCCGCTTCGCCTGATCTTCCACCTGCGACAATGCCAGCAGCAAAAGCTCCGTCGACGTGTACTCGTCGCCCATCACGTCAGCCTGCTTCTTCGCCGCATTCAGCACCTTCATCGCCTCAGGACCGGCACCCACCCCCTCACCCGCAGAGCTCGACTGAGGCAAACGCCCCAGCTCGCCATCCACCAGCTGCTGCAGACGAACAACATTCACACCCAGCTTCTGCAGCAATGGACTCACCAGCCCGTCCTGCTCCTGCAGCAGGCTCTTCAGCAAATGCAGCGGACGCACAAATCGGTGCTGACGCTGCTCCACAAGCTCCTGCGCACGCTGTATCGCCTCGCCCGCCTTCACCGTCAGTTTTCGAGGATCAAAGGCCATCGCTGCACCCCTCCCGCTGGACATCGTATGCACACCACACCACGCCAACTGCACCCAAGCGAATACCGTTCCAATTCAAAAAAACAGAGTTTTTCAGACCCCGTAAATCATAAAGTGCCATATTGGCACCGCACTCCGGCGGGCAGGCAATTTTCGCGGGTGCCAATCTGGCATGCCTCGTGTCGTGGTCTCCGTCTGCTGCTCCGCTGCAGAATCCCGATATTCTGCACGTCCGTCCGCCGGACTTCCCGCCGACAACAACCCGCACATCCATCACCAGATTCCCCGTGTCGGCGTTCGTCCGCGCGGTATTTTTTCCGGGCTGTGCACATTTACCGCACAATCCCCCGGCTCTGCTGTCACACCCACTGGAACTCCTGTCTCATGGCCCCTGCAGGTCTCTTCCCCATCGGTCTTGTCGGCTGCGGCACGGTTGGTACCGGAGTTGTGCGGATTCTGCAGAGTTCCGCGGACCTGCTGGCGGCCCAGGCCGGTCAGTCGCTGACGCTGCGGCACGTGGTCGTTCGTGATCTCACCCGCGCACGTGACGTCGACCTGTCCGGCTGTGCTGTCTCGGACAGTCTCGAGGCCCTCATCGCCGACCCTTCGGTACAAGCCGTGGTGCATGTGGTTGGCGGGGTCGAAGGGCCGCGTCAGGACATTGTCCGCCTGCTGCAGTCCGGCAAGGACGTCATCACCGCCAACAAGGCCCTGCTGTGTGCCCACGGCGACGAACTGTTTGAACTGGCTCGCAGTCTGGGCCGCACGATTGGCTTCGAAGCCGCGGTCGCCGGTGGGATTCCAATCATCTCCACGGTCTGCACGGCACTGACGGCCAACCGCATTCTGGCCATCGAAGCCATCCTGAACGGAACCAGCAATTTCATCCTGACTCGGATGCTTGATCGACGCCAGATTTACGATGATGTGCTGCGGGAAGCACAGCAGCTGGGTTATGCCGAAGCAGACCCGGCCATGGACGTGGACGGGACCGATGCCGCCCAGAAACTGGCGATTCTGGCAAAGCTGGCTTTTGGTACTGCCATCCCGTTCGACCGTATCGCCAGACAGGGGATTCAAAACATCGATCTGCAGGATCTGCTGGCTGCCGCGGATCTGGGTTATCGCATCAAGCTGCTGGCGGTCGCTCGCCTGATGACCGAGCGGCTGGAAGTTTCAGTGCAGCCCACGCTTGTCCGAGCAGACCGTTCGATTGCCATGACTTCAGGAGCGCACAACTTCATAGCCATTGAAGGCGATGCCGTGGGAGTGCTGAAGCTGGCGGGCGCCGGCGCCGGGCGTATGCCCACGGCCTCCGCTGTCGTCGCCGACCTCGTCGACTGCGTCACGGGTCGCGCCGCCTGCACATTCCAGGCACTGCTGCGACTGCAGCAGCGCAATCCGCTGCCACTGCACCCATCCGCTGACATCGCCAGGCGACAGTACCTGAGATTCAATGTGGCTGACCGACCGCACGTGCTGGCCGACATCGCCCACGTTCTGGGACGACATGGCATCAGCATCAGCAGCGTCAGACAGGACGAAACCGAAGATTCCGTGGATGGCACCGGAGTCGCCCGGCTGGTGATCCTGACGCACCGCGCAGCTGAAGGACGCCTGCAGGCCGCCGACAACGAAATCGACTGCCTCGATTCTCTCCGCGGGCCCCGCATTCGTATGCCCATCGCCGACTGACGAACCCGAATTGCCGACGGTCAAAGACCGCCTGGTCAGGACAGATCGAGCCGAACAGGACTGGTGCCCGACGACAGCACTGCGAGGCAAGGCCTCAGGTACGCCCGGCGCTGAACCGTTGCTGCAGCTCTGTCGACATGCGGTGCAAGTCGTCGATACTGCACTCTGCAAACAACTGCTCGTTCCCGGCAGGCAGCTGCAGCAGTTGCTGCAGCAGAGTAATCCGGCCAATCAATACGCCACGTTCGATCCCAATATCGATACCCTCTGCCCGGCCCTCTGCCCGACCGTCGGCTTTGCCTTGTTGCTGGGCATACAAAATACGAGCCTCCTCGTCACGCTGAGCTTTCAGACGCGCGTTGTACTCCACCAGGTGCTGCGGGGTTTGAGCAATCATTTCAAGAACCTCTGCCGCCTCTGAGAATTCCTTGTCAGGAAAAAGTCTGGCCACCTGGGCGGATGTCAGTTCTTCCGCGTGCCGCAGAAACCACGCCCAGCGCTCCACGGGAGTGGCAGTATACACCGTTTCCTCAGTCACCTGAAGATGATTCAATTGCAAAAGATGAATTTGCAGATCATCAGTCAGCGTCAGTGAATGCTCATGATCCCGCAGCCGAAAATCCAGATGCAAAGCCGGCGGTGTAACAAATAACTGACCCGCCAGCACACAGATGCAGATCGAAGGCCGCAGCTCAGTGTAGTTCTGACCTTCCTGCAATTGATCAACGAAGGTCCGCGAAACATAGTAAACCAGCCGTTGCGCCATCCCTGCCGGCAGCGCAATCTGCACCTCGATGTTCAGTCGCCGTGCCTGGTCGTCTACTGCCAAAATATCCAGAATACACAGCTTGTCATCCGCACCGCGCTTCAACTGAATCGGATTGACGAATTCGATTCGAGTAATGCGGTGCCTGCCTGCCAGCACCGCGTTCAGAAAATGGATCGTAACCCCTGGATGGTGCTGATTGCCCAGCATCATCTTGAACGCGTAATCGACAAGAGGAATGATGCCAATCGGCACGGGAGCCTCCCCGCGGGGTGCGATGTCTCATAAAGTTAATGCATGCAACAGCATATCACCCATGGGTATACATCACAATTCGCCTGACGCAAGCACGAATGTGCCGAAAATATCACGACACTCGTCGGTCAGCACACTCCACCGTGGCAGAGAACACAATCCTGAGCCTGCAGCGTCAGGCAGGCAGCCTTGCCACACTGCGGCCTCAGGCCGGGACCGGCAGAGTATCCATCAGCGCCTGCACAATCTGACCACACCGCTGCCGCTGGCCCTCCGCCAGCATCCCGCGACTGACCAGGCGATGCGCCAGAACCGGCACCGCTGCCCGCTTGATGTCATCCGGAATGACAAACTCCCGGCCGTCCATGAACGCCAGTGCCTGAGCAGCACGGTACCAGGTAAGGACACCGCGAGTGGACACGCCGAGCGACAGCTCGGGGTGATTGCGAGTTCTCTCGGCGAGGTCCAGCATGTAGCCGGCCAGCGAATCATCCACTCGCACCTGCTGCACCTGTCGCTGCAGTGCCAGAATTTCAGGAGCGGAAGCCACCGGCTGCAGTGATTCCACCGGTTGGCCGGTGCGATGCCGCTGCAGAATCTCAAGTTCCGCCTGTCGCTCCGGGTATCCCACACTCAGGCACATCATGAAACGGTCGAGCTGATTTTCGGGCAGTGGGTACGTGCCCTCAAACTCACGCGGATTCTGGGTGGCAATCACCAGGAACGGCTGGGGCAGTGGATGTGTCACGCCCTCCACAGACACCTGTCGCTCACTCATCGCCTCAAGCAGCGCACTTTGATTTCGAGGCGTGGTGCGGTTGATCTCATCAGCCAGCAGGACGTTGGTAAAAATCGGCCCCGGACGAAATTCGAAATCACCGGTCGCCGGACGATACACTGCAGCACCCAGCAGGTCACTGGGCAGCAGGTCCGGAGTAAACTGCATGCGGACGAACTGACAGCCCAGAGTCTTTGCGAGAGCCCTGGCAAGAGATGTTTTTCCCAGCCCCGGAGCGTCCTCAAGCAGGACATGGCCACCACCCAGCAGTGCGGCAGTACACAGCCGCACGACCTCGGTTTTGCCCAGCACCGCAGACTCAACATTCGCCAGAATTCGCTGCACCAGTTGTTGACCCACCGCCCGCTCCGCTGCAGAACCCACCAGGCCGCAATCGCAGTCGTTGACCGAACCACACCGCTGCATTCTAGCCGCGGCGCCCCGGGGAACATCCCTGCATGCTGCAAACCGGGCAGAAAATCAGAGAAACCCGGAGGAGGTTTGCACAGCCGTTACAAATCGACGCTTAAGAACTACTGGGGAATGGCTTCACCAATACCGTACTTCTCTGCAGCCGCCTCATAACTTTGCATCGCCGTCGGCAGCAGCTCACGCAGCGCCGTCGCACGACGGGCGTCGGAGGGGTGCGTCGACAGGAATTCCATCGGAGCGTCTCCCTGCTTGAGCGACGAAAATCGCTCCCAGAACCCCGGCGCCACCGAGGGGTCATACCCGGCCTTCGCCATCAGCAGCAATCCAATGTGGTCCGCCTCCAGCTCATGCTTGCGACTGTACGGCAGAATGACTCCATACTGCGACGCTGCACCGTAAGCCGTCAGAACAATCTGCTTCTTCTGCTCTTCCTGCTTCTGCAGCACCATGCCCACGGCGGTCTTGCCCAGATTCTGCGCCGTTTGATACGTCATGCGTTCGCCACCGTGTCGGGCAATCGCGTGCGCCACCTCGTGCGACATCACCACGGCCAGCCCCGCCTCATCCTGACACACCGGCAGCAAACCCGTGTAGACGGCCACCTTGCCGCCAGGCAGGCAGAAGGCGTTCTGAGTCTTCGATTCGATCACGTTGAATTCCCAGTTGAAATCCGGGCGGTCAGCCACCGCGGCAATCCGCTGCCCAACCCGCTTCACCAGCTCCTGATACTTTTCGTTCTTCGTGACCGGCTCAGACTTCAGTACGTCCTGATAAGCCGTCAGCCCCATCTCGTTCTCGCTGGCCTCCGATGTCACCAGCAGCCTGCGACGCTCCGTGACCGGTACCGTCTGACACCCTGTCACAAGAAACATCAGCGCTGTGAGCAGACTGCCCAGCGCCAGTGTGGCAGCGACCATTGACCTCAGCACAAGCACCTTCGATGCAGACGACATCCTGAGCCCCGTCCAAAAAACCAAACCCGCAGTCAGATCACCGGCAGGACTGGAAACTGTACGCCCTCGTCCGATACTGCCTCAAGGCGGGATTCGATCACAGTCCGGAATCACCCACGTTTCAGGGTTCTTTGCGAACCGAACTGCTGCCGGTTATGCCGCAGGAAGCACGCGTGCCCCGGCTGTCCGGCAGCTTTCGCCGGTGTTCAGCCGGCTCGCCGACGCCGCTTCGGTCCCGCTGACAGCCGATACTCAATCGAATTCCCGCGCTTGCCGCACACTTCAAGCTGACCCATGCGGCGAAAACACCAGGCGGCCTTCTGAGCCAGCCAGCGGGGCATGCCGCACGCTGCCGCGAGCTCGGCCGTCGTAAATGACTCAGGCAGATCCGGTTCCAGTGCCTGCCACAGATCGGCAGCCGTCTTCAGACTGATCTTCCGCTGCACAGAGACCAGCACCCGATCGTGGACACTGTATTTGCGTTTCCAGCTGCTGCGCTCAGTTGGCGGCAGACGCAGCTCCTGCTGCTCCGTCAGGACCACATCCAGCCGCAGTCGCGGATGCGGAAACACCGAAAAATGCACCAGCTCCTGAAAGACATGGGCCAGAGTCTGACGGAGCGGGCTGTAACGGGAACGCAGCGGAGTCAGATCGGCGGGGTTCAGAGTCACCACCTGGCGACGAGCCACCAAAGGCTTCACCACAATCACCTGATGATTGGCCACCAGTACCCGAATCTTGTCGCGAATCGCCGAAAGCGACGCACACTGCACCTCAATCAGACGGCCACGACCGTCAATGGCGTCAATGCGATAGCCAGCCAAAGTCTGCTCGTGACGCGCTTCGTCCGGAACATACTGCTGCTTCAGTTGCTGATGAAGCGACGTCGCCAAAGCCCCAGACCTCCCTGTCCGGACAGTGCTGCGGTGTCTATCGAGCATCCTTGAGGCAGCTGACGCCCATGTAAATCACGAGGGCAGCCGCCAGAATGAACATGATGTCAAATACAGTCTGACTGCCAAACGGCACCCCGGTCGCAAAATCCGCCACCGCCAGCAGCGCCATCAGTGCAGCCAGACCCATCGACGCGACCACAAGTCCCCGGGAACTACCCGCCATTGCTGATTCTCCGCAGGCACAACGGCCACTGCGTTAACACCGGAATACACATCCGACTGCACCAGACACCTGTCCGGATATCGGCTGCAATCTGATCTGTAACACCCCAGATCAACAGAAAACACACCACTTTACAACAGAAATACACCCGGTTTCGACACCGAATCCCGCAAATTTCTGCGGTAACACCCACTTTGTCCAACCCCGGACCCCGCCACGCCCTGCCAAAACATCGGTTTTCAGAGCCTTTTTCACTGGAAAACTGGCAATTTCCACGAAATCCGATTTTGGTTATTCTCCGGACGCATGAATACCCCGCCCGATTCCGCCATCCGATCCTGCAGAACCGCGGTCGATCTCGCCGTGGCATTCGTGGTTGCCGTCATTCTGCTCCGCACCTTCGTCCTCGAAGGTTACCTCATCTCCACCGGCTCCATGGCCCCCGGTCTGTACGGTTTTCATCGCCGCGTCCACTGCCCGTCCTGCCGCTTCGTGTTCGCCTTCGGAGTCGCCTTCGACGAATCCACTCCCGGCAGCCTCGGCACAATCCAGGAACCCACCGGACCACGCCGACTGGCCACCTGCCCCAACTGCGGACAATCCGGTATCGATGTCTCAAACCTGCCCAATAACCACGGCGATCAGCTGCTGGTCCATAAACACATCTTCGATATCCGCTCTCCAAAACGCTGGGAAACAGTCGTCTTTCGCAACCCCGCCAGCCCCGGGGAAGCATTCGTCAAACGCGTCGTCGGGCTGCCCGGCGAAACCATCCGCATCAAAGCCGGTGATGTGCATATCAATGGGCAGATCGCCCGCAAATCACTCGCCGCTCAGCTCGACCTCCGCATCCCCGTCTGCAGTCTGCAGCTGCCCGACTCCGAACACCCGGACTGGCAGCTGCCCTGGGACCTCGATCAGCACTGGAAACTGCAGCAGAATACGCTGCAGTACTCAGCACCCCCCGCAGACACGCACTCCCCCGCCGCCAGCCTCCCTGCAGAACCCGCCTGGATCCGCTTCCACTACTGGAAACCATCCGGAGGCCGACATCTTGCCGAAACACCCCTGACTCACGCGGCCGCAGAGCCCGACTGGAGCGATTTTCTGAACCGCTTTCGCGATGTTCCCATCGCCTGGTCCGCTCAGCTGCACTACGACGCCGAACGTGAAGTGCTGCAGTGTACAGGAGTCATGCCGGCCGAGCTGCAGCGGGACCTCGTGCGAAATGCCACCAGCAGCGAATTCCGAAACGCCGTCTTCCGCCTCGCCGCTCTCTCACACCTTGCACCAGTCACCGATCGCTACGGCTACAACTCACTGGTCGCCTCACCCGAATTCGTCGTCAGTGACCTCATGCTCGACACCACAATCCAATGGCAGCAGCCACCCGCCCGCATCCACGTCCGCATCCCCGTAGGAAATCAAATCTTCGGACTGACTCTCGATACCACCAGTCACTCCGCCACGCTCCTGTCACTCGATCAGCAGACAGTACTGCAGCAGGGTTCCTATGCGGCGGGCGACGGACAGTCCGTGCACCTCATTGCCTCCGGCTTCGATCAGCAGATTGCCGTCAGCATCAACGGTCAGATGCCCTTCCCGGAACTTGCCGTGGAGCATGCTCAGCCTCCCGACGAACCCGTGGAAGCTTCCGCTGCACCCGTCGGTGATCACCGCCCGGACCCCGCTCGCGCCGCCGGGATCAGCCTGCTGATCGAACGCCAGAAACGCTGGGCACTCGGAATTTCCGGCGGCTCCGCAAACGTCACCCGCCTCAATATGTATCGGGACGTCTTCTACACACCCGGACGTCGCCGCAACGCCGTCAAAAGTGATTACGTCATTCCCGAAAACTGTTATTTTGTACAGGGCGACAACAGTCCGGTATCATCGGACAGTCGCAACTGGGAAAAACCGGTGGTTCCGCATGCGTTTTTGGTTGGCAAACCGTTTCTGGTGCATTTACCGTCAAAACCCGCGATTCTGCAGTTCGCCGGACGGGAATGGCGAATCCGGATACCTGACTGGGAACGAATCCGGTACATTCATTGACTGAAGGCGTCACAAACGCAGACCCCCGCATGAACACGAATTTCCTATGACCGCCAGTCCCACCAGCACGACCAGCGATGCAGCCGGCAAGGCCGCCCCGAAGATGACTCGCGAAGAAAGTATTCGCGACACGATCGAGGCTGTGGCGATCGCGTTCATTCTGGCCTTCATCTTCAAGACCTTTGAAGCCGAGGCCTTTGTGATTCCCACTGGTTCCATGGCACCGACGCTGTACGGACGCCACAAGGAAGTGCACTGCGACTGCTGCGGGCTGGACTACACGATTGGCGCCAGTCAGGAGGTGGATCAGGAAAGCGGTCAGCTGCTGCAGCGGATCGCCACGTCGCACTGTCCGAACTGTCGTTACCGCAACAACGTGCTGACGGCCCCGGTCTTCAACGGTGACCGCATCGTGGTCAACAAGCAGGTGTCGGATTACCAGCGATTTGATGTTGTGGTGTTCAAGAACCCGGAAGAGCCGCACATCAACTACATCAAGCGTCTGGTGGGTATGCCTGGTGAGACTGTGCAGATTCGTCAGGGCGATATTTATGCTCGCAGCGCTCCCGACCAGCCCTGGGTGATTCAGCGAAAGCCGAACCTGAAAAAGCAGCAGGAAGTTCAGCAGATTGTGTACGACGACAGTCTGCCACCGACGAAGCTGCTGCAGGCGGGTGCGGAAGAGCGCTGGGTGCCTTCGATTCCCAACGCTGCCGCGGCGGACATTGCCGGCTGGCCGGCTGCAGAGAATGCGTGGCAGGCTGCTGACACCGGTCGCTCGTACAAAGTGTCTGCCCCGGCCGGTGCTTTGCAGTGGCTGCGTTACCGTCATCTGATTCCATCGTGGGAGCACTGGAAGGCGGTGGACGAAAACGCGCAGATTGAATCACCGCTGCAGCCGCAGCTGGTGACAGATTTCTGTGGCTTCAATCCGGAAACGCCCAACTACCCGGATCAGGAAATGTTCTGGACCAATGATCTGACGCTCGAATGTTCCCTGCAGCTTGATCAGGTGCAGGCCGGAGCTCTGCTGCAGCTGGAGCTGGAAGAGGGCGTGCGGACGGTGCAGTGTCGCCTGCAGCCTGAAACCGGCAGCATTCAGCTGGTTGCACTTACGCATCAGGCTGCCGGTGCACCTGTGGAAACCATCGTTGCGACGGGCACCTGCCCCGTTTCCGGCACGGGTTCCTGGCAGCTGGCGTTTGCCAGCGTCGACGACCGCCTGACGCTGTCCGTTGACGGCACTGCTGTTGAACTGCAGCAGCGGGCCGAACTGGTGACTGAGGGTCTGAATCTGCCGACCATCCGCGATCTGGCTCCGGCCGGCATTGCCGCCAGTGGGCTCACAGGCGCCGTTTCAAATCTCAGAATCAGTCGCGACCTGTACTACCGTGGTGACACTGTGGTGACGGAACCGGACAACGGGATGACTCCGGATCCCATGGATCGATCAG
The DNA here is from genome assembly GCA_005791255.1 of Planctomyces sp. GTDB lineage: Bacteria > Planctomycetota > Planctomycetia > Planctomycetales > Planctomycetaceae > SXXK01. Next base: position 10,385 of record SXXK01000393.1, read on the forward strand.
CGTATGGTGATTTTGCGGCGATCACGGTGGGGGAAGTCGGGAATCCGGGCTATGACTGGCGCGGGCTGCTCAGAACGCCGGCGGTCTATGGTTCGCGTTATGCCGCGGCTCGCGAGGAACTGCAGTCACGTTATGGCAGTCGGTTGAATTTCACGCTGGCCGAGGATGAGTATCTGATGCTTGGTGACAATTCGCCGGCCAGCAAGGACAGTCGACTGTTTGATTATTTCAGCCGGCCGTTGCGAGCTGTCACCAGCAAACGTTTTGCGGTTCGTCGCCAGGACCTGATTGGCGAAGCCATGTTTATTTTCTGGCCGCATGGGGTGCCCTTCCTGAACGATGGTCGCGGATATTCCGTACTGTCGCACAGGAGTGGCGATCGCAGCCTGAATGCCGATGAATATCCGTTGTACAGTTTTCCGTTTTATCCGAACTTTTCCCGGATGAAGCTGATTCGCTGAAGCCCGTCGAGAAGGGATGCTCGCATGGCAATTCTGCAGTGTGAAGGTCTGGTTAAGGACTATCCCGGCAAGCGAGCCGTGGATGGCGTCAGTTTTTACGTCAACGAGGGCGAAGTGGTGGGCCTGCTGGGCCCCAATGGCGCCGGTAAAAGCACCAGTTTCCGGATGGCCTGTGGTCTGATTGCGCCGACGCAGGGGCGGGTTCTGCTGCGTGGCGTCGACGTCACGAGCTGGCCGATGTACCTGCGGGCGCGTCACGGACTGGGCTACCTGCCCCAGGATACCTCGATCTTCTCACACCTGTCCGTTGAGCAGAACATTCTGGCGATTCTGGAGTTCCGGGATACAACGCGGGCCGCTGCCGAAGCTCGTTGCAGGGAGCTGCTGGAAGAGTTTGGGCTGTGGGCCAGGCGTGCACAGCGTTCCGGGTCGCTCTCAGGTGGTGAACGGCGACGACTGGAAATTGCCCGGGCACTGGCCAGTGACCCCGCCATCATCCTGCTGGACGAACCGTTTACCGGGATTGACCCGGTCACAATTCACGAGATTCAGGACGTGATTCGTCGGCTGCGGGACAGTGGAATTTCCATCCTGCTGACGGACCATCGGGAACGCGAAACCCTGACGATCACCGATCGTTCATACATCATCTGTGATGGGCAGGTACTGGTGTCCGGAAGTGCTGAAAAGGTACTGGCGGATCCTGGAGCCATTGCTCGATATTTCGGCAAGCGTTTCGACGCCAACTCAATCATCGACGGTCGCGATTCTTTCCGCAAAAGTGCCTGACTGTCATGGTCCGGACGGGTAGAATGCCGGCAGATTCCCGGCTGTATCTCAGCAACTCTTCCGGAAAGACGGCTTCGTGCAGTCCGCTCAGCCAAATGCCACTCGTTCGCAGGCACAGCCACCCATTGCTGCTGCCGTTGCCACGGCTTTGTGTGCGGCTGCCACTGCGGCGGCGGGTGCCTTCCATTTCAGCGGTCTGCCGGCCGCGGCTGCTGCTGCGTCTGCCGCCGCCTGTCTTGCCGGGGGCATCATCCCGCTCAAAAATTCCTTCACTTCTCTCCGCGCAGGATCTCTGAATGTTGACCTGCTGATGCTGCTGGCGGCCGGCGGCGCGGCACTGATCGGAGAATGGCTCGAAGGATCCATCCTGCTGTCCCTGTTCTCTCTCAGCGGTACACTCGAAGCATTCGCCACCTGGCGCACCGCTCGCTCAATCGAATCCCTGATTGCTCTGCGACCCGCTGAAGCCGCCCTGCTCCGCGATGGCGGCGAAGTTATCGTGCCGGTCGATTCACTGCTGCCTGGCTGTCTGCTGCGAGTTCGCCCGGGCGAACGCTTCCCCGTTGACGGCCAGGTCAGCGAAGGCACATCTTGGGCTGATGAATCCACTCTCACCGGCGAAAGCGAACAGATCTCAAAAACTGTCGGTGATGCGGTGTTCGCCGGCACGCTGAATGGCCAGGGCAGCGTCGTCGTCAGAATGACTCGCGCCGTCCAGGACACCACGCTCGAACGTATCGTGCACATGGTGCAGGAAGCACAGTCCAGAAAGACACCGTCGCAGCGATTCGTCGAATCGTGGCAGCAGCCCTACGTGATCGGTGTACTCACCTGCTCAATGCTGGTCTTTCTCGGCTCATGGCTGCTGCAGGCCGATTCCTGGCAGCACGCCTTTTATCATGCCATGGTCCTGCTGGTCGCAGGATCGCCCTGTGCCGTGGTTGTCGGTGCTCCGGCCGTCCTGTTGTCCGCCATCGCCCGCGCCGGTCGGCAGGGCATTCTGTTCAAAGGCGGGGTCTTCCTTGAGCAGCTGGGTCAGGTTGATGTCATGGCCTTTGACAAAACCGGCACGGTCACGCAGGGAAAACCGGCGGTCGCCGAATTCTGGACGCCTCCCGCTGCCGATGCCAACAGACTGCTGCGACTGGCCGCTGCTGTGGAAGACCACAGCGAACACCCGCTGAAAGTCCCCATCCTCGCAGAGCTCGCCAGCAGACAGCTCACAGCACCCCCCGGACCGCTGGTGGAATTCCACAGCCACACGGGCCTCGGCGTCCATGCGCAGGTCGAAGGCACATGGGTCGGCGTGGGCCGGGAAGGGCTGTTCGAAAGCCATGACCTGCAGCTTCCCGCAGATCTGATCAGCAACGCCAGCCGCATGCGCGAACAGGGGCAGACCGCTCTGCTTGTCTATACGGCTGTTCCGGGACTGTACGGGGTCGTCGGAGTCGCCGATCAGCTCCGTCCCGAAGCGCCGGCGGCCATGCAGGCTCTGCACTCGCTGGGGGTGCGGCGACGAGTGATTCTGACGGGGGATCATGAGCGAGTGGCCCGGGCCGTCGCCGCCCGCCTCGGCGCCGACGATGTCAAAGCAGGACTGCTGCCCGATCAGAAAGTCGTCCAGCTGGGACTGCTGGCCGCCGGAGGCAACACGGTCGCCATGATCGGAGATGGCGTCAATGATGCTCCCGCTCTGGCCGCTGCCGACATCGGGATCGCAATGGGAGGAGCCGGTACGGATGTCGCACTCGAAGTGGCCGATGTCGTCCTGATGCGTGATGACCTCAAATCACTGCCACTGGCTGTCTGGATCAGTCGACAGGCCCGGCGACGAGTGCGACAGAACATGATCTTCGCCTTCGCCATGATCGCAGCGCTGGTCATCGCCACGTTTTTCCAGTTGCCACTGTGGCTGGGAGTTCTGGGGCATGAAGGCAGCACCGTGCTGGTGGTACTGAACGGACTGCGCATCCTGTGGGAACCGCTGCCGGACTTCAGTGCCGGAAATGCCGCATCCCGGTAAACATCATCGCTATGCCGTGCTGGTCACACGCGGCAATCACTTCCGCGTCATTCTTCGACCCACCCGGCTGAATGGCTGCCCTGATTCCCGCTTTTGCTGCGGCATCAATGCCGTCGCGGAATGGGAAAAAGGCATCCGAAGCCACCACCCCGCCCTGACTGCGTTCGCCCGCCTTGAAGGCCGCGATCATCGACGAATCCAGGCGACTCATCTGGCCCGCACCGGCACCCAGCAGCATCCCGTCCTTCGCAAACACAATCGCGTTCGACTTCACATGCCGACAGACTGCCCAGGCAAACTTCAGATCGGCAAGCTCGGCCTGGGAAGGAGCCCGCTTTGTGACAACCTGCCAGCCTGCATCACTCTGCAGCAGGTCGTCCCGATCCTGCACCAGCAGGCCACCGCTGACGCGACGGTAATCCGGAGCACCGCGGTCAGCGTCCGTGAATTCCACCTGCATCAGACGCACATTGGCCTTCCACTTCGGTTTTGTGGTGAGTATTTCCAGGGCGTCGGCGTCGTAGCCCGGAGCAATCACGGCTTCGATGAAGCGACCCGGAGCACACATGGCTTCAGCCGTAGCCGCATCAACCACCCGATTCAGGCCGATAATCGAACCGAAGGCACTGACCGGATCACCCTCGTAAGCCTTGTGAAAGGCGTCGGCCAGCGTTTCGGCAATGGCCAGACCACAGGGATTGTTGTGTTTGATCACACTGGCAGCGGGCTGGCGGAAGTCCAGCACGGCAGCGCGCGCCGCATCCAGATCCAGCAGATTGTTGTAGGACAGTTCCTTGCCGTTGAGCTGACGAGCTGTTGCGAGTGTTCCAGGGGTCGGGTGATCCTCGACGTAAAAGGCGGCGCGCTGATGAGGATTCTCGCCGTAACGCAGAGTCTGCTGCAGACGGAATGACAGCGTCAGACGCGGACCAAAACTGCTTTCGGAATTGTCTGAGACCACTTTTGCCAGATAGTCACTGATGGCACGGTCATAGGTGGCCGTCATTTCGAATGCCGCTGCCGCCAGTCGTCGGCGATACGCCTCATCCAGCGCACCGGAACGCAGCTGCTGCAGCACTTCGGCATACTGCTGCGGCTGAGTCACAATGGCGACGTGAGCATGATTCTTGGCCGCTGAACGAACCATCGATGGTCCGCCGATGTCGATGTTCTCCACAGCCTCGTCAAACGTGACATCCGGCCTGGCCACGGTCTGCTGAAAGGGGTACAGATTCACGACCACCAGCTGGAACGGAATAATGCCGTGCTGCTCAATCGCGGTCGCGTCGCCGGGCAAAGTCGGGCGACCCAGAATGGCACCGTGGACTTTGGGATGCAGCGTTTTGACGCGACCGTCCATGATCTCGGGAAAACCCGTGTAACTGGTCACGTCAATCACCGGGATACCGGCCTGCTGGAGAAACCTGCGAGTTCCCCCGGTGGACAGGATCTCAAACCCCAGCTCGGTCAGACCTTTGACAAAGTCTTCCAGACCGGTTTTATCGCTGACACTGACCAGGGCCCGCCGAGATACTGTGCTCATGAATGACTTCGATTGGCAGAAGGGAGAAGTGATGTGCTGAGCACAAAAACTTACCGCCCCGACGGTCGCAATTCAACACGGCCCGCTGCGCATCTGCAGCATTCCCGCGGCTGCTGGTCATGATCAGGACCAGGTGCCATGCACAGCCGCAAAACCGAACGGCCACGACTGTCCGCAGTCCCCCCCCCGCCACTGCAGCAGTGCGATTGCTCACGCGAAGCCGCGAAGATGAGCGGCCGATTTTGTCCGAAGATCCCCTCGCCCCCCGCCACACTCACTGTCCAC